>JBLIJW010000205.1:0-3002 GCA_047636155.1 Flavobacterium sp. | reverse complement strand
GAAAGTTTTAGTACTATTTTTAAGGGAAAATAACGATAACGTTATTTTCTTATATACAAACCTATAGCTTTTAAAAAAGTTATAGGTTTTCTCTTATTATACAAAAATACCATCGCCCACCGCCCACTGAGAACTAGAACACTGTTTATATATTTTAACTCCTCATTAGCAAGTTCTATCAGCATATTTAGTATTTTCGCTGTTTAGAAAATATTGTATGAGGTATCAGAAAATACTAGTGTATTGTTTCATGATGATGAGTTTATTAACTGTTTCACAAAGTGCAAGCTATCAGCCAGAAAAAGAAAAAATACATGATTTAGTACACACAAAATTAAAAGTAGATTTTAATTTTAAGGAGAAAACGATGAATGGAGAAGCTTGGCTAACTGCAAAGCCCCATTTCTATAGCACAAATAAAATAACTTTAGATGCGAAAGCAATGCTTATTCATCAAGTTTTGATGGATGGTAAAAAACTAGATTATTTCTACGACAATTTAAAGTTAATTATCGATTTACCAAGAGTATTTAGCAGAACAGAAGAATTTACACTTTATTTAAAGTATACGGCACAACCAGAAAAAGTGTATCAAAAAGGAAGTGCGGCAATTACAGATGCCAAAGGATTGTATTTTATAAATTCAGATGGCTCAGATAAAAACAAACCGACACAAATTTGGACGCAAGGTGAAACGGAAGCAAGTAGCTGTTGGTTTCCCACCATAGATGCTCCTAATCAAAAAACATCCCAAGAAATTTACATTACCGTTCCCAGTAAATATGTAACGCTCTCTAACGGAGAATTAGTCCATCAAACCAAGAAAGGAAAGAATAGAACAGATTACTGGAAATTTGATCAAAAACATGCGCCTTATTTATTTTTTATGGGAATTGGCGAGTATGAAATCATCGAAGATTCTTATAAAAATATTCCTGTAAATTATTATGTAGAAAAAGAATATGCGCCATACGCAAAAGATATTTTTGGATTGACTCCAGAAATGATTGGTTTCTTTTCTGATAAATTAGGCGTTGAATATCCTTGGAACAAATACAGCCAAATTGTTGGTAGAGATTATATTTCTGGAGCTATGGAAAACACAACTGCGGTAATGCATGGTGAACAAGCCTATCAAAAACCAGGACAATTAATTGACGAAAACATACAAGAAAACACCATTGCTCACGAACTTTTTCATCATTGGTTTGGAAATTTAGTAACATCAGAAAGTTGGAGTAACTTAACCTTAAACGAATCTTTTGCGAATTATAGTGAGTATTTATGGAGAGACTACAAATACGGAAAAGTAAATTCTGAAATGCATTTTTACGAAAATGTGCAAGCTTATTTACAAGGACAGAGTGCGGACAAAGATTTAGTACGTTACACCTATGATGATAAGGAAGATATGTTTGATTTGGTAAGTTATAATAAAGGAGGATCAATTTTACACATGTTACGCACGTATATTGGGGACGAAGCTTTTTTCTTAGGATTAAAGCAGTATTTAAACACTTATAAATACCAATCAGCAGAAGTGCCTCAGTTGCGTTTAATTTTTGAAAAACTTATTGGTAGAGACTTGAATTGGTTTTTTAATCAATGGTACTTTGGAGCAGGTCATCCAGATATACAAATTTCTTACGATTATAATACGTTGCGAAAAACAGTGACGGTAAATATTGTTCAACTGCAATCAGAAACCTTTAAATTCCCTTTTGCTGTCGATATTTTTGAAGGTTCAAACAGAACAAGACATCATGTTTTTGTTGATGCAAATGATGCATCCTTTACTTTTCCGTATACGAAACAACCCAATTTAATTCAGGTAAATGCCGACGGAGCTTTGCTTTGTGAACTAAATGAAAACAAAGTTTTAAGTGATTATATTTTTCAGCTTAAAAATGCTGATAATTACGGGCATCGAAGAGAGGCCTTTTTAGAAGTAGCAAAGAAACAAGATGATAAAATTGCTTTTAATGCAGTTGTGGGTGCTTTAGAGGACGTTTCTTATAAGCTTAGAATTTTAGCATTACAGAAGATTGATTTGATTAATAAATTTTCTAAAAAAGATGCCATCAGAAAAATCATGGAAATTGCAAATAACGATTCAAAGACATTGGTGCAAGCAGAGGCAATTAATACGTTAGGAAAATTAATTGATCCTGAACTAAAACCTATTTTTGAAAAAGGATTGCAAAGTAAATCGTATTCTGTTTTAGGTAAAGCCTTGGTTTCTATGTATTATGTTGATAAACAGACTGCTATTGTTAAATCTAAAGAATTGCCCGATGAAGTTAGAAAGATTTTAGCAACCCCATTAACAAGAATTTTTATTGAAGAAAAAGACGAATCCGAACTTCCTTTTATTGCAAAAAGTGTTGTTTCTGGCATGTTTTTAACAGGTGATGATGTTACTAAAGTGTTGTTTCAAAAAGCATTCAAACAAATTTCTGAAACGAATAACACGTTAGCAATCCAAAATTTAGTGGATGATATGATTGCCAAAGGAAAGCAGTTTAAAGGTTTTAATTTTGATAAAGTGGTGATTAATTTAATGAGAACGATGGTGCAAGATCAAAAGAAAGCGAACAAGCCAAATAGAGAAAGAAATATAGAAATTATTAAAACTGCCATGGCGAAGTTGTTGTAGATTTTCGTTTGGATTCCGCAACATCCTTTAATTTTTTTAGACAGTTCGATAAAAGTAGTATGTTTTTATTTTTATGCGTGTTTAAATGTATCCTCTCCATACTTTTTCCTTCTTAAAATTCAATATACTTTTAAGCTAAAAAGTTTAACTTTCCACTATTTTCTAAAACTAAAATTAATGAATAAAGTACTTATAGCTTGCTCTTGTGATCAGGGAATTTGCAGCAAGCTTATGGTAATTTGTTCATAAATAAGTATATTTGCGGCTCAAAAAAAATAATTTTAGCGAAAAAGAATGAAAAATATTTTGTATTTTTTCTTATTTTCTCCCATATTTCTCTCGGCAC
>JBLIJW010000204.1:0-3053 GCA_047636155.1 Flavobacterium sp. | reverse complement strand
AAAAAACGACTTTCCTATTACTAAAGGTAGTATTGCTCAAATTTATGCACCAAGTCCTATTGGCGATAAACAAATTGCAATAATTGTAAATACAGCAAATAAAACTCCAGCAGAATCAGGAGATTTTTTGATTGGTAGTGCAAAAACCGGAATGTTAGATAGTTTTGCTGGTCAAATTGATCCTTTAAAAATAAGAGTCGAAAAAGTCCTTGATAATGTTAACGAATTATTAGTTAGTATGAATCAGGTTTTAGATGCCAATACACGTCAAAATTTAAAACAAAGTTTAGATAATTTAAACCAAACGATGCTCCAATTTAAAGAAGCTTCTGTAAAAGCAAATAGTTTATTGGCTACTAATGAGAAGAAAATTTCAAATACTTTGACTAACGCGGAGAATGCTTCTAAAAATTTCTCTAAATTATCTGATACTTTGGCTAAAGCGGAAATAGGAAAAACAATAAAATCACTTGAAAAAACTTTAGCTAACGTAAATAAAATTATTTCAGGAATCGAATCTGGAAAAGGTACAATGGGTAAATTAGTAAAAGATGATGCCATGTATACTAATTTTACTAAATCTTCAAAAGAGTTAGAATTACTTTTACAAGATTTAAGATTAAATCCTACAAGATATATAAATGTTTCGCTTTTTGGTAAAAAAAATAAGCCTTACGTCGGACCAACTGCAAACGATACCATTCAAAAATAAAAAGTTTTAAAACCCACAATATGAACTATTTAAGTAATATTTTATTTATAATTCTTTTATGTATCGGAATAGGTTATTTTACCATTAATGTAAAAAAACTTCTTCGTAATATTAAATTAGGTAAGGATGTAGATAGAAATGACAATCCATCAGAACGTTGGAAGAATATGGCAATCATTGCACTTGGCCAAACAAAAATGGTAAAAAGACCAATTGCGGGTTTTTTGCATGTTATTGTTTATGTGGGATTTGTTGTGATTAATATTGAAGTTTTAGAGATAATCATTGACGGTATATTTGGTACCCATCGTATTTTTGCTCCGTTAGGAATTGTATATGATATTTTGATTGCTTCATTTGAAATCTTAGCATTATTAGTTTTGGTTGCAGTAATTGTTTTTTGGATAAGAAGAAATGCAATTAAATTAAAACGATTTGTTAGTAGCGATTTAAAAGGCTGGCCAAAAAGCGACGGAAATATAATTTTATACTTTGAGGTTGTTTTAATGTCTTTGTTTTTATTAATGAATGCATCTGATTTATGGTTGCAAACTGCCGGAGTAGGACATTACATTCAAGCCGGAAGTTTCCCAGTTAGTAGTAATTTGACTTTTATTTTTGACGGTATGTCAGAATACACCGTTGTACTTTTAGAACGAACTTTTTGGTGGTTGCATATTACGGGCATACTAATTTTCTTAAATTATTTATATTTTTCTAAGCATTTACATATTTTATTAGCATTTCCTAATACCTATTATGCAAATCTTAATCCGCAAGGAAAATTTGACAATTTGCAATCGGTAACAAACGAAGTAAAATTAATGATGGATCCAAATGTCGATCCGTTTGCAGCGCAACCAATTGACGAAAATGCCGCTCCATCAAAGTTTGGCGCAAGTGATGTTCAAGATTTAAATTGGGTGCAATTGCTTAACGCTTATACTTGTACTGAGTGCGGAAGATGTACTTCTGTTTGTCCTGCAAATCAAACTGGCAAAAAACTTTCTCCTCGAAAGATAATGATGGATACAAGAGACCGTTTGGAGCAAGTTGGTAAAAACATAGACGCAAATAAAGGTGTTTTTATTCCAGATAATGTCTCATTATTGAACGACTACATAACTACAGAAGAACTTTGGGCATGTACTTCTTGTAACGCTTGCGTAGAAGAATGTCCGGTCAATATTGACCCATTATCCATAATTATTGATTTACGAAGATTTTTAGTAATGGAACAAAGCGCTGCACCAATGTCGTTAAATGCTATGATGACTAATATTGAGAATAACGGCGCGCCATGGCAATACAATCAAATGGATCGTTTGAACTGGAAAAACGAATAGAATATTTAACAAATATTACCTCTTTATAAAGGTGGGAAATATACATAGTTAATTCAAAATTTTTTTAAAATTAATTACAATGGAAAACTCAAATATCGAAAATAAGCTACAACAATTAACTGTTAATGGAGAACATTTAAGTCCAATTCTGCCAGAAGGAATTAAAAATTATCTAATAGATATTGATGGTACTATTTGTGACGATATTCCTAATGAAGAACCAGATAGAATGTTAACTGCAGAAGTTTATCCAGATGCATTAATTACATTGAATAAATGGTACGATGAAGGGCATATTATTTTCTTTTTCACATCGCGAACAGAAGAACACAGAAATTTTACAGAAACTTGGTTGAAGAAACACGGTTTTAAATACCACGGAATGCTAATGGGAAAACCTCGTGGAGGAAATTACCATTGGATAGACAATCATTTAGTAAAAGCTACTCGATATCGAGGAAAATTTACCGATTTAATCGAAAAAGAAGTAACCATAGAAGTATTTGACGACGGACAACACGAATAAATTTCGAATGTTCTTAATAAAAAAGTAAATTTTCAATAAAATATTCCCAACAAAATTTTATAATCTAAATTATGGAAGAAGTATTAAACGTGCCAACAATGGCTGAAATGCTAGCTCAAGGAAAACAACCAGAAGTGTTGTTTTGGGTCGGCTGCGCAGGTAGTTTTGATGATAGAGCAAAAAAAATAACAAAAGCATTTGTAAAAATTTTAAATAAAGCAAAAGTAGAATTTGCTGTTCTTGGTACAGAAGAAAGTTGTACTGGCGATCCAGCAAAACGCGCAGGAAACGAGTTTTTGTTTCAAATGCAAGCAATGATGAACATTGAAGTTCTTAACGCCTACGAAGCCAAAAAAATTGTAACTGCTTGTCCGCATTGTTTTAATACATTAAAAAACGAATATCCAGAACTTGGCGGAGTTTATGAAGTAATTCATCACACAGAGTTTTTAAAATCATTGCTAGACGA
>JBLIJW010000203.1:0-3054 GCA_047636155.1 Flavobacterium sp. | reverse complement strand
TATATAAACTCATTAAACCACCAGCTTGCTCAAATGCGCCCCAAAATACAATGATAATCAGGAAAGATAAAAACATTACAAGCATTCTATCTTTTTCAATTTTATTTAAAGGTTTTTTTAGCAACTCTTTATCTGGCGAATCTGCACTTCCAAGAAACTCTCCAACCTTTCCTAAATACTTTATCCCATACATATATACAATTTGTCCTATTGCCATTCCAATACCGGCAAGACCAAATCCATAATGCCAACCATATTTAGCAGCAACAGCACCAACTATGATAGCACCTAAAAAAGCACCTAAATTAATTCCGATATAAAACACATAAAAACCTTTGTCTCTCCGATCATCACCTTGTTTGTATAATCCACCCACCATTGTAGAGATATTTGGTTTTAGAAATCCAACACCAGTGACGATAAATAAAAGTCCTGTAAAAAATGCCCATTGTGTATTTACTGCCAAAATACCGTGGCCAATACAAAGCAGAATTCCACCAAACATAACTGCTTTTCTTTGTCCTATAAACTTATCGGCAATCCAACCTCCTGGTATAGATGTTAAATATACAAACATCGTATAGGTTCCATAAAAAGAAAGTGTTTCTCCATTAGACCATCCAAAACCAGATTGTGGGTCTCCTAAAATTACTGGTGCAGCAAGGTATAATGTTAAAATTGCACGCATACCATAGTATGAAAATCGTTCCCACATTTCTACAAAAAACAGCACATACAATCCTGCTGGATGTCCCATTAATTCTTTTTCGTGTGGCTGTTTAGCTAAATCGTTCATAGTTATCCTTTAATTTTGATTGATTATTTAATTAAATGCGTTTCTACAAAATTTGTCATTTTTGTATATAAGTTGAGGCGCATATTTTTTCCTTTATAAATTCCGTGCGTTCTGTCTGGTACAATAAACATATCAAATTGTTTGTTGGCTTCAATTAGAGCATTTATCATTCTATAACTATTTTGTACATGTACATTGTCATCTCCTGTACCATGGATTAATAAGTAATTGCCTTTTAATTTTTCTGCATAGTTTACAGGTGAATTGTCGTCATAGCCTGCTGGATTCTCTTGCGGAGTTCTTAAGAAGCGTTCTGTGTAAACGGTATCATAAAAACGCCAAGAGGTAACAGGTGCAACCGCAATAGCCGTGGTAAAAACAGCACTTCCTTTTAAAAGCGCATTTGTACTCATATGGCCTCCAAAAGACCAGCCCCAAATACCAATATTATTTTTGTCAATATAAGAGCGCTCAGCCAGTTTTTTTGCTGCTGCTATTTGATCTTCAGTTTCGTATTTCACAAGATTTAAATACGTAGATTTTTTAAAATCACTTCCTTTAAAACCAGTTCCACGTCCGTCAACACAAGCGATAATCATTCCTTTTTGAGCCAGCATATTGTGCCAGTAATCATTACTCGCATTCCATCTATTTGCAACTTGCTGAGATCCTGGACCAGAATACTGAAATAGTAATAATGGGTATTTTTTATTTTCATCAAAATCAGCAGGCTTTAGCATCCACATATTCAATTCATTCCCGTTTATACTAATGGTAGAAAATTCTTTTTTACTGATTTTGTATTCGGATAAAGCTGCTTTTAAGGTTGCATTGTCTTTAATAACTTGCAACATTTCGCCTTCAGCAGTATATAAAGAATAAATTGGTGGAATTTCTGAAGATGAATATGCATTGATAAAGTAGTGTAAGTTTTTGGAAAAAGAAGCGGTACTTGTTCCTTTAGGATTGCTTAGTAATTTCTTGTTATTTCCCTTTAAAAGAATAGAATAGATGCCTCTATTTGTAGAACCATTTTCTACAGATTGATAATAAATGGTTTTTTTATCTTTATTATATCCGTAATAATTGGTAACCTCCCAATCTCCCTTTGTTATCTGGTTTATTAATTTCCCGGAGAAATCATAATGATATATATGGTTAAATCCGTCTTTTTCACTCGTCCAAATAAAGCTGTTATCATTTAAAAAAGTAAGATTGTCTGTAACTTCGATGTATGCTTTGTCAGTTTCATTCAATAATAAATTAGCGGTACTTCTTGCGGCATTTACTTTGTGTAATTTTAAATTATTTTGATGACGGTTTAAGGTGGTAGCAACTAAAGTATTGGCATTATTAGACCATTTTATTCTTGGAATATACTCGTAGTCTCCTAAAGAGATTTTTTTTGTGCTTCTTGATGAAACAGTGTGCACGTGCAGTGTTACTTCTGCATTTTTTTCTCCCGCTTTAGGGTATTTAAAAACTTGTTGAGTAGGGTAATTGTCTTTTCCAACTAAATCCATCGAAAATGTAGGAACGTTGCTTTCATCAAAACGCAAAAAAGCCAAATATTTACTATTTTTACTCCATTCAAAAGCGCGAACAAAACCGAATTCTTCTTCATACACCCAATCTGTAATTCCGTTTATAATTTTATTAAAAGCACCGTCTTTTGTAACCTGAGTTACTTTATTTCGGTTGGTTAAATTTAAAATATAGAGGTTGTTATTTTTAGCGTAGGCTATTTTATTACTGTCCGGAGAAAAAGTGGGCTCTTGAATATCTTTACCAATGAGCGTAAGTTTTTTAGTGGCAATATTGTAGTAGTAAAAAGTACCTGTAAAGGAACGTCTGTATATTTTTTTGAAATCGGTTCCTAAAATTAAAGAAGATTCTTCCTCATTAAAACTGTAAGATGAAAAACTTTTTAATTTTTTAAAAGTAGCACTGTTTACAATCGTCTCAACTTTTTTTAGCGTTTTGTAACTGTATTTATCTACTGTTGCATTTCCATCAGCATCAGAATTTAACAAGGAATAAAAGTTTCCATTCATAGAATTTAAAGCGTTCATTCTCTCTGGAGAAAAAGTGCCATCCCAAATTTCATCTAGAGTAATTTCTTTTGTTCCTGTGGTGTAATTATTGGGGGTTGTAGTGTTTTGTTGGCAGCTAAAAAGTAAAGTTATAGTTGCTAAAATGAAGATTTTTTTCAATGGAAATATCTTTTTAAATAATAGTTTGTCAAGGTTACGTAAAAA
>JBLIJW010000202.1:0-3080 GCA_047636155.1 Flavobacterium sp. | reverse complement strand
CAGTAAACTGGTTATCTCCTGCAGCTTCTTGACTCGTAATACCCCCTTTAAGAGAAATACTTATTCCTTGATCATCAAAAGCACTTTTACTAGTCATAAACATAATACCATTAAAAGCATTAGCACCATATAATGCCGAAGATGCTCCTGGTAATAACTCTACTGTTTTAACATCCAATTCAGACATCCCTAATAAATTACCTAGGGCAAAGTTTAATGCTGGTGATGAATTATCCATACCATCAACCAACTGCATAAAACGAGTGTTTGAAAATGTTGCAAAACCTCTTGTGTTTACAGATTTAAATGTTAAACTATTTGTATTTACATCCACTCCTTTTAAATTTTCTAAACCGTCATAAAAAGAAGGTGCAGATGTGTTTTTAATTGCCCTAGAATCCATTCTTTCTACTGTTACTGGAGACTCCATAATACGCTCTGGAGTTCTAGAAGCAGAGACCACGATTTCATCTAAAGAAGTTTCATTTTCTGTTAAGACAGCAGTAACTTTTTGGTTATTCTTTGTAATCTCTATTTTTTTAGTTTTAAAACCTAGCATAGAAATTTCTATGGTAAATGGAGGCTTGTCAGCAACCTCTAGCACAAAATTTCCATCAAAATCTGTACTTGTTCCAACGGATTTTCTGGATATCTTTATATTGGCCCCAGGAAGTAAGTCTCCTGTTTTAGCATCTTTTACTGTACCGGAAACAGTCGTTTGTGCTACCATTGCTAAACTACTAAAAGCTATAAGTGCAAAGAGTAAAATCTTTTTTATCATAATTTAAATTGTTTGTTATCTGATATGCAAAATACAATTTTTTTTGAATTTATGAATATATCAAGGGGTAAATTATCATTTTAATAATGAGAATACCTTTTTTAATGAAATTAACACCTTAAAACCATCCGGTTTTTCTTTCAATTTTCAATTACAGTTATTGTACACTTGCAGCTTATAAAATTTCTTATTTTTTAATAATCGTACAAAACACTTCTAATTTTTCTCTTAAAGATGAATCTTATATCACAATAGGTACCTTTGATGGTGTGCATTTTGGACATCAAAAAATGATTGAAAAGTTAATTCAAGAAGCTAAAAAAGCCAATAAAAAATCTGTTGTATTAACTTTTTTTCCGCACGCGAGAATGGTGTTGCAAAAAGGTGCTTCTTTAAGATTAATTAATACGATTAAAGAAAGAGCAACTTTATTCGAAAAAACAGGTTTAGATTATTTAATAATCCATCCTTTTAGTAAAGCCTTTTCTCGGATGTTTGCACTAGAATTTGTGCGGGATATTTTAGTGAATCAATTAAATATTTCTAAATTAGTTGTTGAAAATTTTGTGTTTTACTCTAAAATTAATTGATATTTTGAATGTTGTAATACTTTTTCTTCAGAAATCCAATAAGGTATCCATTCCCCTTTTTTCCAATTTTCTAATTGTGATTTATGATATGGATGAAAAATTCTTGCAGAACTACCTCCTGATAAAATACCCATTAATTTTTCATCGTCATTCATATCTGCTATCATTCTAAAGGAACTAAACCAGCTAGTTTCAAATTTACGATCCGTGTTTTTTACAAATCCACCTCTGTTTAAAGTTTGATTAGAACCTGCTTTTGGTAATAATTCTGCACCCAACCATTCGCTCCCAATGCCTTCTTTACGAATAGGGCTCGCAAATTGCACTGTATGAATTTTTCCCCAAGTCCAATCTTGTTGATTATCACCTAATCTTTCTATTAGTAATTTTTTTGTTTTAAAACCTGCTGCTATAATTAATTCATTTAATGTTTCTTTTTTAGGTGTTTGTATATTATCAATAAAATTGTGTTTTGACACAATAAAAGCATCTACTTTCTGATTCCAGTAATAAATATTTTCCCAATACAGATCTTCTAGATCATCTGGTAACTCATCATTTAATATTAAATATAAAAGCTCGTTATACAAAACATTGTATACAGAAGCACCAACTTCATTTATATCATCTTTATAATTCCAGTTTTTTAGTACTGCTGCAATATCTTTTGTGTCGTTTTCTTTCTCTAAAGCCGAAACAAATATTGGGGTTAAAATTGCTGCTTGCATATTCTTTACATCAAAAATCATTTGCCACAAATCATCTGCTGTAAATTTTTTATTTTCTGATAATAATTCGGTTATTCTTTGGTATCTATAGTAGGGTGAAAAATGATTGGAATAATAATACGGATAATCATCTGGACGTGTATCGTTGTTAGCAGTTCCAATCCAACCTCTTTCTGGATTTACCATATTTGGTAATGAATCTTTTGAAATAAAGCCCAACCAATTATCTTTTGCGTTTCCTTTGGATGGTACTTCGCCTGTTTTATTTCGTCTAACAGGAACTAATCCTGTAGCTTGGTGCGCAATATTCCCTTCTACATCTGCAATTGCATAGTTAAAAAACATATTATCCATTCCTTTTAAACCTTCTCTAAATTCAGCAACATTTTTAGTTTCTAATAAACGGTCTAAACCAATAGA
Source organism: Flavobacterium sp. (assembly GCA_047636155.1). Classification (GTDB taxonomy): domain Bacteria; phylum Bacteroidota; class Bacteroidia; order Flavobacteriales; family Flavobacteriaceae; genus Flavobacterium. The sequence continues at coordinate 561 of JBLIJW010000202.1, read as the reverse complement.
ATTACTTTTAGTTTCTGCCAAAGACCACCTTAAACTTACAACATCATTTGTTAAGATATTAAATACAGGGAAATCAGAAATAATAGGACCTCTTTGTGTATAACGAATTTTTAATTCTATATCTATACTGTCTTTAATTGCAATCGTTTCTTTTCTTATTTTAAAAGGAACTTTTACATTTTCTTGCAGATAAAAATCTCCTTCGGTCTGTTCTATAAATAAATCTTGGCTATCTCCATATCCATTTGTAACCCCAAATGAAACATACTCATTTCTTCCAGAAATAATTCCCGGAATGCCCGGTGTAGCAATACCAACTGCTTTAAATTCTGGACAAAATAAGCCAATAGGATAAAAAAGACCTGGTAACATTCTTGCATCAATATGTGGGTCATTTGACAGAATTGGTTTTCCTGAATTAGATTTTTCTCCTGAAATTGCCCAATTATTAGAACCTAACTTTGGATAAGAAAACATGGGGTTTATCAATTTTTGCCAACTTTTATTATTTGTATTTGAAAATGCCAAGGAAAGAGAATCTATAATAAATTCTAATTTTTT
>JBLIJW010000201.1:0-3098 GCA_047636155.1 Flavobacterium sp. | reverse complement strand
TAACGGGCGTGTTATCAAAAAGAATGCTGCCACTGCGACAGGAAATACAGTACAAGTTAATATTGAAAACTTAGCTTCAGGTTTTTATTTTATAGTCATCGAGAATGCCTCAAAAAAATCTGTTAGGCGGATTATTAAGAACTAATTAGAAAAAAATAGATACTATTAAAAGCGACTCAATTGAGTCGCTTTTTTCTTTTTTTAAATGTTTTGAATACATTTTAAGTTATTTGTTAGCTTAATTCCTTAGCCATTATAGATTCCTTAGATTTTTTCTTTTCTGAAATTTGTGATTGATTTCTGTGTAGCTAAAGAATTTCATAAATATTGTCAATTTTTGTCGGTTTAATTTAGCAAATTGTCAATTCTTTTAGATATTCTAGGATATTATTTTTTTATTTAAATTTAATCTTTAAATTTGTAATTCTAACAAAGGAAATTAACATGTTAAACAATATTTGGACACGTTTCTATTTTTACTTTTATTTTTATAATAAAAGGAGAGACTTTGTACCATGTTGTTAAGAAACATTCACAAAATATAAAGTCTCGAATTTAATTCGAGACTTTTTTTTTGATATTATTTTAAGGAATGAATAAAATTATTGCCATACAAGGAGCAGAAGGCTCAAACCACCATAAAGTTGCGCGCGATTTTTATGGAACTTCAATTAAATTAAAAGAATGCATGTCTTTTGATGCTCTGGTGGATAGTCTATTAGACAAGTCTGCACATCTTGGCGTTATGGCGATAGAAAATACAATTGCGGGTTCTATTATTCCTAATTACGCATTAATAGATACAAATAACCTCCATATTATTGGCGAAAAATATTTAAATATTCACCATCATTTAATGGCTTTAAAAGGTCAGAACATCAAAGATATTAGAGAAGTTTGGTCGCATCCAATGGCATTGTTGCAATGTAAAGAATTCTTCAAAAAGTATCCGCATGTAAAATTAGTAGAAGATGTAGATACCGCAGAAGTTGCGAAAAGAATTTCTAAACAAAATTTAGTAGGTATTGCGGCAATTGCTCCAAAAATTGCAGCAGAAATTTTTGATTTAGCGATCATTGAAGACGGGATTCAAACGATTAAAGAAAATGCTACACGATTTGTAATTGTACAAACAGCAGTTCCAGTAAATGGGATTGATGAAATTAACAAAGCATCTTTTAAATTTCAGTTAGATCATAAAAGAGGAAGTTTGGCAGCAATTTTAAACGTGTTAAGTGATTGCAAAATGAGCTTAACTAAAATTCAATCTTTACCGGTAATTGAAACTCCTTGGAAGTATTCGTTTTTTGTAGATGTAACTTTTGAAGATTCTAAAGAATATAAAAAAGTGGTAAAAATTATAGAAATAATGGCAGAAGAGTTTAAAATTTTAGGAACCTATAAAAACGGTAGAAAATAACGCAGTTCACATGATACAACCAGCAAAAAGATTAGATACTGTACAAGAGTACTATTTCTCTAAGAAATTAAGAGAAGTTAGAAGTTTAGCAGCTGCAGGAAAACCAATTATTAATATGGGAATTGGATCTCCAGATTTGCAGCCACCAACAAAAGTTTTAGCGGCAATTCAAGGTAGTTTAAGTGATGTAAATGCGCATAAATATCAATCTTACCAAGGCTTGCCAGAATTAAGAAATGCAATTGCTACTTTTTATAAAAAGAAGTTTTCTGTGAATGTGAATCCAGAAAATGAAGTGCTGCCTTTAATGGGAAGCAAAGAAGGAATTATGCATATTTCGATGGCTTTCTTAAACGAAGGCGATCAAGTTTTAATTCCGAATCCTGGATATCCAACATACACTTCGGTTACCAAGTTGGTGGGAGCAGTACCCTTTTTTTACAATTTAAGTGAAGCTAACAATTGGCAACCCAATTTTGAAGAATTAGAAAATCAAGATCTATCTGAGGTTAAAATTATGTGGGTAAATTATCCGCACATGCCAACAGGAACAAATGCAACTCTAGAAACATTTGAAAAGTTGGTTGCATTCGGGAAAAAGCATCAAATTTTAATCATAAATGACAATCCGTATAGCTTTATTTTAAACGACAATCCAACAAGTATTTTAAATGTAGCAGGCGCAAAAGATATTGCTTTAGAATTAAATTCTTTAAGTAAAACATTTAATATGTCTGGTTGGCGGGTAGGGATGGTTTTGGGAAATGCTAGGTATATCAATGAAATTTTAAAAGTAAAAAGTAATATGGATTCTGGTATGTTTTACGGAATTCAAAAAGGAGCAATAGAGGCATTGCAACTCTCTGATGATTGGTTTGCAGCTCAAAATAAAATTTATGAAGAACGAAGAAATTTAATTTGGCAGTTGGCAGATAAATTAGATGCTAGCTATGACAAAAATACAACCGGTTTATTTGTTTGGGCAAAAATTCCAGAAGGAAAAAAATCGGAAGTTGTTACAGATTCAATATTATATGATGCTGATATTTTTATTACACCTGGAACTGTTTTTGGTTCTCAAGGAGAAGGGTATATTCGTTTTTCTCTGTGTGTGTCCTCAGAAGTAATAAAAGAAGCAATAAGTAGGTTTTAATCTTCTAGAAGGTTTTAAGGACTTTGTAGGAAAGCAGAAATAAAATGAAAAATATATACATGATTGGTATTGGTTTAATTGGCGGTAGCTTTGCAATCGACATTAAAAAAAATAATCCAGCAGCTGTTATTTACGGAATCGATACCAATGAAAAATATTTAGATGAAGCAAAAGAATTGGGTGTTATTGATGAAAAAGCAACTTTAGACGATCTTGAAAATGCAGATTTAGTAATTGTCTCAATTCCTGTAGATGCAACCGTACAATTATTGCCAATTATTTTAGATAAAATCCCGGATACAGGTTTGGTAGTAGATGCAGGATCTACAAAAGAAGCAATTTGTAAAGCGGTTGAATACCATCCAAAAAGAAGAAATTTTTTAGCATGTCATCCAATTGCAGGAACAGAAAAATCTGGACCAACAGCGGCAATTTCTGGTTTGTACATTGGGAAAACAAACATTATTTGTGAAGTAGAAAAAACAACTTTCAAGCTGCAAGAAAAAGCGTTGCAATTATTTACAG
>JBLIJW010000200.1:0-3118 GCA_047636155.1 Flavobacterium sp. | reverse complement strand
GTTGATGAAAATAACGGTACATTTTGTTTTAGAAATAGTCCCTGTTAATTTACGTAATGCTTGTGACATTAAACGTGCATGAAGACCCATTTTAGAATCTCCCATTTCACCTTCAATTTCGGCTTTTGGAGTTAAAGCTGCAACAGAATCTATTACAACAATATCAATTGCCCCAGAACGAATTAAGTTTTCTGCAATTTCTAATGCTTGCTCACCATGATCTGGTTGAGAAATAATTAAATTATCTATATCGACTCCTAAATTTTGTGCGTAAAATTTATCAAACGCATGTTCTGCATCAATAAAAGCGGCAATTCCTCCAGCTTTTTGAGCTTCTGCAATTGCGTGTAATGTTAATGTTGTTTTCCCTGAAGATTCTGGTCCGTAAATTTCGATAACCCTTCCTCTTGGATACCCACCAACGCCTAACGCTAAATCTAATCCTAAAGAACCTGATGAAATTGCATCTATATCCTCAGTAACTACATCACCAAGTTTCATTACAGCACCTTTTCCGTAGGTTTTATCCAACTTATCTAAAGTAAGTTGTAATGCTTTTAGTTTTGCTTCTTTTTCTTTATCTGCTGCCATAAATCTTCCTAATTTTATTTTTAAATGAGTGTCACAAGTTACGAAAATATAACTCTTTTTTACTAAAAAATAAATTACATTTTTTTAGTATTTTTGTATAAAAATTAAAAGAAGTGATTCCTAAAATTTTATTAAAAAACACAAATAGGCAAGTTACTATTGACAAAGGTGAGTTAATTAGTTTTAAAATAGAAAACCAAGAATACATTCATCAAAAAGGAAATAAAGGATGGTCAAATTCTGACGATGAAATGTTTCCTGTAATTGGTCCAACTTCTAAAAATAATTTTAAAATTCATACTCAAAACGGTGATGCAATTCAAGATCAACACGGCTTTTTACGAGAACTAGATTATGCTTTAATTTCTTCTAATGAAAACAGCGCAAGTTTCATCAAAAAATATAAAAAAAACACGTTAATTAAGAATAGTAAATTTCCAATAAAATCTACTGAAGAATCCTTATTTTGGCCTTTTGATTTTACGTTTGAAAAGAACTTTACACTAGAAAATGATGTCTTAAAAATAGAGTTTATTATTAATACAGAAAAAGGAATGCCTTTTATGTTAGGATATCATCCCGCTTTTTTACTTTCAGAATCTGGTAAAGAAACTTTAGAATCTAAAGATGCTAAAATTACGTTAGATGCTATTTATAAAGCAGGTTCAAATGCTTTTCCAGTTTTAAATTCTAATAGAATTATATTAAAAAATATCGAAAGAAAAGATTTAGAAATTACCACAAAAGGTTTTGATAATTTTATGCTTTGGACAGAGGTGGATAATATGCTTTGTATAGAACCGATAACACAATATACTTCTTATACGAATCAAAAATTTTCTGAAAAAAACATGCGCTTATCTGAAGGGAAAAATATTTTTTTTGTAGAAATTAAAAGTTTATAGTTTGCTAGAAAACCACCGTCATTTTATTATTCATAAGCCTTGGGGTTGTATTTCTCAATTTGTAAATCCCGCAAAGCGGAAGAAAAAATTATTAGGAGATTTACATGATTTTCCTTTAGGAACCATGGCAATTGGTCGTTTAGATGTTGCTTCTGAAGGCTTACTTTTATTAACTACTGATGGAAAAATATCGGAAGAAATTAGAAGTAGTAAATATGAAAAAGAATATTATGTGCAAGTTGATGGAATCATAAATAAAGAAGCTGTAGAAAAATTAAAAACTGGTGTGGAAATTGGTTTTGATGGAAAAAAATATATTACAAAACCTGGTAGGGCTTTTATTATAGAGAACCCAAAATTTCCGTTAAGAAGTCAAAAAATTAGAGACGAAAGACATGGACCAACAAGCTGGGTTGCTATCATTATTAAAGAAGGTAAGTTTAGACAAGTTCGTAAAATGACTGCAGCTGTTGGTTTCCCAACATTGCGCTTAATTCGTGTTAGAATTGGCACTATTCAATTAGGTAGTTTAGAAGTTAATGGAGTTATAGAGGTTAAAAATTTAATTTCTTAACATTTCAATATGCGGAATTCCGTCTTCTAAATAGCCTTCACCAACTTGTTGAAAACCATGAGATTCGTAGAATTTTTTTAAATATACTTGTGCAGAAATCGTTATTTTATCTACTTTAAAATGAGTTTTTACAGCTTTAATAGAAGCTTTCATTACATCGTGGCCAATACCAAATTTTCTTTCATTTTCTTGAACAACAACTCTACCAATACTTGCGTTATCGAAATAATCTCCTGGTTTAAAAATACGTGTGTAAGCAACTATTTTATCATTTTTAAAACCGTAAATATGTAAAGCTTTTTGATCTTTACCATCTAAATCTTGATATACACAATCTTGTTCTACAACAAAAACTTCAGATCTTAATTGTAAAATATAATACAATTCATCAATTGTAAATTCATTAAAAGATTTTACTATAAATTTCATAAATATAAACTTCTTTTAATTAATTAACCAGCACAAGAAATTTTATCAACCCTTATTCCATGTCTTCCTCCTTCAAATTTTGTAGCAATGAAAATATCTACAAAACCGATAGCTTGTTGTAAAGAAACAAAACGTGCAGGAATCGTTAATACATTTGCATTATTATGCTGTCTTGTTAAAGTAACTAATTCATTATTCCAACAAAGTGCAGCTCTTATGCCTTGGTGTTTATTTGCTGTCATTTGTGCACCATTTCCACTTCCGCAAAGAATAATACCTAATTCAGCTTTTCCTGTTTCTACGGCATCAGCTGTTGGGTGAATTGCATCTGGATAATCCATAGAATCATTTGTATCGGTACCAAAATTTATAGTTTTATATCCCTTATCTTCTAGATGTCTTATAATTTGTAATTTGTATTCAGTACCTGCGTGATCGTTACCAATAGCAATAGTCATAATAGATTGATTTTAATTTAGTTGTCTTTTACAAAAATACAGAAACTAACGGTTATCAACAGTTATAAACAATCAAAAATTTAACTTTTTTAATAACGGTTTAATTTTTAACTCTTTACCTATATTATCTAAATGTTAAGAAGTATCTGTAAGGTCTTACA
>JBLIJW010000199.1:0-3148 GCA_047636155.1 Flavobacterium sp. | reverse complement strand
AAGTGCGGATAATACAAGTACAACGTTGGTTAAATTTAATACGATTGATAATGCTTCAGGAAAAACCTTAGGGTATAATGATTTAACTGATATTAAAACAGAAGTAAAACCTGGCGAAACACATATCCTGACAGTGCATGTAAATACGGATGGCTTGAGAAAAACTCAAACAAAAGTATGGATAGATTGGAACCAAAATTGTAATTTTAATGATGCAGGAGAAGAATATGATCTTGGCTCAGCATCAGAAGAATCTAACGATGCCACTAGTTTATCATCTTTGAGTATTATCGTACCTAATGATGCAGAGTTTGGAGAAGCAGTGATGAGAGTTTCAACGAGAGATACCAATCCATTTGGAGATGTTACCTATCCTACTTCTTGTGGTAATGGCTTTAGAGGAGAGGTGGAAGATTATACAGTCTTAGTAGTAGATGCAACAGCATCTATAGCAGACTTTTCATTTAATGGGTTTAATATCTATCCAAATCCAACAAAAGGAACCTTTACATTAAATTTAGAAGTTGTAAACACGGCCAAAGTAAGTGTTCAACTATTTGATGTTAGAGGCCGTTTAATTGGGGAAAAGAACTATTTCAAAACAAACATTAACTTCTCTGAAAGCATCTTTTTTGAGAAAGCAAGTACCGGTTTATACTTAGTGAAAATTACGAATGGAAATAAACAGACTACTAGAAAATTACTGATCAAATAAGTAAAGTATATTATTTATTAAAAGACCACATTATTTTTAATAATGTGGTCTTTTTTGCGCTAAATAGCGAGCAAGAAGTTGTATTAATAGCTTTCTTCATGTATGTGAATTTTATAAGAAAAAGAAATAGCAGGTTCCTTTTTGAATCGATCAAGGGCGCTCCTCTTTTTTCTATAAAAATGCAAATTTGTATGCAGTGAAAATGGCGCAAACAAATTAACAGAGTATTGATAATTAGATAAATTAAATATTTAGCCAGTAGGTTAATTTAAAATTTAAAGACCTAAATCTAGGAGCAAAATCAGTCGTGTAATAATTGTCATTATAAACAATAAAAAGATCTGAAAGTGGTGCAAAACGCCATTGCAATCTAGTATTAATACCGAAGTTTTTTTGCTGATTGCTATACTGAATAAATGTAGACCAAAATAGACTCTTATTAAAAGTGAGGTCTATTTTTGGACCAATCAATAAAATTGAAGCATCTGGCAAAGAACCCGGTAGATTTATTTTGTCATAATTAACTAGCAGGGAACCTGAGAAATTAGGCTGAATCCGATATGCTAAATTAGCTGTAATAGAATATTTTTTACCATTAAAGAAAGATCCTACCGAAGGTGCTATCCGATAAGAAAAAGTTTTTCTTTGATCTGATCTATAACTAACATTAAAATTTGTGTATTCATAGCCAGTGTTCGCAGGTAAAGGAATTGCTCCATCTGTTCCTGTAGGATCAAACTCACTGAAAAGATAGGTAAAACGATTGCGTATTTCTGCCGTAAATTGTCCTGTATTTTTAAAGTTTGCTTGCCATTTGCTAGAGATTGCATAATCAGAGGTTTTAAAATCTAAGTCAGGTTTCCAAATAAAAATAGGCATAATAGAAAAGCTATGTTTTTGAATTTTACCTTCTTTTGGCCAAAAAGTACGCTCTATTTGAGGTGTAATTTTAATAATATCTGTTCTTCTAAGAAAACCCAAATTAGCTTCGTAATTGTCTCCAACATAAACACCACTTAAACGTATGCTAAAATTTCTATTAAAGTATTGTGTGGAAAATCCTGCTGAATAATTTTTATTTTTGATTTCAGGAGAAAAAGATTTATGAAAAAAATATTTTCCAACCCATGAGTTATCCTCGGATGCTAAACGATAATCGATACCAATAATTCTGTTGTATTTGTCTTCATTTGCAAGAAAATCATAATCTTTAGTAGCTTGTTTATTAATAAACATAACGCTAATATTTGATCTGCTAAATAATTTTTGCTGCAGCGTAACAACGGCATTATTAACAGTCGGAATTTCATTTTTAAGATCTTCTGCCGTTTGCATTGTTAACAAACCAATTCTTAAATTGTTGTTTACTTTTCCACTGAGTCTTACACCAGCAATAATATCATTTTCTATCGTGTTATCATTTGCATCTTTTGCAATACCGATTCTTCTAGAGAAAAAAGGGTTAGAATCTCTATTGTTACCGAAGTCTGCAAAAAGGTCACTATTTTCGATAAAAAATTGTCTTCTTTCAGGTAACGAAATTTCAAAGCGCGTAAGATTTGTAATTTGTTGGTCTACTTCTACTTGAGAAAAATCGGGATTTAGAGTCAAATCTAAATTTAGGCTACTACCAATCGTAAATTTCACATCGCCTCCAAATTTTAAATCTGACTTAGAATTGGTACTCTTAAAATCTTTTGCTGAAATGGCATTTACATAAGGAATAATAGAAATTGGAGATTTTGATTTACGTAATGGTTTTTCAAAAATCATTTCTCCCATATACGCCAAATTAAAGATGAATTGGTTTTGAGGAATGTTTATCCAAGTGTTTCTTTCATTGTCTTGTGTGTCGAAATGGTAGCTATTAAACCGCCATTTGGTTTCGCCTTCTCTATATTTAAAAGCAGACAAAGGAATAATCATTTCTACAATATAATGATCTTCTTTTATTGCCGTTTTACATTCCCATTTAGTATCCCAAGCCATCGTAAAACCTCTAAGTTCTGAGCCACCGCCAGAAAGTAACATTTCTCTTTTTACGCCATATGGATTTGTTCCAAAAATAAAAGCATTGGTTCCATCATTAAAGGTGTCGAAAAGTAAGGTGATATTGTCGCTTCCTCCAGCACTAAAATCTCTACGAAGAGAGGGCGTTATAAAATCATTGGCGGGAGCGTTTACTTTTATACCAACATATAAATTATCATCATCAAAAAGAAATTTAATGGTTGCTTGTTGCTGTGCTTGCACAGAATCTAGAGGGAAGTATTGCCAAAATCCGGAAGCCCCTTTTGTTTTTTTCCATTCCTTTTCGTTGAGATTTGCATCTAAAACAATCGGATTGTCTATGAAATTAACAAATACAGATTTATCCGTTGTCTGGGAGAAACTATGGATTCCCAAAAGGAAAGTAACAAAGAGTAAAATATT
>JBLIJW010000198.1:0-3152 GCA_047636155.1 Flavobacterium sp. | reverse complement strand
CCAAAGAGGTTATTTTTGGCGTTATGAACTCGCATCCGTTAGTTTTAAAAGAACCTGCTCCGGCTGTAAATTTATCAGAGTTAGCAGACAGCTCTATTAACTTTTTTACCCGTGGTTGGGTTAAAAAAGAAGATTACTGGACCGTTAAGTTTGCTGTATTAGAACAAACAAAAGAAGCACTTGATGCTGCAGGGATTGATATTCCGTATCCACATAGTGTACAAATCAATAAGAAAGAATAAAAAGTTTAAAACGTAGGTTTCTTTTTCTTCTCAGGAATTGCGACAAAATCTTTTAAGTAAAAAGGTTCAAAATAAGCCACATCTTCGGTATCATTTTTTTTATACTTCAAATAGGACAACGTTGCCATTTCTTTGGAAGATGGAAACTTGCCATCGATAAACACGGCATTTTGATGTGTAATGATTTCTTTGCACTTCTGAGATCCATCCCCTAAAAAATAAACTTTTCCTTTCTCTAATTCACCAGAAAAAGAAGTTTCATCTAAAATCTCTGCTTTTATTTTTCTTACTTCTTGATGGTCTTTGTTATAAACAGCAGCATATACTTCCATTCTTCTTGCATCTAACATTGGTACAATTACACCCTCATCAATGGAAATAGCACAAGAAAGAGATGTTAATGTATCTATAGAAATTAGTGGCTTATTTAAAGCATAACAGAGCCCCTTTGCAGCAGAAACACCAATTCTTAATCCTGTATAAGAACCAGGACCTTTACTAACTGCAATCGCATCTATTTGATGGTTTACAATATTTCCTTCTTTTAGAATAGTTTCAATATATGGATGCAAAACTTCTGCATGCGAATAACTGCCATTATTCAATTCTTTAATAGCAACAATTTTTCCACTATTTGCAATACTAACAGAACAATTTTTAGTTGAAGTTTCTATGTTTAGGATGATCGCCAATGTCTAATTTTTTAACAAAGATAGTATTTCAATAAATCAAAACGGCAAAAGTTTTTAAACCAATGCCGTTGCCTTATCTATTTTTATTTAAGATACTAAAAAACTAATTCTCCAGAATAGAACTGTAATACTTTTGTTTTAAAAACATAATCATATTTAGAACGAATTAATAAACCTTGCGCGTTTACTAAACGGGTTCTTACCAAATCAAAATCAAACAAGGTCATTGCGCCGTAATTAAACCTTTCTTGGGCATTTTTAAATGCTTCTTCTTGCGCTTCTAGCGATATTTTTGCGGCTTGATATGCTTTCAAACTAGATTTTACATCTAAAAATGCTTGTTCTATAGTTTGCTTTAATTGTAATTTCTGGCTTTCTAATCTCGTTTGAGAAATTTCTTTATTAATTAGAGATTGTGCAACTCTATTTTTAGTTTGAAATCTATTGAAAATTGGAATATTTAAAGAGACTCCTGCTCCGTATTGAAAACGGTCCACGAATTGAGTTCCTAAGCTCTTATTAATTTGACCTGGAAATAAATTGTTAAATTGATGAAAATAAGAAGTTCCGGCTCCTAAATTATAACTTAGTGATGGTAAATAAGCAGCTTTAGCGATCGCTATATTAAGATTAGCGTTTTCAATAGCTAATTTGGCATTTGCAATTTCTGGCATATACTCTAAAGATCTTCCAAAAACAACAGAAGAGTTATTGTATAATAGATTCGCGGAAGGTGTTTCTACTTCTATGGGTGCAACATCAAAATTTTCTGCTGGTTCTTGCAATAGTTGTGCAATGTTTAATATGGCTAAATCCAATGCATTTTCCTGCAAAATTACACTTTGTAAGTCATTTGCTGCTGTAGATTGAAAGTTAAGTAATTCTCCTTTTGCAGTAACTCCAGCATCAAATCGAACTTTTGCCGCTTCAATTTGTTTTTTACTAATTGCTGCTTGCACTTCCGCTACCTCTAAATTTTCTTTTGCAAACAGTACATTTAAATAGTTGTTTACTACGGTTAAAGAAATATCATTTTCAATTTTTTTCAAGTCTAATAAGCTACTTTCCACTCCTAATTTAGCTTGCTTATAGGTATTTGTAGTTCTGAACCCATTAAAGATTACACCACTACTGTTCAAATTAAAAGAAGAATTAAAATTATTTGTATTCGTTAAAATTCCATTTTGATCAGGTGATAAGCCAGAGTTAAAATTACCGCTTGAAGAACCATTTAAATTAGGTAAGAAATCGCCCTTTGCAATGGCTACATCTTTCTCTGCAAGCAGTACACTTAATTTATTCTGTTGAATAGAAATGTTTTTTGTTAATGCCTCATCTACAGCTTCTTTTAACGTCCATTGTCTTTGTGAAAAAGTAGCCATTGAAGTAGTTAGTGCTACCAATAAAATAAATTTGATTTTCAAAGTCTTTAAGTTTTATATTATGTTGATTGATTTTTTAATAGTGGTAACAAAAAACACAAATAATTGTATATCAATATTTTAAATTTTAATATACAAGCAAACACAAATAATTCAAAATTGAATAATTTTATCTTTTGTTAACGACAATAAGACGACTAGAAGTATAATATGTTACAGCTATTGCGTTTATTTAATTATTAACCTTCTTATTATATCTATAAATGGTAAAAAATAAGATTCCTATTAAGAGATAAGGAAAAACCATTAAGTATGAAATTCCGTTATTAATGCCCTGAGCCATCGAAAGATCTCCATTTTCTACAACTGCCTTACACATGGCACATTGAGAAAATGTAGTTTTAGAAGTAAAAACGAACAATAATAAGATAAGTATTTTATTTTTAAACATAGTAAGGAGATATCATTAAATAAACTATAACACCAGTAACGGCAACATACAGCCACAATGGAAATGTTTTTTTCGCAATTTTTTTATGCTCTGGAAACTTACCTAGTTTTGCCTTCATATAAGTAAACAAAACAAAAGGAATTACAATAACAGACAGTGCAATATGTGTAATTAAAATAAAATAATACACGTATTTTATAACGCCTTCTCCACCAAATGAAGTAGAATCTGACGTCATGTGATATGCGATATATAATAATAAAAACAATAAAGAACATGCAATTGCTGAGGTGTTTAATTGCTCATGTAACTTTTTATTTCCCTTTTTTATCGCAATCACCGCTCCAATTAACAAAACTGCAGTTACACCATTTGTAAAAGCGTA
>JBLIJW010000197.1:0-3158 GCA_047636155.1 Flavobacterium sp. | reverse complement strand
CATTTACACATTTTTACACGCAAGAAAACCTTCACTATAACCTGGTAATTGTAGCTTCTGCCGAAGAAGAAAATAGTGGTAAAAACGGACTGAATAGTATGTTGCCAATTATTCCGCAGATAGATGTTGCCATTGTTGGCGAACCCACCTTAATGCATTTAGCCATTGCAGAAAAAGGCTTGGTCGTTTTTGATGCAGTGGTCGCAGGAACTCCAAGTCATGCTGCACATCCCAATAACAACAATTCCATTTATAACACCATTGAAGTTTTACAATGGTTTAAAGATTTTAAGTTCCAAAAAAAATCCAAAGCTTTGGGTGCAGTGAAAATGACAGTGACTCAAATTGTGGCAGGTTCACAGCACAACGTAGTTCCTGCAAATGTAGACTTGGTAATTGATGTGCGTGTAAACGATGCCTATTCTAATCAAGAAATTGCAACTATTTTACAAGAGAAATCTCCTTGTACTAAAATTACGCCCAGAAGTTTACGATTGAACTCCTCTGCAATTTCTACAGAACACGCTTTGGTAAAAGCAGGAGTTGCTATGGGAAGAGAAACCTATGGTTCTCCTACCTTGTCAGACCAGGCAATTTTAAATTGTCAGTCACTAAAGCTAGGTCCAGGAGATAGCACACGCTCGCATTCTGCGGATGAGTTTATTTATCTTGCGGAAATTGAGGAAGGAATACAAATTTATGTGGAGTTGCTGAATCGGGTGCTTGTTTAAAAATAGAGACAAGAAACTAGCAATAAGAAGCAAGAGAAAAGATTAATATATTTAGTTTTGAATCTAAATCTATAAAATAAATACGCGTTAGAAAGAAAAAAGTATCATAAAGGTATCTCTGCTTAATTAAAGATGTTTTATGAACTTTAGCATGACAAAAAAAAAAGACAAGAAAAAAGACAATACTTCATTTTACGAGTAAGGAATCTTGCTTTTAAAAGTAAAACAGTCTTGTTTCTTGGCTCTAATTTTAAAATAAAATTTAATACATATGAAACTTTGGGATAAAGGATTTTCAATAGACAAACAAATAGAAAACTTCACCGTTGGTAACGATAGGGAAATTGACATGCATATTGCAAAATATGACGTACAGGCTTCGATAGCCCACGCTATTATGTTAGAATCCATCGGTATTATTACTGCAGAGGAACTAAAAGACCTACAAAGAGGTTTAGAAGAATTGGCTACTGCCATCAAAAACGGAACCTTTGTTATTGAAGCTTCTTTTGAAGATGTGCATTCTAAAATTGAATGGGAGTTAACTCATAAATTAGGAGACGTTGGTAAGAAAATTCACACAGCTCGTTCTAGAAATGATCAAGTTTTAGTGGCACTTCAATTGTATTATAAAGAGAATTTGACCCTTATAAATGATAAGACAAAAACATTATTTGACACCCTTTTAAACCTTGCGGATACCCACAAAGAAAGTTTGTTACCCGGTTATACACATTTGCAAGTAGCAATGCCTTCTTCTTTCGGATTGTGGTTTTCGGCGTATGCAGAGTTGCTAATTGACGATGTATACATGCTAAATGCCGTTTCTAAAGTTGTAGATCAAAATCCGCTTGGATCTGCTGCTGGGTATGGAAGTTCGTTTCCTATTGACAGAGAACTAACCACTAAAGAGCTCCATTTTGCTACTTTAAAATACAATGTAGTTGCCGCACAATTAAGTAGAGGCAAAAGTGAGCGTTCTATTGCATCTGCTCTTGGCGGATTGTGTAATACCATGTCTCGATTTGCGATGGATGTTTGTTTGTATATGAGTCAGAATTTTAATTTCATTTCTTTTCCCGATGAACTAACCACAGGAAGTAGCATTATGCCACATAAGAAGAATCCAGATGTTTTTGAATTGATACGTGGAAAATGTAATAAAATTCAGGCTTTGCATACAGAGATGGTCATGATAACAAACAATTTACCAACGGGTTATCACAGAGATTATCAATTATTGAAAGAAAATATTATCAATGCTTTTGAAGATGTGAAAGATATTTTAGATATTTTCAACTATTCCATTCAACAAGTAATTGTAAAAGAGATTGATTTAAATGATGAAAAATATCAGTATTTATTTACGGTGGACAGCATCAATAATCTCGTAATTGAGGGAATGCCGTTTAGAGAAGCCTACAAACAAATTGGAGAGCAAGTGCAAGCCGGCACTTACAAACCAGATTTAGGCAAACAGCATACACATGTTGGTAGTATTCATAATTTAAGTTTGGATAAAATACGTGAGAAATATCCAACATAAATATTCGAGCTAAGAGTTTAAACTCTTTGTAAAAAAAAAGCAGCTATATTTAAATAGCTGCTCTTTAAATATCTGCTAATGAAATTATTTTAATTTCGGACTTTTAAAGTATTTAAAAGGAACAAACAACATACCAAAACATTGACTGTCTTCCTTCCCCATATTTTTGTGGTGAATTTTATGTGCTTTTCTTAACCCTTTTAAATATCTATTATTGGTGTTTTTAAACCATTTGAAACGTTGGTGAATTAAGACATCATGAACGGTGAAATAAGCTATTCCGTAGCACATAATACCCAATCCGATATAAAGTAAAAAGGCATATTCTGTGTAGCTTCCGAAATAAAATAATGCCATACTTGGTACTGCAAATACTACAAAAAAAGCATCATTTTTTTCAAACCCATCGTATTTTGGCTGATGGTGGTCTTCATGTAAATACCATCCAAAACCGTGCATCACATATTTGTGCGTAAACCAGCTTACACCTTCCATTGCGAAAAAAACTCCTAACGTAATTAGAGCGAACATCATCTTAAATCATTTTTAATTTATACTTTACGTAACTTCTTGCTAATAAATTTAATTTCATTGGATCGGAAATTCGAATTCTCGTATCCATAATTTTTTCTGAAGGAACATTATTTAATTTCTTTAACAACCTTTTGTAATATCTATATGCCATATACACTCCGAATTTAGCTTCTACTGGCAATTTTAAAATTCCATTTTTAAATGCAAAATCAAAATCTGCTTCAATCTCGTCTATAATTAGTTGCTTAGAAGCAGTATCTAATTTTCCCAGATCTATGTTCGGAAAATAGGACCTATTTAAAACTTCATAATCATCTTTTAAATCTCTTAAAAAATTTACTTTTTGA
>JBLIJW010000196.1:0-3189 GCA_047636155.1 Flavobacterium sp. | reverse complement strand
GTCAAAAGAGAAGTCATCCATTCTGCCATTGACATACTCTTTACTGATTAAAGTTTCTACTGGAATTTTTACAAAATCAGGATCTCCTAAAAAGAAACTACGGTCTGCATACGCACGTCTTTCTGCTTCTGTAATTACTTGAATTGTTTTTACTGAATTATGGCCGTATTTATCTAAATCATAACTTTCTATTCCATTCATAATTTGCGCCAAACAAATGCCTCCACTTGAGGGAGGAGACATTGAAATAACTTTTAAATCGTCATATTTAAAAGTAATTGGAGTTCTCCACTTCGCTTCATATTTGGCCAAATCTTCAAGGGTCATAATTCCACCATTTGCCTGAATAAAAGCTACTAATTTTTCTGCTGTTTCACCTTTGTAAAATTCATCGCTACCATTTTTTTGAATTCTAGTTAAGGTAGCTGCTAAAGCATTGTATTTGATCGTGTCGTTTTCTTTCCAATTTTTATTAAATAAAATGGAATCTTTATTTACGCTTAAAAATCTGGTTTGATAGCTTTTTATTCTTGTTGCTTGTTTTTTAGTCACAAGCACTCCGCGTTTTGCCAATGCGATTACAGGTTGTAGAATATCTTCCATTGGCAAAGATCCAAATTTTCTATGCGTTTCAAAAACTCCTGCAACTGTTCCTGGAATTCCTACAGCCATAGAACCAAGGGTGCTTTTTCCTTTAATTACATTTTTATCAGCATCTAAATACATGTCTTTTGAAGCTGCTAAAGGTGCTTTTTCTCTGTAATCTAATGCGCCAATTTCACCATTATTTTTTCTGTACACCATAAAACCACCACCACCAATATTACCTGCATACGGGTATGCAACAGCTAAAGCTAATTCTGTAGCAACCATGGCGTCAAAAGCATTGCCTCCTTTTTTAAGAATATCTGTACCAATTTTAGAAGCTTCTTCTCTAGCAGAAACTACCATTGCTTTTTCGGCAATTAAACCAGTAATTTTTTCTTTTTTTTCTGATGTTTTACAATTGAAGAGTAATATTGAAATTGCAATTGGTAAAAATACTTTTTTCATGTTGTCTTTTAATTTTTCCTCATTTTATCATTTCAAAATGAGCACTTTTAAGTGTTTGAGAATTCTATTCGGTAGCTGAGATTCCTCATTATTTTACGTTTCAAAGAACAGTTAACTCTTTTGTTTTTTGATGTGCGTGCGCTATTAAATCCTTGAAAAATAATGTAAAATCTTCCTCAAGTTCGGCTTCTAGGTTTCGCAAATCTTCAATTGCTAAATTCATTTGAGATTTCCCCTTTGTTCGACGGTTCATTCCGTTTAAAACCTTCTCAATTCCGTCTTTGTATTTATAATTGAATAAAATATTATACTCAATCATGTATTTGATAAATTGTTGTGATTTTAAGGGTAATTCTAATTTAATTTTATCAAATAAATTATTAATCGACGCTGTGAAGGTTTCTAAAGGAATTTCAGAATAGCTTGCCCAATTTTTTGCTAAGAAATAATCGTAAAAAATATCGATAATTACACCGTCGTAATGTCTGTAGCGAGGATGTAAACGTCTTTTACTCTTGCGCACAACCTTGTGGGCATCTGTAAATGTATCTATTGCTCTGTGTAGAAAAATACCTTGTTGAATTTCTTTAGAAAAATGCTCATACTTATTACCTCTAATATGATCTGCAATAAAATTACCAATCATAAGATTGGTGTTGTTTTGTGATAAATAGAGGTGCGCTAGAAAATTCAATAAAAATATTTTAGAAATTTAAATATAGTTTATTCATACTTAATACTTGCATATGCTACCCAATGTTTTTGAGTAGCAATTGCAGTTGTTCCCATTCCTAAATCTTCAACTTGTATTAATTCGTGGTCAATACTAGATGCGTAGGCCAACAAATGGCCAGTTAGCGAAACTTTATTTTGCAAAATATTTAGTTTGTTTGCAAAAGCCAAGCCAAAAGGAACTGAATATCTGCCGCACCAAATCCACTTATATTCTTTATAATCGCTTTCTTGAACCGTTTCTTCTGTGAAATTTTTTATTTTGTTCATTGAAATTGCACCAGTTAAAAATTTGCTGATCAATTGTTTGTCATGATGTCTTGCTTTTTCTGTTCCTACACTATCAACGCCATAAGGAGCCAAATTTTTACTCCAATTTTCAGTTCCATAGTGCACTGCATCGTTTGAAATTACAATGGCAACATCTTTTCCGAAATGTAAACTATTAGCTTTTAATATTTTTGAAACTACGCTGCTTAAGTCTGAACTTACGGTATGAATAGTTTCGTAATTGATATATGGAACTAAGATTGGAACAATTTCTAAAGTGCTATTTTTTTTGTGTAAAAAAGGAATAATAGCTTCTAACGAATGCTCTAAAGCTTGCATGCTGTCATGAACAATAAAACTATTTTTAGATAATTTTTTTTGAATTGCAGTATTTAAATCGGAAATTTTCAGCTTGCCATAAGGCGACTTCCAATGTGTAAAACTTCCGAAGATAATTTTATCTTGCAATTTGTGATTTCGAGCCCTGTGAGCAACACCTACTAGAATAATTGTTTTTGCATTTACACCTGTTAACGAAGTATGATACAATTTTCCTGCATATTTATAATCATCATGCGGAGAAATAACTGTTTTCCACGTTTTGGTATTTGGTGTATCTTTTATTTGCAATCGATTGTAAATAGAATCTAGTTGCCAATCGTATTGCGCAAAACCAATTGTATCGTGAATCTGTCTGATAAATTCTTTACGAATTGGAGTATTCTTGGTGCAACTAAATGCAAGTAAAATAAGTATTGAAAAGATTCCCTTTTTCATGATTTAAATGTAAAGAAAAAACCACAGCTATACGTTGTGGTTTTTTTTAAATTATAAGGAGTCTACTTTTCTTACAGAAAAGTATTTTTTCTGTTAACTGTTCAACATTACTGGCATTACTAACATGGTAACTTGTTCACCTTCATCGGTACCATCTATTGGTGTTAGAATTCCTGCTCTGTTTGGCAAAGACATTTCAATTAAAACTTCATTAGAACTTAAGTTGTTTAACATTTCGCTTAAAAAACGAGAGTTAAATCCAATCTGCATGTCATCTCCTTGATAATCACAACTTAAACGCTCATGCGCTTTGTTTGCAAAATCTAAATCTTCGGCAGAAATATTTAATTCTGTTCC
>JBLIJW010000195.1:0-3200 GCA_047636155.1 Flavobacterium sp. | reverse complement strand
AAAATAATCATCAAAAAAAAATCGTCTAAAAAATTTTTTTTTAGACGATTTAACAATAAATAGTTTTTTATTATAGTGCGAAACGTTGCGGACCTCCTCTGCGGATCTCTTCACTTGCAACTTCTTCAAATTGCATAAAATTTTCTCTAAATGCATTCGCTAATTTAAACGCCGTTTTATAATAGGCTTCATCATTATTCCAAGTTGCTTTAGGGCTTAATAATTCTGAAGGTACACCAGGACAACTTCTTGGTTGCGCAACTCCAAAAACGGAATGTATATGATAATCTTCATATTTATAACTTCCTAAATCGCCATTTAAAACAGCAGAAATCATTGCTCTTGTATATTTTAAAGGCATTCTTCTTCCAACTCCGTATTGGCCTCCAGACCAACCTGTATTTATCAACCAAACGTTTACGCCTGTTTCTTGCATCTTTTTACTTAGCATTTCTGCGTATTTTGTAGGATGCAATGGCATAAAAGGTGCGCCAAAACAAGCTGAAAAGCTAGGTGTTGGTTCTGTAACTCCTGCTTCTGTTCCTGCAACCTTAGCTGTATAACCAGAAATAAAGTGGTACGCTGCTTGACTTGGTGTTAACTTAGAAATTGGAGGCAAAACACCAAAAGCATCTGCCGTTAAAAAGAAAATATTTTTCGGGTTTTTACCTATGGATGGTTTTTGAATATTGGCTATATGATAAATAGGATAACTAACTCTTGTATTTTGGGTAATGGAAGTGTCTGCAAAATTAATAGCGCCCATTTTATCCATCACAACATTTTCTAGAATTGCTCCTTTTTTAATTGCTGCGAAAATTTCTGGCTCTTGTTCTTGCGATAAGTTAATCACTTTCGCGTAACAACCTCCTTCAAAATTAAAAACGGTATTTTCTTCCGTCCAACCGTGTTCATCATCTCCAATTAAACTTCTATCAGGATCTGTAGAAAGTGTTGTTTTTCCGGTACCTGAAAGTCCAAAGAAAATTGCGGTATCCCCTTTTTTACCAACATTTGCAGAACAGTGCATTGGTAAAGTTTTTTTATAAACAGGTAGTATGAAGTTTAAAGCAGAGAAAATTCCTTTTTTAATTTCACCAGTATATCCAGTACCACCAATTAAAGCTATTTTTCTTGTAAAGTTTAAGATGGCAAAATTATGTTGGCGCGTTCCGTCTACTTCAGGATCTGCCATAAAACCAGGAGCGTTTACCACGGTCCATTCAGGATCAAAGTCTTTTAACTCCGCTTCCGTAGGTCTTAAAAACATGTTGTATGCAAACATATTACTCCAAGGGTACTCATTTAAAACTCTGATGCTTAGCTTATAGTTTTCGTCTGCACATGCGTAAGAATCTCTTACAAAAATTTCTTTTTCAGAAAGATACGTTGTAACCTTATTATAAAGTGCATCAAATTTCTGAGAATCAAAAGGAAGATTGATATCACTCCACCAAACTTCATCTTTTGTAATCGCATCTTTTACGATAAATCGATCTTTTGGCGAGCGCCCTGTAAACTCACCTGTATTTACTGCAATTGCACCTAAAGAAGATGCTACTCCTTGTTCCTTTTTCAACGTTTCTTCGTGTAACTCACTCGAAGTTAACTGATAGCGAATTGTTGCATTTTTGATTCCTAGACTATTTAACGAAATCGATTTCGTATTTGTATCTACCATATCAATATTTTTTTTTGTTTTTAATGAAGTACAAAATTAAGCAATATTTTAAAACAGGCTTATTTAAATATAAGAATTCTCAGATTTTTATTTCTTTCTCAATTTTTGAAAAAAGATCCCGAGCATAAATCCCCAACCAAGAATAAAAAATAAACCGCCAAGAGGCGTTATAAACCAAATAGATTTTGCAGTTACTGCTGTTAATTGAATCGCATAAATAGATCCTGAAAAGAGAAATATTCCAAAGAAAAACAACCAACTGATGGTGTTTTTCTGTTTTATTGAAAATGCAGCATACCCATTTACAAATAGCAACACAATGACATGATACATTTGATATTGAACAGCGGTGTTAAAACTTGATAATTCTTCTGAAGTAAGGAACTCCTTTAAAGCATGTGCACCAAAAGCGCCTAAAATAATGGCCAGCATTCCTAAAAAACAGGTAATAACAAAATTTTTAAACATTATTGATGATTTTTGTTTAATTTTAAACAATTAATGTATCTTCGTATTTCATACAAAAATACATTATTTAATATATGAAAAATATTCTAATTATTGGAGCCGGGAAATCTAGCTCTGTACTTATAAAATATCTTTTAGACACCTCAGAGGAAGAAAATCTATTTTTAACCATTGGAGATATTTCAACAGAAAACGCACATAAACTAATCAATAATCATAAAAATGCAACAGCCATTGTTTTAGATGTATTTGATAAAAAACAACGCGAAGACCAGATACAAAAAGCAGACCTTGTTATTTCTATGCTACCCGCAAGATTTCATGCAGACGTAGCCAAAGACTGTATTACATTCGGTAAACACATGGTTACCGCTTCTTATATTTCTGACGAAATGAGAGCGTTAGACGAAAAGGCTAAGGAAAAAGGCTTGGTTTTTATGAATGAAATTGGTCTCGATCCTGGAATTGATCATATGAGTGCAATGCAAGTAATTGACAACATTAAAAATGCTGGCGGTAAAATGCTATTGTTTGAATCTTTCTGCGGTGGAATCGTCGCGCCAGAAAGCGATAACAATTTATGGAATTATAAATTTACCTGGAATCCCAGAAATGTGGTTTTAGCAGGACAAGGTGGTGCTGCAATGTTTATTCAAGAAGGTACGTACAAATACATTCCTTATCATAAATTATTCAGAAGAAGTGAGTTTTTAGAAGTTATAGGTAATGGAAAATTTGAAGCCATTGCAAATAGAGATTCTTTAAAATATAGAAGCGTTTATGGCTTAGATGATATTCCTACAATGTACAGAGGAACGATTAGAAAAGTTGGTTTTTCTAGAGCTTGGAATATTTTTGTGCAATTAGGAATGACAGATGATTCTTATACCATAGAAGAATCTGAAAACATGAGTTACAGGGATTTTGTGAACTTATTTTTAGCCTATTCACCATCAGATTCTGTAGAACTAAAATTACGTTCTTACTTGAAAATAGATCAAGACGATGTCATGTGGGAAAAACTAGTAGAACTTGATATTTTTAATCCGAA
>JBLIJW010000194.1:0-3250 GCA_047636155.1 Flavobacterium sp. | reverse complement strand
TCTTTTTCCATTTTTGTATACTCCAGTTTCTTTTAAGTCTCCATTGAGCTCAAAAAATTTTGCCAAACCATTTGGAATGCCATTTTTATATGTAACTTCTTCAATTAGAATTCCTTTGCTAGAAAACTTACTCGAAATCCCATCTAATAATCCATTTTTATATTCGGACAGTTCAGTTACTTTTCCTTCGGGATAATACACAAGTTGCGCACCATGTAGTTTTCCATCCTTATAATTTTCCTGAGACATTATAGTCCCGTTGGGGTAAAAATATTTCCAACTCCCAACTCTTTTTCTACCTTCCAACGCCCCTTCAGATTTAATCTTACCTGTTAGCGTATAAAACTTAACAAATAGAGAATCTGAATCTTTAAAAAAGGTTTTAATGATTGTAGGTTTTTCTGCACTTGTACTATCATAAAACTTAAACACGCCAATTTCTTTACCATCTATAAACGCACCAGTATAGCGAATTTTTTTATTTGGATGGTATTTTTTCCAAACCCCGGTTCGCTGGTTATTTGCATTAAATTGATTGATTTTTTGAGCATTACAATCTTCACTTACCAAATAGCAAGCAAAAAAAGCAAAAACAATAAAAAGTTTTTTTGTGAGTATCATTTTAATAGAGTTTCAAAACAAATATACATTAATAGCTTTGCACACAAAGCTTCTTTTTGAGACTAACCCAATTATTAACACACAAAACTATAAGAAGAAGATCCTGCAAATAAAAATAGAAGAAATGACATTAATAAATGTGTTTTAATCATTATTTTTGTCGCTTACAACACAACAAAAATGAATTTGACAAAACTAAATGCCATCTCTCCTATTGATGGACGATACCGTGGTAAAATTGAAAAACTAGCAAACTATTTTTCTGAAGAAGCTTTAATTAAATATCGCGTTCGAGTAGAAATTGAATATTTTATTACTTTGTGCGAGATTCCTTTGCCACAGTTAGTAGATTTTGACATCAATTTATTTGGAGAGTTGCGTAAAATTTACACAAATTTTACTGCAGAAGATGCTCAAAAAATAAAAGACATTGAAAGCATTACAAATCACGATGTAAAAGCTGTTGAATACTTTATCAAAGAAAAATTTGATACTTTAGGTTTGCAAAAACACAAAGAATTCATCCATTTTGGTTTGACTTCTCAAGACATTAATAATACCGCAATTCCACTTTCTATTAAAGAAGCAATGCAGGAAGTTTATATTCCTCATTATTTTGAACTTTTAAAAAGATTACAAGAATTAGTTGTTGAATGGAAAGACATTTCTATGCTGGCTAGAACACATGGTCAACCTGCATCTCCTACTCGCTTAGGTAAAGAAATTGATGTTTTTGTCGTTCGTTTAAAAGAGCAATTTAAATTGTTAAATGAAATACCGAATGCTGCTAAATTTGGTGGCGCAACCGGAAACTTTAATGCGCACAAAGTGGCATATCCGTCAATTGACTGGAAAGGGTTTGGAGGAAAATTTGTAAAAGAAAAATTGGGACTGCAACACTCTTTTCCAACAACACAAATAGAACATTACGATCATATGGCGGCGTTATTTGATACCTTAAAACGTATGAATAACATACTTATAGATTTAGATAGAGATTTCTGGACGTACGTTTCTATGGAGTATTTTAAACAAAAAATTAAAGCAGGAGAAGTAGGTTCGTCTGCAATGCCACATAAAGTAAATCCTATTGATTTTGAAAATTCTGAAGGAAATTTAGGAATTGCAAATGCTCTCTTCGAACATCTTTCGGCTAAATTACCCATTTCTAGGTTGCAACGGGATTTAACAGATAGTACCGTTTTACGCAATGTTGGTGTTCCTTTCGGACACACCATTATTGCTTTTACTTCTACGATTAAAGGACTGAATAAATTATTGTTAAATAAAGAGAAATTTGCCCAAGATTTAGAAAATAATTGGGCGGTGGTTGCGGAAGCAATCCAGACTATTTTAAGAAGAGAAGCATACCCAAACCCTTACGAAGCGTTAAAAGGTTTAACGAGAACGAATCAGAAAATTAACCAAAACGCTATTGCAGATTTTATTGATACCTTGGAAGTTTCAGCCGAAATAAAACAAGAATTAAAAGCAATTACACCTGCCAATTATACAGGGATTTAAATTTAAAAATGATAACAATGAGCATAAAGAAAAAAGATTTTTTTAATTTCAATTTACAGAATTTTAGGTACAAAGAATATTTTATCTACGCTTTATGCTCATTATTTTTTCTCTCCGCATGCTCTTCTAAAAAGGGAAATCCCGATAGGTTTAGACAAGGAGTTTTTGAAGTTCCAGCAGGCAAAGGTTATAGCAAAACTATTATCACCAGAATAGATAGTATTCAAATTGAAGAATATGAAAAAATTATTAGTATTTCTAATGATAGTGTTTCTGGAGAGCAAAGAATAAAACATATTGATACTTTATATATCGAATGGAAAAATAATTTCTTTTATTCTTTAAAAATGAAGTCTCCTAAAAAGCAATTAGATAAAGACGCTATTTACGTTCAAATAACTAAAATTACGGACGATTCTTATGAGTTTTCAGCAAAAATAGGCTTTAGTAAGTTTCTTACAGACGGCACCATGTATAAGGTAGAATAGCAATACTTCTCCATTTAGAGTTTCAAAAACCTTAACTACCTTTATTTTTTTATGAATTATTTTAGAAAAAGCGCTTATTGTATTTATAAGTGAACAAATAATTCATCTAAAAATCCTTTGATAAGAATAGATTTAAAATGGTGGAAACACCCATGATTAAACGACCTAATTTTCATAGTCGTTTATTTCTAAATACTAAAAACACCGTGTAATTTTATTAAAAATCAAAAGCTGCAAAAAAAAAGGATTATTTTTGAAATTTAAATTTTATACCCGTCAAACATGTGCTTATTCAAATTAAATTATAGTATAAATTGGAACAGGTATCGCAACCGCTGACAAGAAAAATAAAGTAGCACAAATTAAGTTATTGTAAAAATTGTAATTATTTAATCGATTTTAGCACTGTTGACTAGTTGATATAGAGCGCATTAATTGTTGATAAAAATAACAGTATGAATTCATTTTTGTTGTTATTTTGTTGTGTATCTAAGCTATTAATTTTAGAAGCGAATCAGTTATTCGGAGCTTTTTTTTAACAAAACCATAGCTGCTGTTCCAAAAGAATATTTGTATTTTCGCAATTCTTAGGTTAGTTGAAAAAACGCTGTAATTTA
>JBLIJW010000193.1:0-3285 GCA_047636155.1 Flavobacterium sp. | reverse complement strand
GAATTCCTAGCATCCCAGGGTCGCTAATGTTTTCCAATTCTAATTCCCAGTGAATTAATTTTTTATACAATTCAATCCAATCCTCATATGAATTTACCATCGCTAAGTCCATTGAAATTTTCCTGAATTCTTGTTGATAATTAGAAGTCGTTTTTTCACTAACTAGACGAGAATGATCTAAGTTTTTCTTTAAACTTAATAAAATTTGATTGGGATTTACAGGTTTTATCAAATAGTCTGCAATTTTAGAACCAATTGCTTCTTCCATAATATATTCCTCTTCACTTTTGGTAATCATTACCACAGGCAAATTGGATTGTTTTTGTTTGATTTCGGCAAGTGTTTCTAAACCAGTTAAACCGGGCATATTTTCATCCAAAAAAACAATATCAAAATTTGTTTCATCCACTAAATTAATAGCATCAGCACCATTTGTGCAAGTTGTTACAGTATAATTTTTACGTTCTAAAAATAGAATGTGCGGTTTTAATAATTCAATTTCGTCATCCACCCAAAGTATTTGTATGCTCATGTATTTTAATTTATTTCTATAACGCTTAAATTAGTTTTTTGTTGTTTTTTTAGAGCTGCTAAAATGGTAAAATATTCCCAATTCTCTAATAATTTTACAATTTAAAATTATCAATTATAAATATATGAATTTGTGGCAAGAAATATTGTATTTTGCAAATACACATTGATAATTATGCACTTTTGAAGAAAAAAACGCCTAACAAACTTAAAATTTTAAATGATCCTATTTACGGATTTATTCAAATACCCAATTCTTTAATTTTTGATATTATAGAACACCCTTATTTCCAGCGATTAAGAAGAATTACGCAAATGGGGTTTTCTAATTTGGTCTATCCCGGAGCAAATCATACGCGTTTTCACCATGCAATCGGTTGTATGCACTTAATGCAAAAGTCGATACGGGTTTTGCGCTTTAAACAGGTTGAAATTTCTAATGACGAAGAAAATGCATTGTGTATGGCTATTTTACTGCATGACATTGGTCATGGTGCATTTTCGCATGCATTGGAAAGTAGTATTGTGAGTGGAATTAGTCACGAGGAAATTTCTTTGAAATTTATGAAGAAATTAAACGAAGAATTTAATGGCGAATTATCATTGGCAATCGAAATTTTTGAAGGAAAGAGTCCTCGTAAATTTTTAGGACAACTAATTTCTAGTCAATTGGATATTGATCGTTTGGATTATTTAAAGAGAGATAGTTTTTATACAGGGGTTACAGAAGGAAATATATCTTCAGACCGATTAATTGCGATGATGAATGTTAAAGATGATGCTTTAGTTATTGAGCAAAAAGGAATTTATTCTGTAGAAAAATTTTTAATCGCAAGAAGGCTTATGTATTGGCAAGTATATTTGCATAAAACAGGGTTAGTTGCAGAAAATATATTGGTAAATATTTTAAAAAGAGCCAAAGAATTAGCGGGAAAAGGAGTGGAGTTGTACTGCAGTTCTGCATTAAAATACTTTTTATACCATCAAGTTACCGCAACTAATTTCACAGGAAAAACTTTAGAAATGTTTTCTAGATTGGATGATTTTGATGTGTTATCTGCAATTAAAGAATGGGTACACCATGAAGACAAAACTTTGTCATTATTAGCGAAAATGATTGTGGATAGAAAATTACTTAGAATTGAAATTCAACAAGAAGTTTTTAAGGAAAAATATGTGAATAAAAAAAGAGCGAAAGCAATTAAGAAATTAAATATTTCTGAAGAAGAAGTTGGGTATTTTGTTTTCCATAAAGAAATTAGCAACCAAGCTTATGATTTAAAAACGCCTATTTTTATTTTAAATAAAAAAGGAAAGTTAAAGGATATTTCAAAGGCATCCGATCAATTAAATTTGCAAGCATTAACGATACCAGTAGTAAAACGCTTTATTTGTTATCCAAAATAAGATGAGATTAGAAAAAACGGTATAATTTTTATATTTTTGCCATTAATGAAATTCAAAGCACAGCAAATAGCAGATATTTTAGAAGGTGATGTAGTTGGGAATCCCGAAGAAGAGGTTTCTAAACTTTCTAAAATTGAAGAGGGTGAAAAAGGATCTTTAACTTTTCTATCTAATCCTAAATACAATTCTTATTTGTACACAACAAATGCTTCTGTAGCGATTGTGAACAGAAGTTTTGTTTTGGAAAAAGAAGTAAAAACTACACTCATTAAAGTGGATGATGCATACAAATCTTTTTCTAAGTTATTAGAATTTTATAACGAAGTAAAAAATAATAAAATAGGAAGAGAAGTGCCAAATTTTATTGCAGCATCTTCAACAATAGGAGAAAATGAATATATTGGTGCGTTCGCTTATATTGGCGAGAATGTTTTAATTGGAGACAATGTAAAAATTTATCCAAGTGCTTATATCGGAGATAATTGTGCAATTGGAGACAATACAGTTATTTTTGCAGGGGTAAAAATATACTCTGATACTCAAATTGGTAAAAACTGCAAAATTCACGCAGGCACTGTCATTGGTGCGGATGGTTTTGGTTTTGCTCCTGATGAAAACGGAGAATACAAAGCAATTCCTCAAATAGGAAATGTTATTATCGAGGACCATGTAGATATTGGTGCAGCTTGTACAATAGACAGAGCAACTTTAGGAGCTACCATCATTAGAAAAGGGGCCAAATTAGACAATCAAATTCAAATTGCACACAATGTAGAAGTAGGTAGTAATACTGTTATTGCTTCTCAAACAGGTGTTTCTGGTTCCACAAAAATTGGAGAAAATTGCATGATTGGTGGTCAAGTTGGGGTTGCAGGCCATATTAAAATTGGCAATAATGTAAAAGTTTTAGGCCAAACAGGTGTTACCAAAAGTTTAAAAGATAATGAAATGGTATATGGAACTCCAGCATTAAATTCGAGAGATTTTAATAGAAGTTACGTGTACTTTAAAAATTTACCAAAAATAGCTTCAAAAATCAATCAACTAGAAAAGGAGCTGAAGTCTCAAATAAAATTATAATGAGTAAGAAACAAAAAACAATACAGAAAGAGATTTGTTTATCAGGTGTTGGTCTTCATACCGGCAATACTGTTAAAATGACAATAAAGCCTGCTCCTGTAAATCATGGTTTTGCATTTAGCAGAGTAGATCTAGAAGGTGCTCCAACGATAGAGGCAAGAGCAGAATATGTAACAAATACGCAAAGAGGAACAAATTTAGAAAAAAATGGAGTACAAATTCAGACCTCAGAGCACGTTTTAGCTGCTGCTGTTGGTTTGGATATCG
>JBLIJW010000192.1:0-3295 GCA_047636155.1 Flavobacterium sp. | reverse complement strand
TGTTTTCCTAAAATAGTAAAATCTATATAATTAGCCCAATTATTAGGCGCTCTATCAAAGGATGGTAAAGTTCCGTTTGCTAAAGGCACAAAGCCTAAAAACAGCCAATAACTAGCTAAAATTAGTAGGGCAATTCCAAATAAATATTTCCAATTAAAATTTAAATACAAGATTGCTGAAATAAAAAACACAATGCCTATTCTTTGTAAAACGCCAAGAAATCGGAGTGTTTCAAAATCATTTAAAAACGGAGCATAAGGTAGAAATAAATTCAAAAACAACCCCAATCCAAAAAGTTTTAAACTTCTGATTGTTATTTTTTTATACGTTGTTTTTGAATTCTCACTCCTCTTGTATGCGAAATATATTGAGATACCCACAATGAATAAGAAGAAGGGAAAGATAAGGTCTGTAGGCGTTAAACCATGCCATTTTGCATGCAATAAAGGCGGAAATACAGCGCTCCAAGTTCCTGGGGTGTTCACCAAAATCATTAACGCAACCGTTAAACCTCTTAAAAAATCTACAGATTCTATTCTATAATTCATTTTAAAGTGTAGTTGCTTTTATTTTTCCCCAAGTTCTTATTAATAAATACCCAGATACAATTGCAGTAATAGTAGTGCTAATTGCCAACGTAGTTTCTCCATAAATCCAGTAGCCTGTGGTGAACATACAACTATATATTAGTACACAACCTAACAACATAGCAAGAATTCCAGAAGGCACATTCCAACCTTCATTTTTATTATGAACTATTTCTATACCTTCTTCAGCTGCTTGCTTAATAACTTTAGTCCAACCTGGTCCTCCTGGTTGCGTTCTTTCGTAAAAGCTATTCAATACTTCTTTCGATTCAGGTTTTGTTACAAAAGTAGCAATTACCCAAATTAATGTGGTTACAAATACAACAAATGGTATTTCACCCCAGCTTGGTAAAACTCCAGATTCAGCCGCAAATAAATAATCTCCTAGTGGTGTTGTTTTTAATGTAATTGATAAAATACCGGATGCAAACATCGCTGTAATTTCTGTCCATGAATTGATTCTCCACCAAAACCATCTTAAAATAAAAATTAATCCGGTTCCCGCGCCAAACAATAACATCATTTCAAAAATTTCCATAGCATTTTGCATCAATAATGCCAAGCCTGCACTTAAGATCATTAAAAGAACTGTAGAAATTCTTCCTACAGCTACTAATTTTTTTTCAGTTGCTTTTGGATTGATTTGTTGTTTGTAAAAATCAAATACAATATATGACGAACCCCAGTTTAATTGTGTAGAGATAGTACTCATGTATGCAGCTATTAAAGATGCTAAAACAATTCCTAACAATCCGCTAGGCAATTTAGTTAACATTGCAGAATAGGCTAAATCATGACCTAATTTATCTTGAGAAATGTTTGGAAACGCTTCACTAATAGTAGCTATATCTGGAAACACAACTAAGGATGCTAAAGCAACAATAATCCATGGCCAAGGACGTAAAGCATAATGCATGATATTAAAAAAGAATGTTGCTCCGATGGCATGATTTGCGTCTTTAGCAGCTAACATTCTTTGAGCAATATAACCTCCACCACCAGGTTCTGCTCCTGGATACCAAGAACTCCACCATTGTACCGCCAAAGGAATAACTAATAATGTTATTAAGCTTTCTGTATTATTAAAATCTGGTAATATTGATAATTTATCTGCAACGTTTTCATGTGCTAATAATGCTTCTAAACCTCCAACCTCCGGAAGGTTTACTAAATAAACTGCCGCCCAAATAGCACCGCCCATAGCAACAAAAAATAAAATAAAATCGGTATATACAACTCCTTTAAACCCACCAACAGCGCTAAAAATTACAGTAATCAACCCTGCACTAATAACTGTTTGCCAAGGTTCTAACCCTAGCATTATTCCACCTATTTTTATTGCAGCTAAGGTTACTGCAGACATGGTAATCACATTAAAAATAACACCTAAGTAAAGTGCTCTAAATTTTCTTAAAAATTTTGCTGGTTTTCCACCATATCGCAATTCATAAAATTCTAAATCTGTCTTTACATTCGATTTTCGCCATAATTTGGCATATACAAATACGGTAAGCAAACCCGTAATTAAAAAAGCCCACCATACCCAATTTCCAGAAACTCCATTAGTTCTTACTATATCTGTAACTAAATTTGGGGTGTCTGTAGAAAATGTTGTTGCTACCATAGATAAACCCAAAAGCCACCAAGGCATCGTTCTTCCTGATAAGAAAAATTCTGTTGAATTTTTTCCAGATTTTTTTGAAACGTATATTCCAATAAATAAGGTAATTGAAAAAAATAAAACAATTAGAGAAATGTCTAAAGTAGATAATTGAACCATATATTTTTTATAAAAATGTAATGTAAATATTTAATGAGATACTGGTTAAATTAATTCTACCAATGACATAGAATTGCATCTAAACAGGTTTATTTTAGGAATCAAACTTTTTTAGTCTATGTTTAAAATAATACGTTTTGCATGATTTACATACTTTCTACCAATAGGAATTTTAGTGGTCGCAATTTCGACCAAGTTACCTTCTACACTTTTAACTTTGTCTATTGCAATAGTGAATGACCTATGAATTCTTATAAAATTAGTGCCAGGTAGCTCTTCTGTGATACTTGTTAAAGATTTATGGACCAAGTAATTTTCTATAGTTGTAAATACTTTAATATAATCTTTCAAACTTTCAATATATAAAATATTTTCAAATCTAATTTTTACCAGTTTTTTATCCACTTTAAGAAAAATAAAAGACCCATTGTTAGTGTCTTCTTCTTTTTGAATTCCTTGTTGCTGATAAATTTTTTGCGTAATTTTATTAATCGTTTTTAAGAATCTATTAAAAGGTATCGGTTTCACTAAATAATCTAAAACATTTAAATCGTAACTTTCTACAGCGTATTCTCTATAAGCTGTTGTAATTACAACATTAGTTTTTGTATTTAAAGTTTTTGCGAAATCTAAACCATTCATTTTAGGCATGTTTATATCCAAAAATAGTACATCGGCTTCTCCGTTTTCTAATAAAGCTAAGGGCGTTATAGGATTATTAAATGTTCCAATAACTTCAAAATTTTGAAACTCTTTTAAATGATTTTCAACAACTTTAATTGCTAAAGGTTCGTCATCTATAATTACGCATTTTATTTTCATAATTTAAATATACTTATTATAACTGTATTGATAATCTAGCGATATAATTTTGTTTTTTAGTTTTAATAGATAGGGTAAATTTATCTTTATATAATAGTTCTAATCT
>JBLIJW010000191.1:0-3323 GCA_047636155.1 Flavobacterium sp. | reverse complement strand
TAACAGGGTTACATGGCCAGTACTCGGCTGATTTTTTAAAGTATAGCAAACTACATCCAGAAGAGACAAAAATTCGTTTACAACAAGAAACGGTTATTACAATCGAAGTGACGAAGTTTGGCTTAGAAATAAATCAAGGTTTTGTCGAAGAAGATTTGTATTTAAACGAATCTGCTACGTATAGCTCTAAAAGCAGATTGAATTTCTCTGCTTTTTTTGAGCTTAATGAGATTGAAGCGTATTCACTTTCTTTTGAAAATGGCGAATATGCGGAAACAGCAGTAGAAAAATTTACAGAAAAAGACGAGTTGAATCAATCTTTTTATGATGATACAAAGTCTTTAAATTTTGTGTACCCGAATTTAAAAAAAGGATCAAAATCAAAATTAAAGTATTCTCAGAAAATTAAAAATCCTCGTTTTTTAACGCCTTTTTATTTTGGTTATTATTATCCTGTCAAAAAAAATAAAGTAACCATTATTGCAGATAAAAACGTGAATTTAGAATTTAGGAAATTTAATGTTTCTGATGATAAAATAAAATTCACAAAAGAAGAAAAAAGGGGAAAAGTAATTTATACTTGGGAGCTAAATGACCAGTCAACATACGAATATGAGGCAAATACACCAAGTTTTAAGACAATTTTACCACATATTGTTCCAATCATCACATCCTATAAAATTAAAAAGGAAAACAAAAGATTGTTAGGCGAAGTATCAGATTTATATGGTTGGTATTATTCTTTGGTGGAAGAGGTAAATGTAGAAGCACCAGACCAAGAATTGGTTACTTTAGTAGCTGAAATTACGGCCGATAAAAAGACCGAATTAGAAAAGGTAAAAGCTATTTATTATTGGGCGCAGAAAAATATAAAATACATTGCTTTTGAGTATGCGCTCGGAGGTTTTATACCAAGAGAATCTAACGAAGTTTTTAGAAAGAAATATGGCGATTGTAAAGACAATTCAAGCATACTTTATAGAATGTTAGAAATTGCAGGTGTAAAAGGAAATTTAACATGGATTGGTACCAGAAGTATTCCTTATACCTATGAAGAAGTGCCAACGCCGGTGGTAGATAACCACATGATTCTTTCGTATGAATACGATGAAAGAACTTACTATTTAGACGCAACAGGGAGATACATTAAATTTGGAATTCCGACTTCTTTTATTCAAGGAAAAGAAGCATTGGTTTCTTATGGCAAAGAATTTAAGATTAAAAAAGTACCTGTTATTGATGCAAAACAAAATGCATATATAGATAGTACAACTATAACAATTGAAAATGGAAGTGTTATTGGATCTGGTAAAACAATTATTTCTGGTTATCCGAAGATTGATGTTTTTAATGCGCTAGAAAATGAGAATACACAAACGAAATTAAAACAATTTTATAATAGTACGTTTGAAAAAGGAAATAATAAATTTTTAGTGAGCCGTTTTAAAGAGACGAATAAATATCATTATGACAATGATTTTATAGTAGACTATAATTTTGAAATTAAAGATTATGCTAAAAATTTGGGAGATGAAATTTATATCAATCTAAATCTAAACAAAGACTTATCTTATTATAAAACGGATAAAAAGCGTAAAAATGCCATAGAATTCGATTATAAGAGATATTTTAGGTACACTACAGAATTAGAAATTCCAGCAGGTTATAGGATCGATTTTGTACCAGAAGATGTAACAGTCTCGGATGATTTTATGACTTGTGAAATTACTTATGTCGTAAAAGAGAATACGGTAATTTACGATCAAACCATTGAATTAAACTTTTTGATTTTAACTTTAGCACAACAAAAAGAAGTAAACAAACAGATTAAAAAAATTGAAAGAAACTATAAAGAAATCGTAGTTTTAAAAAAAGAATAAAAAAAGAATTATGAAGATTAAAATTAGTTTATTAGTTTCGGTATTATGTGTTTTTCAGATGGTGTTTTCTCAAGACGCTCCTTATTTTGAAAGTTATGATTGGCAATTAAACCCAAGTTATGCCGTGGAGGAAGGAAGTACAGAAGATCTGATTGCTGTTAAAGAAAAAACGGTTACAGAGTTTTATTTTCAGAAGAAAGACTTGGTCGAATATTTTTTAGAACATAAAGTTTTATGGCTAAATTCTGATGATGCGATAGAGGAATATAATAAAATTTATTTACCTTTTTCGTCTAGAGCAGAATTACAGGTAAACAAAGCAAGAGTTATTACGCCAGAGGGGAAATTGATCAATCTAGATCAATCTAAAATACTTACTTCAGAAGATGAGGAAACGGGCAGGACCTATAAATATTATGCTTTAGAAGGAATTACAAAAGGAAGTTTTATCGAGTATATGTATGTGGTAAAAAGGCCACCAAGTTATACTGGTGACAAACTGTACATTCAAGATTCCTATAAGAAAGATAAAGTTGAATTCGATTTATTCTCTCCGAGTAACTTATTGTTTAAATTTAAGAGTTTTAACGATCTGCCAGAGGTAGAAAGAGATACTTTAACGACAGAAAAATTGCATTATAAATTGCACGTTGCTAAAATTGAAAAATTAGAAAGCGAATACCAATCCCCGTTCAACGCTTCAAGAGCTTTTCTTGTGTACAAAATGGATAAAAACACCGCAGGTAAGGGCACTGATATGGTTTCTTATAGCAATGTTTCACAAAATTTGTACAGCACTTATTATCCAGATTATTCAAAAGTGACAAAAGGTCTGCTGAGCGGTTTTATTAAGGAGTTGGAATTACCAGAAAATGCAGATGAAGAAAGCATCGCTAGAAAATTAGATTTTTTTATTAAAGTAAATATCTATTCGCAAGATATTTATAGCGACGATTTAAAGGATTTAGATCAAATTTTGACTAAAAAAGTAGCGAACGAAACTGGGGTTATAAAATTATATATTGCTGTTTTAAGATTGTTAAATGTAAAGCACGAACTTGTTTTAACCACCGATAGAAAACAAATGAAGTTCGATACAGAGTTTGAGGCAACTAATTTCTTAACCGACTTTTTACTATATTTCCCAAAATCTAAAAAGTACTTATCACCAAATGCATTTGGTACACGATTTGGTTTTCCGATGCCATATATGATGGATAATTATGGGTTATTTATGAAAGAAGTAGTTATCGGTGATTTTAAATCTGCCGTTGGTGAAATTAAATATATAGAACCCGTAAAAGCAGAGGAAATTATTGATATTATGAAAGTAACGATCGATTTCAATACAGAAAATTTAACAGAGAATATCGTTCATTTTGATAGAGCTTTCAGCGGATATTATGCTATGAATATTCAGCCTTTTATGCATTTAATTCAAGG
>JBLIJW010000190.1:0-3338 GCA_047636155.1 Flavobacterium sp. | reverse complement strand
GTAGAAATACGTATAATCACCTTCTTTAAAAGGAGCTGAAATTTTTTCGTAATTCCATAGTTTTTCTAAACGTTCTTTGATTTGCTTTCTGAATGGGATTTTATCTAAATAACCAAAAGTCACAACGTTTTGCGCTTTTACCCAAGCTTTTGTTTCTTCACTATTATCATCTTCTAACCAACGATAAGGATCTTGAATAGAATCACCAAAATAAACATCAACTGAGTCTGCTTTTTTGGTTTCTGGATAATTTACAGTCATGTCTAACTCTGGTTTTGCTTTAGGCTCTTGTTTACACGATAAAACAGATAGTGCTACAATGGCCAAGGTTATTGTTTTTTTCATTTATAATTTTTTAGTTGTTCTACAAATTTAACAAATTGATTACTAAAGCTTTGTTAAATTTTAAAATTCATTCCAAGAATAATATTTCTACCCATATTTGGAATTCCATCAGCTTTTAATCTTGATAAATGATTTATATATTCTTTGTTTAAAAGGTTGTTAGCATTTAAAGTAAGATCAATAGTTGATTTTCCTAATTTTATAGTTCCACCAAAACCAAGATTTATTAATGTATAGTCATTGGTTTTAGTTTCAAAAGAACTATTGTTATTTTGTGCCAAAGTATGATTTATATTTAGGGAAGCAAACCCTTTACTCAACCAGTTTTTGATGTTAAATTCACCACGAATATTATTTTTCCATTGGTTGGCTGGAATTAAAGGTAAATATGAATCATTGCTCTGTTTACCAGTAACTGATTCGAAACTACTAGTGAAATGCAACCAATCAAAAGGATGTGGATGAAAGTGAATTCCGGTTTCTCCGCCAAATAAATAGGCATTGCTTTGCAAATAATCATACACAAAATTGTTTTCTAGTGTTTCGCCCGTTGGAGCAATAAAAATATAATTATTAATGTGGTTATAGAAACCATTTGCAAAAACTTCAAAATGTTTGCTTTTGTATTCTAAATTTAAATCTACTTGAAAATTTTGTTCATTTTTTAGGTTTGAATTTCCAATTTCATAACGATTACTTCCTTCATGAACACCATTTGAAGTCAATTCTGATAAATTTGGTGCTCTAAATCCAGAAGCAATATTAATTCTTGATGAGAATTTTGAAGTCCAATTGGTTTTATAGCCTAAAGCGGCATTAAAACTTTGGAATTTTTTATTTAAAGCTTCAAAATAACCTTCTTCTCCTAAAATTCCGTGTGTTTCTGTTTCGATTTTTCTGTTATCAAATCGTACTCCAGCGATTATGGCATGTTGATTTTTTTCGTAATTAAAAGTTGCAAAAGCACCAAAATCGTTGGTTAAAGCATTTGGAATTAACAATTCTTCTCCAAAATTTTCATTGGTTTGTCGCATTCCTTGAACTCCAATAATAGTTTCAATTCTTGCGATTTTAGGTAAATAATATTTGATATTGTAATTCGCTGTTTTTAGCTTCATGTAAAGCGCAATTTCATCAACAGCTTCTAATTCCTTTCTATTGTTATAACTATAGCCTAAATCAGCTTCTAGTTTTGAATCTTTAAAATATACTTTCTGATTTAAACTTAAAATATGATTGTCGATTTCTTGTTTTGGATATAATGGATTTCTATTGCCTTCAGTTGCCAAATCTTCTTCTGGTAAACCTAAATTTAAATTGTTATAATTATATCTAAAATCAGTAGAAAAATCAGAATTTGCATAACCAATTCCGGTTTTAAAATCTTTTTCAATTGAACGTGTATTGATTATTCTATCATCAGAAGGTACTTTGTAATCTTCATGCGAAGTATAATTTCCTCTAGCTAAAAATTTCCAATTGCTTGGCGAAGTTTTAACGCCAAAAGATGTTGAAGTTCCATTAGTATTCGAATAAAATTGTTGAGCAACATTAGTTTTTGTTTCACCAATTGGAGCAAATTTTTCTGGATTGAAATAAATTACACCACCAATCGCATCTGAACCATATAATAACGAAGCTGGACCTTTAATTACTTCTACACTTTCTATTCCGTTTGCATTTAAGCCCAAACCGTGTTCTTCTCCAAATTGCTGGTTTTCTAGTCGAATACCCTGTGTATATACCAAAATGCGACTGCTACTCAAACCACGAATAACAGGTTTTCCAATAGAGTTTCCAGTAGAAATATTTGATATTCCGGGTATAGTAGTTAATCCATCAATCAACGAAAAAGCGCCATTTTTTTGCATTTCTTCTGTTGTTTTATGGTCTACTTTCATTACCGTTTGTGATTGTGTTTTGTTGAAAATAGCAGAAACTACAACTTCATCTAAATGTAGTTCTTTTTCTTTTAGAATTATTGATAAGTTGGTTTTGTCATCTGTAATAATTTGAGTGATAGTTTTTTGTTCGTATCCCAATAAATATAAAGCTAAATCAATCTTTCCTTTTGGAATATCTTTTAATTCGAAATTTCCGTTTTCATCAGTTTGTGTATACAAATTGGTTCCAATAATTTGAATGGTAACGTTTTCTAAATTGGAATTATCTTCAGCCTTAATATTTCCCTTAATGTTGTTTTGACTGAATGCTACAGTTGAGATAAATGTAAATAAGAGTATATATAAATGTTTCATTTTGTGTTTTTTAAATAATAAATAGGATTTCGCAATGTGTTTTAAAGCTACATCACATAAATACATGGAATGATTAGAAAATAATCAAATAATAATAATTTGGCTAAATTTTAAACCACATATAGACATAGGTTTAAATAAATTTGAAGAATATAAAGAAAACGTTGTTTTTTTCACATAGACTATTGTTTCTATGTAAAGTAAAACACCTTTTAAATAAAATTCTATTTGTTTATGTGGTTAAAAAAAGTTTTAACTAAACATAAAAAATTAAATAAAACTCGGTGGTCCTCTTAAAGAATAAAGACTTCCGCTAAACGCAATTACATTTTCTGGAATTGAAAATAAATATCTTACGTTCTGATAAAAAGGAATAAATTGAAAAGTAAAAATTTCTGGAGAAAGAAAACTCGCAAATGTGAAATCACAAACTGAACACTCTTCTTTCTCAGAAATTTTATAAACTAAATTTTTGTTTGATTTTGAATGGTAATATTCAGAATCACTATTTATGGAGTGAGAAAAGGCATGCAAAGATTGGTAGCAAATGGCAAAAACCACCGCTAACATTAAACCAAAGTTTACTATTGCAATTTTTTTCTTCAATGTATTATACTAATTTATTAGCTACTAAATATTCGGCAATTTGTATGGTGTTAGTTGCAGCACCCTTTCTTAAGTTATCAGCAACAATCCACATGTTTAAAGTGTTTGGTTGACTTTCATCTCTACGAA
>JBLIJW010000189.1:0-3344 GCA_047636155.1 Flavobacterium sp. | reverse complement strand
AATATTCTCATTAAAGAAAAAAACATTCTAGAAGTAAACATCAATTCTAAAAACGAGCTATTTGTTGATGGAGAAATTGTTAACCTAAAAGATTTAAAACAAATTGCAATGGATTTCATTGACAACGGCGCTGGTGTAGACAAAAACCAAAACCGCTGCGATTGGTGCGAAGGAAATCAGCGCACTACATCCTCTGATCATCCAACCAAAGCATTTATTTCGATAAAAGCAGATCGGAATACAAATTACGAAACCTACATCTCGGTCTTAAATCATTTAAATGCTGCCTATACCAAACTAAGAAATAAACTTTCTGTAAAATTATATAAACAGAATTATGCAAACCTATTAGATGTTTTTAAAAAATCGAATAATCAAGACCACTTGATCGCCGCAAAAATTAAATTGATTCGTGAAAAATATCCACTATTGCTTTCTGATGCAGAAATAACAAACTGATAGTGTACTCACAAAATTTATTAGTACTTTTACCTCAAATCAGTCTATTTTTCATGTTAGATTTTATTCCTTTTTCCATTCTAGATGTACTAGATATTTTGCTAGTTGCAATACTACTCTTCTATATTTATAAATTATTAAAAGGCACAGTCGCCATTAATATTTTAATAGGAATTGCTTTTATCTTTTTAATTTGGAAAATTACCCAAGCTTTAAAGATGGAAATGTTAAGTGGTATATTAGGCTATTTACTTTCTGGTGGAGTTATTGCTTTAATCATTGTTTTCCAGCAAGAAATTAGAAAATTTTTGCTGATGATTGGTACCACTAACTTTACAAATAAAAAGAGTTTTTTAAATCAACTGAAATTTTTAAAATCAGAGATTAGCTCAGAAATTGAAACAGAAAAAATCTTAAAGGCCTGTTATAACATGTCTAAAACTAAAACAGGTGCTTTAATTGTTATTGAACGAACGAATAGCTTAGACTTTTTAATAAATAATGGAGACGCTATGAATGCGCTGGTTAATGAAGTTATACTGGAAAGTATCTTCTTTAAAAACAGTCCATTACATGACGGGGCAACCATTATAAGAGATAATTATATTGTTTCCACAAGAGTTGTTTTACCAATTTCTGATAGCATAAAATTACCTGCAAGATTTGGTTTAAGACACAGAGCTGCCATTGGTGTAACTGAAAAAACGGATGCCCTTTGTTTATTAGTTTCCGAAGAGACAGGAGAAATTTCTTATATAAAAGATGGTGAATTTGTTTTATACTCAACACCGGAAGTACTCAATGAAAAACTTAAGAACGATTTAATGTAAATAAAAAAGATAAGCTGTTTCTTTTGTTCAACATACACTATAAAATTAAGACACTTGCTCTAAGCTAAACTGCTTATCATATAAGTTTTTATAATAGCCATTTTCTTTTTCTAGCAATTCTAAATGAGTACCTTCTTCAACAATCAAGCCTTTGTCCATCACAATAATTTTATCTGCTCTTTTAATCGTTGCTAATCTATGTGCAATTACAATAGAAGTTCTGTCTTTTGTAATTGTTTCTGTAGCATATTGTATCATTTGTTCCGCATGTGAATCTACAGAAGACGTTGCTTCATCTAAAATTAAAATACTTGGCTTACTTACATAAGCTCGTAAAAAAGCAATTAATTGTCTTTGCCCTGATGATAGCATTGCACCCCTTTCTTTTACATTGTATTGATATCCCCCCGGAAGTGTCATTACAAACTCATGAATTCCAATTTGCTTAGCAGCCTTAATTACTTCTTCCAAAGTAATGCTCTCATTTTTTAAAGTGATGTTATTCAAAATAGAATCTGAGAATAAAAATACATCTTGCAAAACGATGGCAACTTGATTTCTTAAACTCTGTAAATTATAATCCTCAACCGAAATAGCATCCACACAGATAGATCCACTATCAATTTCATAAAAACGGTTTATTAAATTGATAATCGTAGATTTCCCTGCACCCGTTGCCCCGACAATAGCAATCGTTTGCCCGCTTTTAATCTCCAGCGAAATTCCTTTTAAAACTTCTTCGTTTTTAACGTAACTAAAACGCACCTCTTTAAAACTAATATTTCCTTTTAAACTTTCTGCTCGTATCGTTCCACTTTTAACGATACTACTTTCAGTATCAATTACATTAAAAACACGCTCTCCGGCAACAATTCCCATTTGTAGCTGGTTAAATTTATCAGCAATCTGACGCAAAGGTCTAAACAACATTTGTGCATATTGGATAAAACCCATAATCATTCCAACAGAAATTCCAGAATCTTGAACCGCCTGTCCTCCTCCAAACCAAACAATTAATCCAATACCTATAGATGATAAAATTTCTGCAATCGGAAAGAAAACCGAATAATACCAAATTGTTTTAACATGTGCTTTTTTATGTTTGTCATTTATTTCTTTGAAATTTTGATATTCAATATCCTCTCGATTAAATAATTGTACAATTTTCATCCCGGTAACTCTTTCCTGTACAAAGCCATTTAAGTTTGCAACCTGATTTCGTACTTCCTGAAACGTCGCTTTTATGGCAACCTGGAACAATTTTGTTGCATACACTAAAATTGGTAAAATCGCTAAAGTGATTAAAGCCAACTTCCAATTTAAGACAAGCATTACTGCAGTTACCGCAAACATTTTAAGAATATCACTTAAAATAGTAAACACTCCATTACTAAAAAAAGCCGCAATCGTTTCTATATCAGAAACGACTCTTGTTACCAGTCTTCCGACAGAATTCGTATCGAAATAAGACATTTTAAATTGCAAAATATGTCTAAATATTTTTGCTCTAATATCTCTAATAATATGCTGACCTACCCAATTTGCGAAATATATAAAAATAAATTGCAGTACTACTTCAACCAATAAAATACCCAACATTAAAAGGGTATAATTTAATAAGCCAACTTTATCCTTAGATAAGATATAGTCATCTACAGTATTTATTAAAATATAGGGAGATAATACAGAGAATAATGCTAAAAAGATGGTGGACGAAGCTGCAATAAAAAAATACAACCGGTAGCGCTTTGCAAAAGACATAAGCCTCGAAAAAATTTGCATATCAAAAGCATTTCCTGATTTTTCTGCCAAAATTTAGTATTTTATTTTTGTTAAAAATAAGCCTTTTGCAGGAACTGACAATCCTGCATTCCCTCTATTTTTGCTTTCTATAATGCTTCTAAACTCTTCTTTAGAAAGTTTACCTAACCCAACATCCACTAATGTCCCCACAATAGCTCTAACCATATTTCTAAGGAACCTATTTGCTGAAATATGGAAGGTTAACTCGTTTCCATCTGCTACCCAAAAAGCCGCTGTAACGTCGCAATTAAA
>JBLIJW010000188.1:0-3361 GCA_047636155.1 Flavobacterium sp. | reverse complement strand
ATTTAGCAGCAAGTGGCATTGGAAAATTACATTTGATAGATTTTGACACGGTAGCTGTTTCTAATTTGCACCGTCAAGTTTTTTATAGTTTAGAGGACATCGACAAACCGAAAGCAGCAGTTTTATCAACATTTATAAAAAAGAGAGCAGTATTTACTGAAGTAAGTTATACCAACCAGCCAATTACAAAAGAAAATGTTTTCGAGTTTATTGAAAACGCCGATATTGTTGTGGACGGAACCGATTCTTTACCAACAAAATACTTGTTAAATGATGCTTGTGTTATTGCAAATAAACCTTTAGTATATGGTTCTTTGTATAAGTTTGATGGGTATGTTGCTACTTTTAATGTACCGCAAGAAGACGGAAGCTATTCAGCAAATTTAAGAGATGCTTTTCCGGAAATAGCAACAGACATTCCTAATTGTGAAGAAGCAGGAACCTTAAATGCAATTGTTGGTATGATTGCAATACAGCAAGTAAATGAAGTTTTAAAGTTGATTACAGGCATCGGAAAACCGTTAACAAATCAGTTATTAATTTACAACTCACTTCAAAATACACAATTAAAAATGAAGTTAAAACCAACTACATTAAAAGAAAAGATTGCCAAAATTTTTAAAGTACAAACGTATATAGAGTATGCTTGCTCAGCGCAAAATCCTGATTGGCAAATTTCTTCAACAGCATTAAAAGAGAAAATTGGAAATTCTAATTTAGAAATTATTGCAGTTTTAAGCGATTTAAAATTACCATTCGACGTACAGCAAACCATTCACATCAGTCAGTTTAATGTAGATAAGATTGCTATTGATAAAAGCAAAACGTATATTATGGTTTGCAAAAGAGGTTTTAATAGTTACAAAGCCACCGTGAAGTTAAAAAACAAATATCCAGATTTAGAAGTGTTCAGTTTAACTGGCGGAATTTTTAACTATAAATAATTTATGTTGATGAAAAACCCCTTTGAATTTTATACAAACACCAAGGCCAATCTTGAAAAAGAAGCCGCTATTTTAAAGTTCAAATTTGTTCATTTGAGCCTGCTTCGATTTGCTGTTTTTTTAGGAACTTGTTTTTTAATTTATAGCTCTTTTGGGAAGTATCCCGATGTTTTTATTATTGCTTTTACAGGTCTTTTAT
Source organism: Flavobacterium sp. (assembly GCA_047636155.1). Taxonomy (GTDB): domain Bacteria; phylum Bacteroidota; class Bacteroidia; order Flavobacteriales; family Flavobacteriaceae; genus Flavobacterium. The sequence goes on along the minus strand of JBLIJW010000188.1, from coordinate 2,218 downwards.
TTTTTGGATTTTTGGTTTCAAAACACCTCAATCTTAAAATAAAAAGAAATATTTTAGAAGAGAAGATTAAGATAAATGAAACAGAAATACGTGTTTTAAATCGCGATTTTCACCATTTAGAAACAGGCGCAGCGTTTGTAGATCCTGCACATTTTTACAGCAATGATATTGATTTGTTTGGGAAAGGTTCTTTCTTTCAATACCTAAATAGAACGAACACAAATGACGGAAAAGTACTTTTGGCAAACACCTTAACAGCGAATAAAATAGCAGGCATTGTAGAGAAGCAAAATGCATTAAAAGAACTTTCTAATAAAGTTGTTTGGAGACAACACTTTGCTGCTTTGGCAAGTTTGGTTTCGGTAAAAAACACTTCGAAGTCTATTGTAAGTTGGATTGCTAATTACGTGGCAGTTTTATCAAAATATGTTGGGAAGATGCAGGTGGGTTTTTCCGTTATTTCTTTAGTTTTAATAGGGTTATTTTCTTTCGGATTTATCGCATTCACGGCCATTATAATTTGGTTTTTTATCGGTCTTTTTATCACCGGAAGGTTTCTTAAAAAAACGCAAAAGTTGTATACAGAAGCGAACAGTGTTAGAAAAACTTTTGGACAATTTCACCCTTTATTAAATGAGATTGAAAACACGGCATTTACGTCAAAAATTTTAAAAGAAAAACAACAAATTATTGCATCGGAAGATAAAAAAGCAGCAACTATTTTTAAAGAATTTGCTCGAATTTTAGAGGCGTTCGATCAGCGTAATAATATTGTAATCGTTGTTTTTGGGAACGGTCTTTTTCTTGCAGATATTTACAATGCGTTCCGGGTAGAAAAGTGGATTTCTAAGTACAAGCATACGGTAGAAAAATGGTTTGAAGTGGTTGCTTTTTTTGATGCTGAAAACTCATTGGCAAATTTTCACTTTAACCATCCAAAATTTATCTTTCCAGAAATTACTTCAGATAAAGGCGTTATAATAGGTGCTAATTTAGGGCATCCGTTGTTAAAGGTAGCCAAAAGAATAGACAATGATTTTAGCATACATAAAGAAGCATTTTTTATTGTTACCGGTGCAAATATGGCTGGGAAAAGCACCTTTTTAAGAACCGTATCTTTGTCTATTGTAATGGCTAATTGCGGTTTGCCAGTATGTGCAACATCTTTTAAATACGCGCCAATAAAGCTAATTACAAGCATGCGAACTACAGATTCTTTAACCGAAGACGAGTCGTATTTTTATTCTGAATTGAAACGGTTGAAGTTTATTGTCGATGAAATTAGAGAAACTGATTATTTCATCATTTTAGATGAAATTTTAAAAGGTACGAACAGCAAAGACAAAGCCATTGGTTCTAAAAAGTTCGTAGAAAAACTCTCTAGCTCTAAATCTACAGGAATTATAGCAACCCATGATGTAAGTTTATGTGAATTAGAAAATGAATTTGCGGCCATTAAAAACTACTATTTTGATGCAGAAATTATAAACAACGAATTGTATTTTGATTACACCTTAAAAGAAGGAATTTGCAAAAACATGAACGCTTCTTTCTTGCTGGAAAAAATGGAGATTATTTAGAGAACAGAATGTGATGTATTTTTTATGTACTGCCTTATTTTGAGTTGCAATTGTAAAAAAAGTTTTTACTTCTAAAGGAACTAGTAAAACAGTATCTCTTTTTTTTATCAACACTAATTTCTAAATTATAGACTTGTTTTCTTTTTCACCCTTATGACCATCCCGCCCTTTAAAACGATGTATTCATATGTGACAGACAGATTTAAAATCGTTAAATACAGGGCTTCTTTTAGGAATTAATCTTAAACCTTCCTCTAGATTACCGCCCGATAAATTAAAAACGACCGTTATTTTATCTTTTTTAAACCTTTTTTTATTTTTTTGGATACATCTAATTAGAAATTAATGAGACGCATATGTCCCGTAAATACAAATAGGACAGATTTTGGCGCTGTATAATTTGGCTGTTTTTTAATAGCGATGGAATGAGCCTTTGCTTTGAATTTTTCGTTTTTTTGAGAAAAGGTAATTACAGTGCTTAGCAGGATGAATAAAAGAAATTTTTCATAAAACTTTTATTTCCACTCTAAAGTTTCAACCAAATGCAAAATATCTTCTTTGATATAATTTACGGCAGGTAAAATAGAATCGTAATTTGGTTTTGCATAAAAATATAAAGAACCTTTTATAAAATTTTT
>JBLIJW010000187.1:0-3366 GCA_047636155.1 Flavobacterium sp. | reverse complement strand
TTCTAATTATCAACAAGAATTCAGGAAAATTTCAATGGACTTAGCGATGGTAAATTCATATGAGGATTGGATTGAATTGTATAAAAAATTAATTCACTGGGAATTAGAATTGGAAAACATTAGCGATCCTGGGATGCTAGGAATTCTTGAAAGTCAAAAGCAAGAAGCAAACACACAATTTTTTAAATTTATCAAAAAAAATTACGAAGATTTTTTAACTTCAAACGATAAACCAACATTTTCCCATACGCTATTTAAGGATTATGTGGTTCCAGAATTGAAAAAAGAGACAAGTGTTTTATGGGTTGTTATTGATAATTTACGCTATGACCAATATAAAATTTTAGAACCCTTAATTAACAACCATTATAAAAAAGACGAAGAATATGCCTATTTTTCAATTTTACCGACAGCTACCCAATATGCTAGAAACGCTATTTTTTCTGGGTTGATGCCCTCTGAAATGGAGAAAAGACATCCCCAATTATGGAAAAATGATACAGATGAAGGCGGAATGAATTTGTTTGAGAATGAGTTTTTATCTGCACAAATAAAACGTTTAGGCTTGGATATTAAGCACGAATATTATAAAATTACTACCTTAAAAAGTGGGAAAGAATTGGCTGATAATTACAATGGTACCAAACAAAATGATTTAACCGCTGTAGTATACAATTTTGTTGATATGCTCTCTCATTCTAAAACTGAAATGGAAGTCATTAAAGAACTTGCTGGAGATGACAAAGCGTATAGAAGCTTAACATTAAGTTGGTTTAAAAACTCTGCTTTGTTTGAAATGATACAAAAAGCACAAGGTTTAGGTCAGAAATTAATCATTACAACAGACCACGGAACCATTAATTGTAAAAATCCAACAAAAGTAATTGGTGACAAAAACATCAGTTCTAATTTGCGTTACAAAACGGGTAGAAGCTTGTCTTATGAAGAAAAAGATGTGTATGCAGTAAGAAACCCAAAAGATATATTTTTGCCAACGGTAGCAATGAATAGTCCATTTATTTTTGCAAAAGAAGATTTGTTTTTTGCATATCCAAACAACTTCAATCACTTTGTGAAATATTTTAAAAACACCTACCAACATGGTGGTGTTTCTTTAGAAGAAATGATAATTCCTTGTGCTGTTTATAGTCCGAAATAAAGTTTATTTTTAACTTCATTTGGGAAAAGAAACAATGCTTTAATACTTCCAATAAGGACTTAAAAGAAAAATATTTTAAAATTAAACCTCACAAACTTTAAAAACTTGTGAGGTTTGTTATTTTTGCAAGATGAATACAACTTATTCTTTAAAAAATTTACCTGACGTTGCAATCGCAATTATTGCAGCTGCAAAAAATAAAACATTGTTGTTTTACGGAGAAATGGGTGTTGGTAAAACAACACTAATAAAAGAAATCTGCAAAAAGTTAGAGGTTGTAGATAAGATTTCCTCTCCAACTTTTTCATTGGTGAATGAATATCAAACGTCAAAAGAAGAAACGGTCTACCATTTTGATTTTTACAGAATTACGAAGGAGGAAGAAGCTTTCGATATCGGAATTGAAGAATATCTCTACAATAATGATTGGTGCCTGATTGAATGGCCTCAAAATGTGGAAAATTTACTACCTTTAGACGCTGTTAAAATTCATTTATCTATTTTAGAAAATGGACAACGCAACCTGCAAATAAAATAATAAAATTATGAGTTCATTTTCTCCATTTAGTAAAGAAGAATTGCTTCCTCAAGAAGAGATGCTAGAAATACAAAAACGAAAAGGAGAATTGTTTATTGGATTGCCAAAAGAAACCTATTTAAGTGAAAAACGAGTTTGTTTAACACCAGATGCTGTAGGTTCTTTAACCGCTAATGGACACAGAATTGTTATTGAAACAGGTGCTGGAGATGAAGCAAATTTCACAGACAAAGAATACTCTGACGCTGGCGCGAAAATTTCTTATACTGTTGAAGAAGCATTTAAATGTAATATTATTTTAAAAATTGCACCACCAACAGAAAATGAAATCGAATTTATCAATTCGAAAGCTATTTTAATTTCTTCGCTTCAATTAAAAACACAGTCTAAAAAATATTTTGAATGTTTGGCTAAAAAGAAAATTACTGCCATTGCTTTTGATTATATAAAAGATGAACACGATTCTTACCCAATTGTAAAGTCTTTGAGTGAAATTGCAGGAACTGCTTCCATTTTAATTGCTGGCGAATTGATGAGTGGCGTAAACAAAGGAAATGGGTTATTATTTGGAAATATAGGAGGAGTTCCTCCAACGAGTGTGGTTATTTTTGGCGCAGGTACTGTAGGGGAGTATGCTGCAAAAACAGCGATTGGTTTGGGTGCAAGAGTAAAAGTTTTTGATAATTCTATTAGCAAATTAAGAAAATTACAAGATTGTTTACACACACCAATTTATACCTCCACCTTGCAACCAAAAACTATTTTAAAAGCCTTAATGCGCTGCGATGTTGCTATTGGTGCTATTCGCGGCAAAAACAGATCTCCTATCTGTGCGACTGAAGAGATGGTGGAAAAAATGAAAGAGGGCGCAGTAATTGTAGACGTTAGTATTGATAGAGGTGGTTGTTTTGAAACTTCTAACGTTACTACTCACAAAGCACCAACTTTTGTAAAACACGGTATTGTGCACTATTGCGTACCAAATATTCCTGCCCGTTATGCAAGAACAGCCTCTGTGTCTATTAGTAACATTTTTACTCCCTATTTAATAAATATTGCAGAAGAAGGTGGTTTTGAAAATACTGCAAGATTTGATAAAAGTTTGCGCAACGGAATGTATTTTTATCACGGAATTTTAACCAACAAAACGGTTGCAGATTGGTTCGATTTACCATTTAGAGATATCAATTTGTTAATTTTATAGCAGCGCTATTGATCTCAAAAACGCAATGTCTTAAACAAACGCTTTGTGTTTCCTAACAACTGCATACATCTTTGTAAAATGTAGAAAAACTGCCATAAAATAACTACCAATACCTAATTCATTTACAAGTCTATTTCCATAAATTTGCAGTTCAAAATTTTAGCATGTTAGTAAAACGAATTTTTTATTATTTAATTGGTGTCTCATTAGGTTCTATTGCCGTCTATTTTTTTTGGCAAAAGAAAAATGCAACGTTTGATTACGGAATGGATTCAAGAACTCTAAAAAGTATTAGAATTAAGAAGCGCTTATTTTCTGATGATGCAAAAAATGCCATGCGAAAATTTGAAATTGACACTTTAAAAATATCTACTATTTTAAATACTGGTGATGTGGACTTCGGAAAAGGAAACCCGAGAAAAACGCCTTGTGCAGAATACTATATCTCAGGCAACGGAACATTAG
>JBLIJW010000186.1:0-3421 GCA_047636155.1 Flavobacterium sp. | reverse complement strand
TTATTTGAAATGTACAAGGAGAAAAAAGCTGAAAAGGAATTGAAACAAGCGTAATTAGCTTTGTTTTGAAATAAAAAAGGTTCGCAAACGCGAACCTTTTTTTTACTTATTATCCTGGGAAATCTCCGCCACCATCATTGCCATCTTGTTGTCCAGTTCTTGATTTTTCTCTTTCGTTTTTCTTTTTATTGAATCGATAAGTGAATGATAAATTAACTTGACGAACTCGCCATTGCTGTTCTGAATAACTGTCTACAACACCTTGTAAAAAATTTTCGTTTATTCGTTTTCTTGAATTAAATACATCGCTAACGTTTAAACTTAAAGTTCCTTTTTCTTTTAAAACATCTTTACTAAATGCCAAATTAGCCGAAAAAACTCCTAAAGATCTTCCTTGCGCTGTTCTTTGTCCGCCATTATAATTTAAATTGGTTTGCCAATCAATTTTATATGGTAAATTTATTTTTGACGACAATCTTGTAAACCAAGTGGTTGCGGTATTATCAAAATTTTGATTGATAGTTTGATTATTTGAATTTACATAACTGTAATCGCCCAACGATTGTACTCGATATAAATTAAAATTACTATTTAATCTCCACCATTTGTATGGTGTATAATTTAGGGTAAATTCAAATCCTAATCGATTTTCTGTTGATAAATTTATTGGTGTAGACTCTATCACTGCAACTCCGTTTACGATTTCTCCATTTTCACGACGAATAAATTGAAACGTATTATCCGTTTTGTTTATATACAAAGAAGTGCTTAAAGTTACTTGTTTGAATCGGTGTAGATAACCCAAATCAATTGCATCGGTAAAGGCTGGATCTAAATCTGGATTTCCTACAAATATGTTGGTATTTGATGATAAACCATTAAATGGATTTATAAAACGACCACGCGGACGTTGAATTCTCCTTGAATAAGAAAGTGATGCGCTATTTTTATCGGTTAATTCATAGGTAAAAAATGCAGATGGAAAAAAGTTGTTGTATTTTTTAGTATTGAAATCATTTGTTTGTAAAAGGTTGATATTGATGTTGGAGTTTTCCCAACGAACACCTAACAACACAGATAACTTATTAAATTTTGAACCTAGTTGGGAATACAAAGCATTCACATTTTCTTTATATTCTAAAGTGTTTGGAGCGAAAAGATTTGTAGTTCCCGATTGGTCTACTCGATAATCTGTAACCAATTTTGAAAAGTCACCACGGTAACCTGCTTCAAACTGAGTATTTTCTTTAATTGGTAATACATAATCTGCAATTAACACGTTTCTATTTTGCTTTTGCTTATTAAAAGTTTGGTCAATTAATATATTATTATCTTGGGTATTAGTATCTGTGATTAAAGCAGTTTCATTGTCTGAATTGGCAGAAAACGAACCATCTAAATTTAGTTTATGACCATCTTTTTTAAACTTTTTTGTGTAGTTTGTGTTGTATTCAATATTTTCTGATTGGTTATTTTCATTTTGAATACGATTTCTAGTATAATCAAAAACTCTGTCTGCGGTGAAATTATCTTGAAAAACATTATCCGTATTATCCCCTTTATTTTTTCTGTAATTGAAGGAGTTTGTCCAACTAGAATAATCATCAATAATTAATTCGATTCCAAAATTGGCATTGTAATTATTTCCTAATCTGTCGTTATTACGTCTTTCATCAACAAATCTTTTGGTAGAATTATCTGCATTTAAATAGCGAGAATTAGTTAAAGATCTACCTGGACTATTTCTGTAATTATAGGCTTGGGTTGTAAAAATATTAAAATCCTTTGCTTTATAATTCACGTTTCCGCTAAGACCATAACTTTCTGGATCGGCTACATTGGCAATAAAAACACCGTTTAATCCATTGTTTTTTCCTTTTTTAAGAACGATATTTAAAATTCCGCCACCACCTTCGGCATCGTATCTTGCAGAAGGATTTGTAATAACTTCTACTTTGTCAATTGCGTCTGCTGGAATAGTTCGTAATGCATCTGTAATACTAATTGCGTTAGAAGGTTTACCATCTATCAAAATACGAACGCTAGTATTTCCTCTTAATGCAATTGTACCATCTACATCAACAGTTACTGATGGGATATTATCTAAAATATCACTTACAGTTCCACCTTTTACCATTAGGTCGTTACCTACGTTGTAAACTTTTTTATCTAATTTAATTTCTACTGTTGTCTTTTCTGCACGAATAATTATTTCATCTAATTGTGTTACATCTTCCGATAAAGAAAAATTTCCCAAATTTATATCTGTTGCGATTTTCTTATTCGAAATAAGTAAAGGCTTGAAAGAGATAAATTCTAAGGTTATGTTGTAAACTCCGCCTTTTGTATCAATAACAAAGTTACCTTTACTATCTGTAATTCCTCCAGTAACGTCTTTTGGGTTTTTAGAATTTACTAAAGTTATTGTAGCATATTCTAAAGGTTGGTTGGTTGTTTTTTCAACAATATTTCCAGAAACTCTAAATTTAGGAACGTTTGGTTTTTGTTGCGAATAATTCAACATAGATACCAATAAAAGGCTTAAACTTAAAAATAGTTTACAATTTTTCATTTTTTTGTGCATTTTGTTTTAGAATAAAACTTAGACGACAAAACTAAACATTCGTTTAATTATCGAATCATAAAGCTTTGTTAAATGAACAAAAAGCGCTTTATTTAGAATAAATCTTTAATCTTTTCTGTAGGTCTAGCTACGATTGCTTTATTCTGATAAACTATTAAAGGTCTTTGAATTAGCTGCGGAAAGGCAATCATTTTTTGAATAATTTCTTCTTCAGAAAGATTGGAATTTTTAAAATTTTCTTTCCAAATCTTTTCATTAGTTCTTACTAATTCTATTGGTTTGTAATTTAATTTTTTTAGAAGTTCCTTTATTTTTTGTTCTGTTAACTCACTGTTCATATATTCATTAACTTCTATCTCATTGCTTAAACTTTTTAAATAAGCCAAGCCTTCTCGAGATTTTTGACATTTGTTGTTGTGATAAATTGTAATCATTACACTATTTTTAATTAAAAATTTTAGATAAAAATAATGTAAATTAGTCGCAAAAAAAAGAAGGTATGTTTTTAGAACAAGGAATTAAAAAAGAGAATTTTTTTGGTAAATATTTGTTGGGTTCATTTATTGTTTTTATTGCTTCGCAACTTGGTTCGTTACCTTTTGTTGTAGGCTTGGCAATAAAAGCCTTTTTAAGTAACGAAGCAATTCCGACAACAAATCAAGGTGCAATGAATTTTTTAGACAAAAATTTGTCTTTATTTCTAATTTTATCCATGTTTGTCTTTGCTTTAGGAACATTATTTTTAGTAATTGTTAAATACCATAAACAGAGTATTTTAAGTGTTACAACATCTAGAAAAAAAATAGATTGGAATAGAATTTTATTTTCTTTTTCCCT
>JBLIJW010000185.1:0-3433 GCA_047636155.1 Flavobacterium sp. | reverse complement strand
GTTTCCGTTACCTCTAGAATCTGTTAATTCGTCTACCAGATTCATTGTCATTAGAGTTTCTATTAAACCAACTGATGCAGCTAAAAATGCATAGGGTGCGATAAATCGTAACGTATCTAAATTGAATGGAAGATTACTCCAAAGCTCTAAAATATTTAATTTTTTTGAAATCTCATCGATTCCATTTAAACCTGCTCCACCGCCATCTCTAATAAAATCTCCAACATTAATGGAATTCAATCCTCCAAATATTGAAAGTAAGCTTACAATTAAAATGGCTGTTAAGGCCGCTGGTATTTTTGTGGTTAATTTTGGTAATCCCCAAACAATTAGCATGGTTAGTAATACGAGGCCAATCATTAAATACAATGTTTTTCCTTGCATCGTAGCTTTTACTACGCCACTATCGGTTATCGAATAAAAACCTTTTTCGGAGGCATTAAAAACAACTTTTTTTGTCTTTGCATCAAAAACTTGTCCTTCCGATACAAAAAATACTTCTTCGTTGGTATTGCTGTTTTTCACAGAGTTACCTTCTATAGAAAATAATACCGTATTAGATATTAAATCTCTTACTTCGTTATCAGACACATTATAGACCAAGTCTTTCGATTCTGTATTACGCATATTTTGTCCAAAGAAATCTTTTTTATTTTCTTTAAACATTCCAAGTTGCGCCATAAAAATAACGATGGCCAATCCGTTTACAAATCCCATCATTACGGGATGCGGAATTAAACGTACAAATTTTCCAAGTTTAAATACACCTGCAAATACCTGTATAATTCCCATTAAAACAACGGCGGCTAATAAATAAAAATAGCCCATGTTTTCAACAGGGCTGTCAAATAACAATCCTTTCGCATGACCTTCTTGAATCATATGCACAAAAATAACAGCGACGGCTCCTGCTGCTCCAGAAATTAATCCTGGTCTTCCACCAAAAATTGCTGAAATAATTCCGACTACAAATGCTCCAAATAATGCTACTATTGGGCTTATTTGCGCCACGAAGGCAAAAGCAACCACTTCTGGTATCATGGCAAGTGAAACGGTTATTCCTGCGAGCACATCATCTTTCGCATTTGGCATTATTTTTCTAATAAATTCAGTCATATATAGTTGCGATTAAAAGTCGGCAAAGATAGTCGGTTTTTTGAGAAAACTACCTTTCTTTATAGGTATCGTAAACTAATTTAATATTGGCGTAGGTATTTTGCAAAGCTTTGTTAATTTCATTTTCATTTTTAAAAAGTACTTTGGTAATACCTTCTTCAGTTTGAGGAACTAATTCTTCATCAAAATCAGAACTCATTAAAAACCAATGTGTTTCCTTTAATTTTAAACCTCTTTGAAAATAAATATGATAGGTGGTACTTAATTTTTTTAAAATTGATAAATTAAAAATACCACATTCTTCTTCTACCTCTCTGATAGCAGCGGTTTCTATGCTTTCGTCTTTTTCAATCCAGCCTTTTGGTAAATCCCAAATATTATTTCTATAAATAAATAATACTTCTTTTTTAGGATTTAAAACCAAGCCTCCAGCAGCCGGAATAACTTCCATATTTAGTAAAAACAAAGGCCAATCTTTCTCTAAATCAGAGGAGTATAGGTTGATTCCGGCAATCTCATTATTATTTAATTTGTGTAGGATATCCTCAAAAACAATATTTTTAAAAGTGTAAAGAGGAAAATTATTTTCTTTTTTTGAAGAAGATGTGATAATTATTGGTTTATCATTTACAAAAACTTTATACATTTGCGCCATGATTTTAAACAAAGATACAGCAAAAAAAACAGCTGAACTTTTATTGCAAGTGAATGCAATAAAATTAAGTCCAAGCAAACCCTTTCAATGGGCTTCTGGCTGGAACTCTCCTATTTACTGTGATAATAGAGTTACGTTGTCATACCCTCCAGTACGCGTTTTTTTAAAAGAAGAAATGGCCAAAATTGCTGAACTAGAATATGGTAAGCCAGATGTAATCGCTGGTGTTGCTACCGGTGCAATCGCTATTGGTGTTTTGGTAGCGCAAGAATTAGGTGTTCCTTTTATATACGTTAGGCCAGAGCCAAAAAAACATGGTAGAAAAAATCAAATTGAAGGTCACTTAGAAAGTGGGCAAAATGTGGTAGTGGTAGAGGATTTGATTAGCACAGGAATGAGCAGTCTTAATGCTGTTGAAGCCTTAAAAGAAGCTGGAGCGGTTGTAAAAGGTATGGTTGCTGTTTTTTCTTACGGATTTGATGTTGCAGCAAAAAACTTTAAAGAGAAAAACGTAAATTTAGCAACGCTAAGTAATTACGATAATTTATTAGAACAAGCTTTAGATAGTAGTTACATTACTCAAAAAGAATTGGCTACCTTGCAAGAGTGGAGAGCAAACCCTAGTGAGTGGAATCAATAAATAAAAGTGTATGAATATTCGTGGAAATAAAGTAGTTGTTAATAAAACTCAAAAAGAAACTTTTGAATTTTTGTGTGACCTAAAGAATTTTGAACAATTAATGCCAGCATCTATTCAGAAATTTGAGGTTGATGGAGATTCTTTTATTTTTGGTTTAAAAGGGATGCCAGAAATTAGATTGGTTTTAACAGAGAAAACGGCGTGTTCTAATGTAACCTTAGGTGCGGCAAGTAGTAAATTAAATTTTAAATTGATTGCTGATATTGAGGAAATTAACGATACTTCCTCTAAGGTACAATTAGATTTTAAAGGAGAGTTTAATATGATGATGGCGATGATGGTTAAAAAACCGTTAACTAGTTTCATCGAAACACTAACTTCAAATTTGGAAGGACTAAGCTAAAGAAACTTCTTTTATTCTGAATTCCTTTAAGGTTTCATCTTCCAACTCTATTTGAAGATTGCCAGAAAAAGAAATTCCAGTAATTTTACCCATAAATAAAACATCGTTACTATCTTTAAACATAGTTGGGATGTTTTTTTTATACAAGACATTTAGATAAGCTGTTTCTAGTGCATCGTATTCTTTTAAGGAGACCATTGCTATTCTTTGCTGAATTTTTTCAATAATTTGAACTAAGAGAAGGTCTAAATCAAATTCTTTCTGTGCAATGTTTTTTAAAGAAGATGCATTTTTTAGGGAATCTGGAAATTTTTCTTGATTTACGTTTAGTCCTATTCCTACTATTGAGCTCTGAATTTTACTGCCTTTAATTGTGTTTTCTATTAGAATTCCACATATTTTTTTGTTTACTGACAGAATGTCGTTTGGCCATTTAATGGATAGGTTTTTAATTTGGTGAATAGAAAGTGCATCAAAAATAGCCAAGCTAATTGCGAAATTTAAGTATTTTTGTTTGTTGATTTCTAAATCAATATTAGAGATATAAACACTGGTAGTAAGGTTTTTAAATGGTTCAGAAATCCATTTTTGTGCTTGTTGTCCACGCCCATTTTTTTGC
>JBLIJW010000184.1:0-3465 GCA_047636155.1 Flavobacterium sp. | reverse complement strand
GGATATTTGCTTTGTAAATAAGGAATTCTAGTACTAATAACAGATTTAGATATATACTCTTTGCTCCAAAAGAGCAAAACTGTATTTTTATTAATTGTAAAATCTTCGATATTGATAGGTTGGTTGGTGAAATCTGAAATTTCAAATCCTTTAATTTCATCTCCTTTGCGGAGTAGCTTATTATCTTCGATAAGATTTTTCAGCAATGCTTTGTCCTCCTCATTTGAAGATAGCGTAAAAAAAGCATCAAATGCCTTTTGATTTAAACTGCAACTAGATTTTTTATAGAAATGCTCTAAAACTGTTCTTTTTAAGAAGGCATTTTTAGAATCTTCTGAATTTATTTTACTACTTATTATATTTAAAAGATCTAAAGTAAAACCAGATGAAAATTCATCTTTCATTGGTTTGTGTCCCAAAGAATAGGTAACGTTGTATAAATAATTGGCAATATATCTGGCATAAGGAGTGTAATACATTAAAGAATTGTTGTCAAAATCTAAATGTTCTCGATACTCATAAAACGATGCATCCATCTCTGGAAAGTCATCTTTTCTTGAAATGTGTACATGATTTATGGCATATCTTTCTACTCTAGAATATATAGGATAGACTAGAGCAGTTTTAAGTATTTTAAAATAGCTCTCCGTTTCTTTTGGATGCTTTTCTATATAATCGTTATACGTATGCAATTTGATTTTTATAATAGAGTCAATTTTACTTTTGTAGACTGTTGGTTTTAGTTTATTCAATTGATAAAAGTCTTTTCTTTCGTTTTCTGTTTCTAAAAAAATATCAATTAATATATTATTTCGCTCAGCTCCTTTGCCTGCAAAAACTAGAGATTCATCAAAATCCCAGGTGTTTAAACGCAGCATAAGACTGTCTTTTGGTTCTAGGTAGATATACTGGTTTTCGTTACCGTGTTGGAAATAATACAATCCTTCTTGCAGTTGGTCATAGGTTCCTGAAAACTTGTTTTTGTCATCTAAGAGAAGAGTATCCACTACTTTATCGTTGGAAAAAAGTACCACATATTTTGTTTTGGGATGGATTATTTTGCCTCCAAAAAAAGTATTTGGATTTTCTTTGGCAGTATTACAACTCAATAAGGCTATGCAGAGAAAGGATAAAGCGATATAATTATATATATTATTTGTCATAAATACTACTTATGTAGAGGATCAAGCAAATGTAAAAATTAGAAATAGGTAAACTTGTTAACTCACTGTTAAAATAGCCTTAAAAATTATGTAAAACTTAAAAGATCAACCGATAAAAGTATTGAGCTTATAGACTAAAAAGAAAAATGGAATTCGTACTTTTGCCCAAATTGTAAAAAGCCTATTTATGTTATCAGTTTCTAACTTATCTGTCCAATTCGGAAAGCGCATTTTATTCGATGAAGTTAATACAAAGTTTCTTCATGGAAATTGTTACGGAATTATTGGAGCAAACGGAGCTGGAAAATCTACTTTCTTAAAAATTATTACAGGACAGCAAGAGCCAACTTCAGGACAAGTACATTTAGACAAAGGCAAGCGTATGTCTGTTTTAACACAAGATCATTATGAGTTTGATCAGTTCCCTGTTTTAGAAACTGTGGTAATGGGAAATAAAGATTTGTTTAAGATAAAAAAACAAATTGATGCTTTATATGCAGATTATACAGATGAAAATGCAGATAAAATAGGAGAGTTACAAATTATTTTTGAAGAAATGGACGGTTGGAATGCAGATTCTAACGCAGCGGCAATGCTGTCTAATTTAGGGATTAAAGAGGATTTACATTATACGTTAATGAAAGACTTGGATGGAAAACAAAAAGTTCGTGTACTTATTGCACAGGCTTTATTTGGGAATCCTGATGTTTTAATTATGGATGAGCCAACCAATGACTTAGATTTTGAAACAATCTCTTGGTTAGAAAATTTCTTAGCAAATTTTGAAAATACGGTAATTGTAGTCTCGCACGACAGACACTTTTTAGATGCCGTTTGTACACATATTTCAGATATCGATTTTAGTAAAATAAATCATTATTCTGGTAATTATACGTTTTGGTACGAATCTAGTCAATTGGCAGCCAAACAAAGAGCGCAACAAAATAAAAAATCGGAAGATAAAAAGAAAGAATTAGAGGATTTTATCAGACGTTTTTCTGCCAACGTTGCAAAATCGAAACAGGCAACTTCGCGTAAGAAAATGATTGAGAAGTTAAATGTTGAAGATATTAAACCATCGAGTAGAAGATATCCAGCAATTATTTTTGATAGAGATCGAGAAGCTGGAGATCAAATTTTAAATGTAGAAGGTTTATCTAAAGAATTTGAAAATGAAAAATTGTTTGATGGTGTGCATATCAACCTAAATAAAGGAGATAAGATTGCCGTTATTTCTAAAAATTCTAGAGCAATTAGTGCCTTTTATGACGTTATCACTGAAAATGAGAAAGCAGATACTGGCAAATTTTCATGGGGAGTAACCACGACACAGTCTTATTTGCCTTTAGACAATTCTACCTTTTTTCAGGACGGACAATTAAATTTAGTAGATTGGCTCAGACAATATGCACAAACAGAAGAAGAGCGTGAAGAAGTTTTTATACGTGGCTTTTTAGGGAAAATGATTTTTTCTGGTGAAGAAGCTTTGAAGAAGAGTAATGTGCTTTCTGGAGGAGAAAAAGTTCGTTGTATGTTGTCTAGAATGATGATGAAAAAAGGAAATGTTTTGATATTAGATGAACCAACAAATCACTTAGATTTAGAGTCTATTCAATCTTTAAACAATGCTTTAATTAATTTTAAAGGGACTGTTTTATTGTCTACACATGATCATAAATTTGCACAAACGGTTGCAAACAGAATTATAGAATTAACACCAAAAGGAGCAATTGATAGATATACTACCTTCGAAGAATATTTATCAGATCCAAAAATTAAGGAATTGCGCGAAAAAATGTATTCTTAGAGATACTTATATACCTTATTGCACAAAGCTAAGGCTGTGGGATAAAGAATCTATTTATAAACGTTAAAAAACCTCACAGCTTAAAAGTTGTGAGGTTTTTTTATAGGATTAGAAGCATTAGCTTTTTAACATCATCCGTTTATTATTATGAAAAGATTACTTCTTTATGGGACTAATAATTTTGACATCAGAAAAAGAAATTGCACCTCTAATAACACCATCGATTGTTTTTTGTAATGCTTCTATCAATTGCATTTTTAACTGAGATTTATGGTAGATTAAGCTTACTTCTCTAGCTGGAGGCGGGCTTTTAAACTCACGTAAATGTGTTTTGTCAATATCATTTAAATCTAAAGTATGCAAATAAGGCAGTAAAGTCATGCCTAAACCTTCTTTAGATAATTTAATTAATGTGTCAAAACTCCCACTTTCTAATTGAAATCCTTTTTTGTTATCTACTTTATGATTTCGGCACAAATTAAGAATACTGTCCTT
>JBLIJW010000183.1:0-3521 GCA_047636155.1 Flavobacterium sp. | reverse complement strand
TTGTTCCATTAGCTACAACAGGATCACAGGCTCTAAAATGATTTGATTGAGACAGTTTTTTTGGCAGTTCTGCATTGGTTATATCATAAATATACATGGCGTTTTGCGAACCAATAAATAAGTAATCCTGAAAACCAAACAAGGTTTCTATTTCAAAACCAACATTTATCGTATTTACTTTAACAGGGCTTGTCGCATTGGCAATATTAAAGACCGATAGATTACTGTAGTCTACGGTATATAAGTATTCTCCTTTTAAAGAAAATGTGGCTAAAGAACCTCCTTGACCGTCTGAAATTTGAGAATTTTGCGCTGAATCACTTGAATTTTGATCACAAGAAATCAAGCAGAGAGTAATGGTGCAGAGTATAATTATTTTCTTTATCATAACTTTTATTTTTCAATCCAATTAACAACGACCTTACCTTCTTCATAAAACCACTCACCATGCGGCGAGAGTAATTCTGGAAACACATTTTTAACTCTTTTACTTACCACGGCAGTTAACGCATTAAAATCGAAGGTTAATACCACCAAGTCTGTTGCCTGATTTATATAAAGTATATTATTTCTAATCGCAATATCTGTGGCTCCAGGCGCTTTTAAAAACTTCTTTTTAATAGGATTTGTAGGATCTGAATTATCAAAAATGTGAAAACCTGTTCTTTTATCATTGATAAAAATAAAAGTATCGATAATATATATTTTTGAAGCCTCCATTACAGGCTGCATATCTTGTAGTACAATCGAACTTTCAAACTCAGCTATTGGAAGCACTACTGGATCATAGCTTGAAAAAAATGGATCTTCTGAAGTATTGTCATTGTTAAAAAAACAATTGAAAAAAGACAAACAACAAAGAATTAGGATTAATTTTCTCATAGTATCTTATTTTTACAACTCAAAATTAACTATTTATTTTGAGAATGCTGTTTATTTACCGTTAAATGTGTTCATCGTGTTTGCTAAACCAGCTGTGCCAAAAGAAGTAATTATTTTTGCTGAGGTTGGCAAACGTTCAATTAAGAAACTAGTTTCTTCTTTGTTCCACTCGCCAAGTACAAAATCTACTTGTCTTCCTTTCGAATAATTACCGCCAACGCCAAAACGAAACCTTGGGTATTTGTTTGCTCCTAGCTTTTCTTGAATGTCTTTTAATCCATTGTGTCCGCCGTCACTTCCTTTTGCTTTAATTCTGATGGTTCCAAAATCGATATTTAAATCATCCGTAATCACTAATAAATTATCAACGCCAATATTTTCTTTGTCCATCCAATATTTTACAGCTTTTCCACTTAAATTCATGTAGGTACTTGGTTTTAGTAGGATAAAAGTTCTTCCTTTAAAACGAAAAACAGCAACATCCCCCAACTTTTCTGTTTCAAAAGTTACTTTATGCTCCTCCGCAACCTCATCCACAATTTTAAAACCAATATTATGTCGCGTATTTCTGTATTTATCACCAATATTACCGAGGCCGACAATTAAAAATTTCTTCATTAATTCTTCTTTAGTTTCTTTACCAAACCCTAAAAGGTTTTTCAAAAATGTACTGATATTCATTCTTCAAAAATAAGAAGAAATAAATACTATTCGCTTTTGTTATACAATTGAATAAAACCCTAAAATAAATGCAAGGCAGCTAAATTCAAGACAAGAAAAAAGCGCTACAAGTTTGTAGCGCTTTTTGTAAATTATATTTGCAAAATTTATTCTGCTGCAGCTTCTGTAGCTTCTTCTGCAACTCCTTCATCGTCACTTTCAGTTGCATTACGAGAAGTTCTTACTTGAACAACAACCGTATTATCTGGGTGAATAAATGTATACCCATCATTTGTCATTGATGATACAAGTAATTTACTCCCGATTTTTAACCCTGAAATGTCAGCAGTTACAAAATCTGGTAAATTAGACGGTAATGCTTTTACTTTTAATTTACGATTTGTAAAACGCAAAGAACCTCCATTTAATACCCCTGGAGAAGTACCTGTTAATCTTACAGGAATCTTCATTGTAATTTCTTTATCTTCGAATAATTGATAAAAATCTACATGAATAATTTTATCTGTTACCGGGTGAAACTGAATATCTTGTAATATTGCAGGTATTTTTTGACCATCAACATCTAAAATTGCTGTATACACATTTGGAGTAAACACTAAATTTTTAAACGCTTTTTCTTCTGCTGAAAAGTGTATTGTTGTTTTTCCTCCGTATATAACGCAAGGAACCATACCAGCATTACGTAAGGCTTTAGTTGCTACTTTGCCCACGCTTTCTCTTTTTGATCCTTTAATTGAAATTGATTTCATTACTTTTTGTTATTATTTATTTACATTAAAAATTGTCCACTAATTGACGTATTATCTTGCACTTTATGCATAACATCCGCAAATAATGGCGCGCAAGATACAACTTTTATTTTAGAGGTTTCCTTCTTTAAAGGGATAGTATCAGAAACAATCAATTCTGTTAATCCAGAGTTTTCTATTTTCTCATAGGCTCCACCAGAAAGTATTGGATGTGTACAAATTGCACGTACACTTAAAGCGCCTCTTTCCATCATTAAGTTTGCAGCATGTGCCAAAGTGCCTCCTGTATCAATCATGTCATCAACTAAGATCACATTTTTTCCTTTTACATCACCAATTAATTCCATGTGTTCTATAATATTGGCTTTCTTACGTTGCTTATAACAGATTACAACATCACACATTAAATGTTTCGAATAGGCATACGCTCTTTTAGAACCACCCATATCTGGAGATGCAATTGTTAAATTATCTAATTTTAGACTATTAATATAAGGCATAAAAATAGTGGATGCATATAAATGATCTACCGGCTTTTCAAAGAAACCTTGAATTTGGTCTGCATGTAAATCCATTGTCATAATTCTTGTAGCACCTGCAGATTGCAATAAATTAGCCACTAATTTTGCGCCTATTGCGACCCTTGGTTTGTCTTTTCTATCTTGTCTAGCCCATCCAAAATATGGCATCACAGCGGTAATATGTCTTGCGGATGCTCTTTTAGCAGCATCTAACATTAGTAGCATTTCCATTAAATTATCTGCATTTGGAAATGTAGAACCAATAATAAAAACACGTCTTCCTCGAACAGATTCTTCAAATGCGGGCTGAAACTCACCATCACTAAAATACGTGGTGTTTACTTTTCCTAGAGTGGTATTGTATTCTTTTGCTATTTTTTCTGCTAAAACTGTACTCTGTCTGCATGCAAAAAGCTTTGGGGCAAGCTGGCTAGTTATCATGAAATAAGATTTTTTGTTGTGTTGTTTTGTGTCCACAAAAGTAGAAATTATTTTGTTGTGTTTGAAATTAAATTTTCTACTTTTAAAACTAAAATATTTAGTAGCTTTGCAATCCTAATAATTACTTGCTCAAGTGGCGGAATTGGTAGACGCGCTGGATTCAAAATCCAGTTTTTTCGGAAGTGTGGGTTCGATTCCCACCTTGAGTACAAATATTTTTTAACATCCTTTTGTTTATAAGACTTTA
>JBLIJW010000182.1:0-3621 GCA_047636155.1 Flavobacterium sp. | reverse complement strand
GAATAGCGCACTTGATTACGGCTCAAGAGGTTACTGGTTTGAATCCAGTCAAGGTCACATAAAAAATCCCAAATACTTTATAAAAAGTAATTTGGGATTTTTTTATTTTAAAATTGCAACTAACAAACATTTAATAGTTCTAAAATCGTTAATATTTTACTAAATGTCAATACTTTAAAAATCCCAACCTTATCTTTATATCAATAAAAATAACTTAAATTTAAAAATATTATGAAAATTAAAATTGCACTTTTTTTAGTATTTCTACTTTCCTTGGGAACGCAAGCTCAGGATAAAAAACCAAAAAGTCCTGCAATGACTGAAAAAGGAAGTATCAATGGCGCAGAAATTACTATTAATTATGGAAGTCCATCTGTTAAAGGTAGAGAAATTTGGGGAAAACTAGTGCCTTTTGGTAAAGTTTGGCGCGCTGGTGCGAATGATGCAACCACATTTGAAACGAATCAAAATATTAAAATAGAAGGAAAAGAACTTCCTGCCGGAAAGTATTCTTTCTTTATAATTCCTGAAAAAGATTCTGTTACTATTATATTTAACACCGAAGCAAAACAATGGGGTGCATACGATTACAATGAACAGAAAGACCAACTTCGTATAAACGTAAAACCCAAAAATCTTGAAACTCCTTCAGAAAATTTAGTGTATAGTTTAACGGATAAAATGTTAAATATAAAATGGGATAATTGGATAATTCCGGTTAGCCTAAAATAATAAGAAACCATCCAATAAATTGGATGTTTTTTTTTAAATATATTCTAATTTTAGTAGTTCGTTTTAAAATGCTATTTTGAAATATTTTTTTATGAATAAATCTTTAGAAAGAATGAATTTGCAATAACCATTTTCTTGATTTAGACTTGTTTGTTAATTGTACTATTTAGTTTGTAGAAAGTAAAGAATGCACTTCCGTTAGTCGCTTACAACTACTTTGGATATTGTTTAATATTTATTAACAGATACTTTGTTTTTGTGTAGATTCTTGATTATTTTACAAAACTTTTTTATAATTCGATGTCGCTTTTTTCAAATTTGCTGACAATGTTTTTAACCAAATCAATTGGTTAGATATCAAATAAGCTTCCTGCAAATTATGCAACGTTTCAGTATTTAAATCTGTGTTGCCTTTTTCTATGTTTTTATCCCTATTTTCAGATAAAACTTGAAAGGTTTTTAATAAACTGTCTTCAGCATTTTGAACAGTTTCTTCGTCTAGGTAATGAATGGGAGTTTCGCCTTCTAATTGATCACAAGAAGTTTGTAACATATTAGCAATTTTAATAATCAGTAAATCAAATTCTTTTGATGCTGGTGTAGTTTTATGATTTACGATAAAACTACCTATGGATGCAATTGCAGACACCATTGTTTGATTTAGAGTAACCAAATTATAAACTAACCCAAATTCTATTTGTTTCGATTTTGGATCTTGTGTTATCCTTTGAAAAGAAGCATTAAGATTACTTATTGCTAAAAAAACTTCTTTTCTGGCTATTTTATAGGCTAACAAGTTTTCATTTTTATCGTGGTACAAATCTTTTGTAGCCAACAAATAAATTTTATTTCGTTTTACAGAGTTGGTTAAAACCTCTTTTAGATTATTAACTTCCCAACTTGGCCATAAAACATAATTAGCAACAATGGCAATTACTGCACCAATTATAGTGTCAATTACTCGGTACTGAATCACTTCAAAAGCATTCGGATTTATTAACGAATACACAAAAATAATACTAATAGTAATTAATGCCGCCGCCGATTTATAATTTTGTTGAATTAATGCAAAAGAAAGGGTCAGAGAAATTACCGCTAAAACACCATATACAATTACATTTTGAGTGAGTAAAACAATACTTGTTGCTATCGCTGCGCCTAAAAGCGTTCCTATAATTCGATCTTTTGATCGTTCTCTTGTCAACCCGTAATTTGGTCTTATAATAACAATAATGGTTAAAAGAATCCAATAGGTATTATGAATTTCTAAAATAGTTCCTAATAAAAAGGCAAATAACAATGCTACAGTAAATCGAAGGGAATGTCGAAATAAATTAGAATTGAAATTTAGATTTTCAATAATTACATTAAAATTATATTCTTGTAAAGTTAAAAACTGACTAGAATCTTGACGTTTAAAGGAAACTTTAGATGCTTCTTCTACATTTGCCATAACTCTTCTAATTGCTTTTATTTCTTCTAAAAGAAGTTCTTGGTAGTCGTAAAGATTTTTTAAAACCAATGAGCCAACACGAGCTTTTGGTAGTTTTACATTTTCTATATAAGCTGTAATTGCATTGTTGGCTTTAGAAAGCGCTTCTGTCAAACGATTCTCATTTGGAAGTTTGTTTTTTTGAATAAGCAAATCAGAAAGTTTTTTCAAATGGTTTCCCATTATTATGTTTAGATTTCTCGAAGCTTTTAAAAATTGTTTCTTGTCTGCAAACAATCGATCAATCTCATGATAATCTAAATGTTTGGCTTCTATAAGTTCAAATATATTTATAGAAGATAAAAATATTAATAATTCTTTTTCATCATAATGCGAACGTCCAGAGCGTTTTCGATTTGCAAAAAACACTTCTCTAAGAGTTTCTTGTTTTTCATTAATTTGCGTTTGCAAGGCCAAAGTTTGCTGCATTAAAGATTCGCGTTCTTTTCTTTTTGTAAGTAATCTTGCTCTTAATTTTAAGTACTTGCCAATAAGTGATAGGGTATCCGAAAGAAGTTGATTTTTGTCTTTTTGAGGCGCTAATTTTTGAAATGCAAAGGACACTATTAAGTACCAAATACCACCAATTCCCATAAGTCCAACTTGAGTGAAAATTTCTGTTGTACTTTCTTTTTGAATTGCAAATGCAATAACCATAGACAATAACCCAGAAAAAGAAACTAAAGAAGCTCGAAAACCGTAAACAGAAATTAAAGAAACAGCAAAAGAAATTATTGTCATTGCCAAAAGCAAGAAAAGAAAATAGGGTTTTAAAAAAAGAATTATTGTGGTAATAACCATCATTAAACCAATGCTAATTAAAATTGCATTGACTTTTCTTTTTAAACTTCCTGGTATATCACCCGGAGCATTTAAAAAAGCACCAATAACAATTGCAGGTGCAAATTGAGAATATCCCAAAAAATATAATATGGCAAAAGGCGTAACTAAAGAAAAGGTTAGTTTAATACCTTTATAAAAGTTAGAACCTTTTAAAAATAACTCGATATTTTTGAGATTGGAATTCACTAATTGATATATTATTTTGCCTGAAAAAATGAACTATTTATTATTTTAAAAAGTAGTTGTAAAATCACCATTTTAAAGAATGATAATCGTTTTTTCAAATGAATTCAAATATAATAAATCTACTTTCGATTAAGTTATAAGATTTCATTTAAGATTCATTTCATCTTTACATTCCAAACTATCAAAACAAAAATTCTGATTATTTTATGAAAATAAAATTTACATTTAGAATTAATTTTAATTTCTTTCTTTAATTTGCAACATGAAGATTTTAATTGTAGAAGATGAATTAGCCATTGCAAACAGTATGATAGATTATTTACAATCTAACGATATGCTTTGTGAACATGTAAATAATGCAAACTTGG
>JBLIJW010000181.1:0-3656 GCA_047636155.1 Flavobacterium sp. | reverse complement strand
CTCGAACCAAGGACCCTCTGATTAACAGTCAGATGCTCTAACCAACTGAGCTAAGAAGGAAACTGTATATTTTAAACTTTTAAAGATCGTTTTTTAGATTATAATGTTATCTTCACATCGTCTAAGCGGTTGCAAATATAATATGTTTTTTGTGTTTTACAAATTAAAATTACAAAAAAATTAATTTTTTTATAAAAATTTATCTGCAACCAACTGATAAATATCTTTCCCAAAAGTTAAAGCCATAAGACTCAACAAAATAATCATTCCACCTGTTTGAACATAGCCTGCAGCTTTTTCGCCTAAGGTTTTTCCAGTGGCCATTTCTACTATTGTAAACAAAGCATGTCCTCCATCCAGTCCAGGAATTGGCAGTAAATTCATAAAAGCCAAGCCAATTGAAAAGAGTGCAGTAAAACTCCATATAAATTCCCAATTCCAAGTATCGGGCAACATTCTTGCAATGCCAATTGGACTTTTTACTTGTTTATAAGCACCCGTTTTAGGTTTTAAAATTAATTTAAATTGTTTTACATTATAAACTAATAACTGCCAACATTCTCTTGCAGCAACTGGTATGGCAGAAAGAAAAGTAAGTTTATTTATTACTTGAAATTTATCTTTACTTAATGTAGAGTTCTGACTTATTCCAATTTTACCGTCTTTTCCCAAAGAAATAGGGATTTCTAATACACTATCCTTTCTTATGACCGAAAGCACAATTGGTTTTGACGCCTTTGCTAACTCTTCTGAAAACTGATCGTAAAAGGTAAACTTCTTTTTATTTACTGAAACAATTTTATCTCCTTTCAAAAGTCCGGCCTTGCTTGCTTCTGATCCAGCAATAACTGTATCTATAACATTATTGGCTTGTCTTGGACCTAAAAAATTCTTTCCTTCTGAACCTAAAATTAATCCCTTATTTTCATCTGTTAAAAAAACATGTGCTGTTTTTCCATCTCGTTTAATTTCAATATCATCACCAAGAAGAACGTCAATAACAGTTCTGTTAAAATTTTCCTGAATTGGCTTACCGTCTATAGAAATTATTTTATCTCCGTTTTTAAAGCCTACTTTTTTTCCTACTTCTCCAAAAGCCAATCCGTTTTCTTGAACCACTTTGGTCGAGATATATTTTTGACCTACCGTAGAAAATAATGTAGTGTAAATTACTAAAGCTAGCACTATGTTCACAAATATTCCGCCAAGCATAATGATTAACCTTTGCCATGCTGGTTTAGATCTAAATTCCCAAGGCTGCGCTGGCTGGTTCATTTGTTCTGTATCCATACTCTCATCTATCATTCCTGATAGTTTTACATAACCTCCGATTGGCAACCAACCTATTCCCCATTCTGTTTCTCCTATTTTCTTTTTAACTAAAGAAAAACCGGCATCCATAAAGAGATAAAATTTCTCAACCCTAACTTTAAATATTTTTGCTGTAATGTAATGTCCGAATTCATGAAGGATTACTAAGACGGATAGTATGAAGATAATTTGAGCGACTTGTATCATTTATTTTATTGTAATTTTTAACGATGCAAAAGTAGTATTTTTTATTTGCATTAGTAAGAGAGTAAAATTAAGATTGATTTGTGGTCATTATTAGGAAACCAAAAATGGCAAAAACAATTATTTTTTAATGATTTTTTTGCTAAATGTACCTTCCGAAGTTTGAATAATTGCTGAATAAATTCCAGTAGAATAATTTTCGACAGAGAACTCATTATCATAGAAAATCCCTACTTGTTGGCCTAATCCATTATATAAACTCACTTTTTGTAACTCCAAATTAGTTGGCATTTGAATAGTTATTTGGTTATTCGAAGGGTTGGGATAAACTACAATTGCGTTTTCGTTATTAAAAATTGCTTTTCCTAAAGTGGTAGTATTATTTCGAGAAATTAGGTTTTTATTAACATCAAATTCAAAGTTAACCATAGAAAAAGGAATAGGAACGATAAATTCTTGACCATTTATTGTATTGTTAACAACTACATCATGAAATTGTCCGCCAGAATCATAGAATCTAATAGGTACTGGCATTTCAAAATAGCTTACACTTGAGTTAGATTGGGTTTGATTTACAGTGATTTTTACTTGTCCGTTACCCCAATTTTGCGCTACAATAGTATAGGTAGGATAACCTTGATTATAAACCCAGTCGTTAAAAAATTCTGTCAAACTTTGTCCATAAACATTTTCTAAATGCGATTTCAAGTCTGTTGTAACTGCATATTTATAAGCCAAATTTGGATCTGCTAAATAATTTCGCAGCGCTTGAAAAAACATTGTGTCACCCATTTTAAATCGCAACATGTTTAAAACCATCGCGCCTTTATTGTAACTCAATCTTCCGTCAAAAATTCTGTTTACACTAGTCGCTTCTGCATCTGTTAAATATAAAGCACCACCTGTTTGAGAAGTTATATAGTTAATCATTCCATTTTTCTCTGCTATAAAAGCACTATTCCCATCAAAATTCTCAATTACTAAAGCAGCCAAATAGGTTGCAAAACCTTCGTTCAACCAAATATCGTTCCAAGAACCGCAGGTAATTTTATCTCCAAACCATTGGTGCCCCATTTCATGGGCAATTAAAGATCTATCAAAATTATTCATAAAAGAAACGGTCGTATGTTCCATTCCGCCACCCCAACCAAATTGAGCATGACCATATTTTTCATTATGAAAAGGATAAATTTCGAATAAATTAGAAAATAAATCCAAAATTAAAGGGGTTTGAGCTAGTTGCGTTTGTACTGATGCACTAAAATTTTCAGGGTATATATAGTTTACAATAGGATACGTATTTGGAGCAACGCCTGCTGTTTGATTAAAAACAGTATAATTTGTTACTGCCAAACATATTAAATAAGCTGGTATCGGATAATTGTGATGAAAATGCGTGACCTTATTACTACCTACTATAGTTTGCGAAACCTCAAGTCCGTTCGAAACAGAAACATACTGAGATGGCGTTGTAATATAAACATCAATACTATCAACTTTGTCATTCAAATCTTGCTTGCAAGGCCACCAATCTCTAGCTCCAAAAGGTTCTGATAAAGTATACAAGGTTTTACTGCCATTTGGCCTAGTTTGTGTTGTAAAAGAGTCAAAACCGCTATTAGCTGGAACACCAGAATAGGTAATTTCAATGGTTGCAGAACTATTTGTTGCTAAAGTTGTAGGTAAGTTAATTCGTAATTCATGAGAAGACAAATAAGAAAAGGTCAAATTAACAGTATTCATTTTAACAGAACTTATGGTAAAAGAACCTATAACTTTTTTGTACAAATCAAAGGTTACTGTATTCATATTAGTTAACGCTTTGAAAGTTGTTGTTACTTTTCCTGAAATAAAATAAACTGCAGGATCAACAGTGAACTCTAATTTATGATAAGTAATATCATAATTTTGAGTATTAGGATTTACTACCATACTCATAGTACTTGTAGCAGATTTCTTTTCGGAAATTATTATTTCATCGGAAACCGGATTGCCTTGTCCTAAACAGGATAACGAAACAAATAATCCCCAAAAAAATATAATTTTTTTCATTTTTTCTAAACTTTTGAACGAAGATAATTATTATTAAAAGAACAAATTAAAAATTTGTATTAATTTATATTTAATCATTTAAATTTTAA
>JBLIJW010000180.1:0-3697 GCA_047636155.1 Flavobacterium sp. | reverse complement strand
AATAGAAAAATAGAAATTTGGGACAATCTTAATGAAGATTGGATTATAGAAAGAAAAGTAGCCGCAAATAAAATTGGAATTAAAACCAAAGTAGGAATACCTTTACTAGATGCAGAAAAAGTAGTAGGAGTTCTATTACTAGGATCATGCAAGCCACGAGAAAAAGTAGAACCCTTTTCACGACTTCTACAAAAATTAATGCCAATTTTAGGTACCCAATTAAGCCGTAAAAAAATTGAAATTGAACTGTATCAAATTTTTAATTTTACTCCAGACATGATTTGTGTTGCAGGATTTGATGGCTACTTCAAGCAAATAAATCCAGCTGGTTTAAAATTGTTGGGATATTCTTTAGACGAGATGATTTCAAAGCCAATTCAATCCTTTATACATAAAGAAGACAGATCATCAACAGCAAATCAACAGCAAATTGTATACAACGGAAAAGAGGTACAGAATTTTGAAAACCGTTACATCACAAAACAAGGAAAAGTAGTTTGGTTAAGTTGGACAGCTACTTCTGCACAAGAACACGGTATTGTATATGCGGTAGCTAAAAACATAACCGAAGAAAAGAAACTTCGCGAATTAAATAGTCAAGCAAGTGGCTTAGCAAAAATCGGAAGTTGGGAATTAGACCTAATTAATCAAACACTTTTTTGGTCGCCAGAAGTGCATAAAATGCACGAAACCAATCCACGATTACATGTGCCAAATTTGCAAACTTCTATTAATTATTACAGAAAAGATTTCAGAAATTTGGTTAAATCAAATCTAGAAAATTCTATTGCAACGGGAAATCCCTTTGATTTTGAAGCCGTTTTGGTGACAGCAAATCAAAAAGAACTTTGGGTTCGTGCTATTGGAACTACAGAATTCGTAAATGGCATTTGTACGCACGTTTACGGAAGCTTACAGAATATCGATTCCGTTAAAGTTACAGAAAATAGACTACTTTCTTTTTCAGAAAATATTCCAGGTGTTATTTATCAGTATATTATTTATCCCGACGGAAGCGATGCAATGCAAGATATTTCAGGTAATGCGAAACAACTTTGGGGTTATTCAAAAGATGAAATCAAAAACGATGTTACTCTTTTATGGGATCAAGTTAAGATGGGTGGAGAAATTGAGATGGTAAAAGAAAGTATTGCAGAAGCAATAAAAAATAAATCAAAATGGACATGTAGGTATAAAACGGTCGTAAGAAACGGAGAACTTAAAACACATTTAGGTAACGCAACTCTTACTTTTTTAACAGATGGAAGTATTCTATTTAATTCAATGATTATAGACATTACAGAAGAAGCAAAAAACGAAGTGTTAATTGAACAAACTACCACTTTAGCACGAATAGGCAGTTGGGAACTTGATTTTAAAAATCAAGATGGAGAAAGTATGTATTGGTCGCCAATGTTATATGACATTTTAGAATTAGACAGCAGTTATAAACCTACACTTACGGATGTTATAGAATTTCATATCGGGGAAAGTAAAGAACGGTTAAAAAGAGTGCTAGAACTTTTAATTAGTGATGGAATTGCATTTGATGAGGAAGTAGAACTAATTACTGTAAAAGGAAGCAGACGTTGGAATAGAGCTATTGGAAAGAGTGAAATTATAAATGGAAAACGCACCAAAATTTACGGAAGTTATCAAGACATTCATAAATCTAAAACAGCAGAATTAGAATTAATAAAAGCTAAAGAAAAAGCAGAAACCAGTGATGCCAAATTTAAAGCGTATACAGAACAATCTACCATCGCCATTTATACTACAAATACAGAAGGTGATTGCATTTATGCTAACGAAACTTGGTTAAAAATGGCAGGAATGACCATGGCCGAAGCAAAAGGGAAAGGATGGATTAACGCCTTACATCCAGACGATTTTAAAGAAGTGCAAAACAATTGGTACAAATCTGTTAAATCTAACGGAGATTGGAGTTATGAATATCGTTATATAAATAAAGACGGTAAAATAAATTGGTTAAACGGAACGGCAAAAGGACTATATAATGAATCCAATGAGCTAATAGGTTATTTAGGTTCCAACATAAATATTACAGAACAGAAAAAAGCAGAACAAGAAAAATATAATTTACAAACAACCTTAGAAAACAGTTTGAATGAAATTTATATTTTCGATTCACAAACATTCAAATTTAAATATGCCAATAAAGGCGCTTTACGAAATTTAGGATATGCAAAAAAAGAAATTTTAAAATTAACGGCATTTGACATAAAATTAGATTTTACAGAAAATTCTTTTAAAGAGCTCGTTAATACATTAATAACCAAAGAAGATAAGAAAATTATATTTTTTACAAACCACCAAAGAAAAGACAAAAGTATTTATCCAGTAGAGGTTCATTTACAATTAGTTACAGAAAACAACAACCAACGTTTTTTAGCAGTTGTTTTAGATATTACACAACAAAAAAAAGCAGAAGAAGAAAACAGATTCAAAGCTAATTTATTAAGTATGATTGGTCAAGCAACCATAGCTACTAACTTGGACGGAATTGTAAATTTTTGGAATAATGCTGCAGAAGAAATTTATGGCTGGAAACAAGAAGAAGCCATTGGTAAAAATATCATGGAGTTAACAACTAATAATACCAAGGAGGAAGCTTTACGAATAATGGATATGCTGAAAAAAGGAGAAATTTGGTCTGGCCAATTTAATGTACAAAAAAAGGACGGAACTAGTTTCCCAGCTCATGTTATAAATTCCCCAATTTATGATGAGAAAAATAAATTAACCGGTATTATTGGAATTTCTTCTGATATTACAGAAAAAGTGAAAAACGAAGAATTAATAAAACAGCATACTATAGAGCTTGAAAGATCAAACGAAGAATTAGAGCAATTTGCCTTTGTAACCTCGCACGATTTGCAAGAACCTTTGCGCATGATTTCCAGCTTTATGGAACAATTAAAAAGAAAATATGGAGACAAACTTGATGAAAAAGCGCTGCAATATATTTATTTTGCAACAGATGGTGCGCAAAGAATGAAACAAATTATTCTAGATTTGCTAGAATATTCTAAGGCCAGCAAACTTCAAGAAAGAAAAGAAGAAGTTAATGTTACCGAAATAGTTACTGAATATAAGCTTCTAAGAAGAAAAATAATTTCAGAAAAAAAAGTAAGTATTAATTTTAATGAATTACCAGTTTTACATAATCATAAAGCAGCGATAATCCAAATATTTCATTGTTTGCTAGACAACGCTATAAAATATTCAAGGCATAATGTATCTCCCGTTTTAAAAATTTCTGTAAAAGAAAATAAGAAAGAATGGGAATTTTCTATCCAAGATAACGGTATAGGAATTGATCAAGAATATTTTGAGAAAATATTTCTAATATTTCAAAGACTCCACAGTAAAGAAGATTATTCAGGAACAGGCATCGGACTTTCTATTGTAAAACGACATATTAAATTCTTAGAAGGTCGAATTTGGCTTCAATCTGCAATAAACGAAGGAACAACCTTTTATTTTACAATACCTAAAGTAAAAGAATAGCCAAAAAACTAATTAATTAAAGTTGCTTTAATTAAAAATATTTAGACAAACTGAGAAAAATTTACAGTCAAAAAATAACTAAATAACAAAAAAAATAGTTTCTCACACTTTTAAAATTAAAATTATGGTAACAAAAGCACTTTATATTTTCCTTATTTCAATAATT
>JBLIJW010000179.1:0-3800 GCA_047636155.1 Flavobacterium sp. | reverse complement strand
TAAAAGAGGCCTGCGCATACTCCATATCTTCGACATAGATTAAACTTAAAATATTTAAAGCCTCTGTATCTATATCATACCCAAAAAGAAAGGTAGCTGCATCATTGAATTTAATAACATTGCCCCATAAATCTATCACAACAAAAGCATCTATAATATTTTCAAAAACCCCTTTTAATTGACTAGACTTCTGATGTAAAAGATTCTCTAACTTCGCATTTGCGGCTTTGAGTTCATCTGATAAAAAGTATAAATCTTTAGATTTATCTTCCAATATTTTTTCGGCAGACTTTCTTGCTGCTTTTTCCCTTTTTAAACTTCTTTCTAATATGTTAATTTTTTCCTGACTCATTAATTTTT
This sequence comes from Flavobacterium sp., assembly GCA_047636155.1. GTDB lineage: Bacteria > Bacteroidota > Bacteroidia > Flavobacteriales > Flavobacteriaceae > Flavobacterium. Next base: position 3,440 of record JBLIJW010000179.1, on the reverse strand, counting down.
GTTGATGATAAACTTTACTTCAGAACCATCTTTTTTTACTTTCTCTAAGACGATGGTAGCTGTTTCATTAAAATGGTGAAACATTTCATGCATCAAACCTAACCAAAAATGTTGCATTCCTCTCTGAGATATATAATTTATAATTAAGGAGTTTTTAGTCTTTTCTTTGACTATGAACTGAGGCAAGGCAGAAAAAGAGGCAGCTTTTAAGATCTCTACACTTGGAGATTCTTTTGTAATAAATATCTTTTCTATATGCTGATTCATAGCAGCAATCATTTCTATGGGACTGTTGTAGCTTGTGAGCATACCTGGATGAATAGTATCCATCGCTGAAAAAATTTGTGCCGCATACACACGCAACAAATTAATTATAGAAATGCTATTGTTTTTACTTAAATTGTGCAGTAGTTGTAAAAACTCATAAAAACTATAAGTTCCTATCGAGGTGTATACACCATTAGATTCTAATCTAGATTGACAAATAATTTTGTCTACCATTTCTAATCCAAATCTTTCCTCTACTAGGTCTAGAAATTCAGTAAAAATGATACCTTTCATACTAATAGTTTTTTAACTCATTCATACTCCAATAAGACAGCACGTTCTTAATTTTTTCCACATAATCGTCATATTTTAGAGGCTTTAACACATATCCAGAAACTCCGAGCCTATAACATTCTTCTAAATCTTTTTGGTTGTCTGAAGTGGTTAAAATAACTGTGGGAATATGTTTTATACTGTCGTTGTTTTTTAAGATCGTTAAAAATTCAATTCCACTTACTTTTGGCATGTTTAAATCTAATAAAATTAAATCTGGAATTTTACTTTTATCCTCTAAAGCAGCTAAGGCCTCTTCACCGTTATTAGCTACTGCCAAAATATGCTCTAATTCTAAAAATGAAATTGTTCTTTTCATTTTCATTACTTCAATTAAATTATCTTCTATTAGCAGAACATTAAGATCTTTTTTCATACGTATCTTCTCACTTTTATAGCTGAAAGATAAGCTAATCATAAAAAATTAATTTTTCTAACTGACTAAACAATTTAGAGTGTAGATTAAATGCATTAAAATGTCGATGAATGGTATAAATAAAACTATTAAGTTTTCTTAGGAAATTAATGTATTAAAAAACTCGAAAATTTCTCCCTTTGTGATAACACTTCCTTTTTCAATTAAATCGAAAATTTCTGTATTTCTTTCAGAGTGATAAGGTTTGGTGCCTTTAAATATTTCAACTGAATTGTCCATTGGATTTTGCATCAACCACTCAAAACCTTTTTGATCCAGTAAATTAATATCCCAAGTAATTTTTATAGCAATTCGATGAATCTCCTCGTCATCACACTTAAACAAATTTACAGATGTTTTAGAGAAATGTTCAAGATATATAGTTTTTGTTAAAACATCCTCCCAAACTACATCAGAGAAAACATTCATTTCATCTTCTGCTAGGTTTGGCTTGTCTTTCTTAATTTGATTCCATTCTTTTACATCTATCTGCTGACTTGCTAAAAATTGTGCAAATTCTTGATGTAAACCTTCAAATTGTTCTTTCGTAAGTTGTCTGTATTTCATTGTTATTTTTATAAAAAAACCGCCCATGTTTGGGCGGTTCAAATATGCTAATTTCTAATTGAATTAAAAAATATATCTAAGCCCTAATTGCGCTTGCCATCTAGATTGTAATCCGGCATCGGTAGCAAAAGTTTCTTTTAAATCTGCATCAAACGTATATGTAGGAACTAAACTCACGGGATCTACAGTTACTCCCAAAGGCTGTAAATTCCTTGCTTGTTGCACTAAACCCCAATTCGAATTGAGTAGGTTCCCAATATTTAAAATATCAATACTAATTTGAATTGTATTTTTTTCATTTTGAGCAACATTAAAATTAAAATCTTGTAATATTTTCACATCCCAACGACCTCTCCAAGGCGCTAAAGCACCATAACGCTCTACATAATCTCCACGTCTTCCGCTTAAATACGCATCTTGCTGAATATAAGATTCAAAACTCGCGTCTTGACCGGCTTCTGTAAATTGCATTTGTGAAAGCTCAGACGCTGTAGGCACGTATAATAAATCATTTACCGAAGAACCATCATTATTTATATCGCCACCATAGGTATAATTAAATCTTCCACCTTTTGCGTATTCGAAAAATGTAGAGATGGTTGTAGGAGCGCTTTCTCCAAAGAAATTAAACCTTTTATACGCAACGCCAATTACTCTGTGGGTATTTCCATATTTAGAAAAAGCCAAAACATCTGTATTTGAATTGCCAATTACAGGATTAAAAGCGAAAGCGTCACCGGTAATTTCTGCCTCAATAGAATTTACATCTTTTGAATTTAAATAGTTATAAGCAATATTTGCGTACAATCCATTATCAAAAGTTTTTTCTACTTTCGCCGTATAATTATAAGTTCTCCCCTTGTTAGAATTTGTAAAAACATAGGCATTATTTCCTTTGTTTGCATCTTCATAATATGCTCTCCCGTCTGCGCCATTTAATATCCCTGTAGGTGTTTTTAATCCCCAATTTTGAACATGCGCTCCATTGATATCCTTGGTGTAAGAAGCATCACCAGAAAGTACATATCCACTTTCTAATTTATAATCTACACCTATATTAGTGCGCCAAACTTGTGGGAATTTAAAATCTGGATCTACAGCTTGGTAAAAGAATACTTCTGGATTTGCAATTTGATTGCCTAACCACACAAAAGGTAAACGCCCTGTAAATAGCCCAGTACCTCCTCTAATTTGTAAAGTATTATCTCCTTTAGCATCCCAATTAAAACCAAATCTAGGCGAAAATAGCCATTGGTTTGATGGCATTTTTCTATTGTCTAAAAATACAGTCTCTCTAGTATTTGGATTTGTGTAAGGAATGTCTGGCACAAAACAACAGGCATTGTCTATAACCTCCTGTGCCTTTTGAGAAGAATCGAAAAATAAAGGCTTGTCGAAGCGAACGCCGTAGGTTAACTTTAATTTATCATTTACCTCATATTCATCTTGAATGTAAACCCCTAATTGACCAACATTGGTTTCTGCCAAAGCGAAGCCTCCTGGATTTCCAGTTCCATTTGCCAATCTTTCTGCATTCGCTGCTCTTGCTGCATCAAATTGACCTTGAAAATTTGCAACTAAAGCTGCCTCTGCTGTTGGATTTCCAACGGTATTTCTAAATTCAGAAATATCTCCTGTTGGAAAAAAAACACCTTGCGCGCCATAAGTTCCTAAATTAAAAGAATTATCAAATTGAAATTTTTCGAAAGCAAAACCTACTGTATAGACATGATCTCCTTTAAAAAAGTTCATATTATTAGTTACTTGAAATACTTTTTGATCTAATTTATTATTGATTGAAAAAGGCTCGTGTCCTGCAATAATGTAATTAGAACCTCCATTTAATAAAGTAATTGTT
>JBLIJW010000178.1:0-3824 GCA_047636155.1 Flavobacterium sp. | reverse complement strand
TGAGGCGCACCGCCAAAATTAACACTGTATTCACTGGCGTCGCAAGCGCACTTTAAAACCAATCCGTTTTCGAAGCTCATGGGCGCATCGCAATCACTTTGTGGACACAACCTATCGAATGCTACAAATTGCCTTCCATTTATATTAAGTAATAATACGCCTTTTGATCCGCCACTAAGATTTGCAAAACCTCCGGGAGTTTGGGCATTATTTAATTGAGGATTGTTTAAATCTGTATTTATATTTACTGGAAATTGACGCAAACAATTTGCAGGCAAAATATTTCCTTCACAGCTAAAAAAACCAAGTATGCAAACAAAAAAAAATACTTTTTTTACCATAATATTCGCTTTGTTATTTTAATAACGATGGCAAGTTACAAATATTTTGTACTTTTGCTGTCTAATCTCATTCCTTAAAAAGGCAATGGGATTTTTAAATTTAGATAAGATGAGTGAAATATCATATTATTCTGCGGAAGGATTAAAGAAATTAAAAGCAGAATTACTTCAATTAGAGCAAGTAGAAAGACCAAGAGTAACTGTAGAAATTGCAGATGCTAGAGATAAGGGTGATTTAAGTGAAAACGCAGAATATCATGCAGCAAAAGAAGAACAATCTCATTTAGAATTTAAGATTGCAAAATTAAAAAACGTAATTTCAAATGCACGTATTTTAGATGAATCTCAATTAGATCGATCTAAAGTTTTGATACATTCTAATGTGATTATTAAAAATGCTACAAACGGAATGGAACTTAGTTACAGATTGGTAGCGGACTCTGAAACGGATGTTAAAAACGGCAAATTGTCGGTAAACTCTCCAATTGGAAAAGGTTTGTTGGGTAAAGTAGTTGGTGATATTGCAGAGATTCAAGTTCCTAGCGGAATTATGAAGTTTGAAATTGTTGCTATTTCTAGATAAGAAAGAAGTTTGTTATTCTTGCAAATGCAGGAACATATTATAAATTCGGGTTTTGGCTTCGTCAAAATCCGAATTCTTTTTTATAGTAACAAGTAGCCAATAAGGAAGAACGAAAAACAAATATATGAGCATATTTACAAAGATAATTTTAGGAGAAATACCAAGTTATAAAGTAGCAGAAAATGCCAAATTTATTGCTTTTTTAGATATCAATCCAAATGCGAAAGGGCATACTTTAGTGGTTCCTAAAAAAGAAGAGAACAAGCTTTTCGATTTATCTAGAGACGAATACCATGAATTAATGGATTTTTCTTATACAGTTGCCAAAGTACTTGAAAAAACAATTCCCTGTAAAAGAGTAGGGATGAGCGTTATTGGTTTAGAAGTTCCGCATGTGCATGTTCATTTAATCCCTTTAAATGAGATGTCAGACATTCAATTTGAACAAAAAGTAACCTTGTCAAATGAGGAATTTGTTGCTTTGGCTGATAGTATTTCTAAGAATTTTAAAAATTAGCCGGTCATTCCTACTTTTTAGGGATCGTAAAGAGCTATTAAATAACCATAGAATCGATTGAAACGGCACCCTTTTTTGAAAAAAAAAAGAGATCTTAAAAAGCAGGCAATAGCTTAAAAAAAAAGCTACTTAAATTTTGATTATGATTTTTTGTGGTTTCTAATGTGGGTACCGCTTTGTTTACGCTTTATCCAATAAAACCTCAAATGTAGTTCCGGTTCCAATTTCAGATTTTTGTACAAATATTTTCCCTTTGTGGTAATCTGTTACAATCCGTTTAGATAGTGATAAGCCTAAACCCCAACCACGTTTTTTTGTTGTAAAACCTGGTTTAAAAATCTGTTTAAACAGTTTTTTAGACATTCCTTTTCCAGTATCAGAAACAGTGATTTTAACTTTTTTAGTGGTGTTTTCTATGCACAATTGCAAAGCTCCTTTTCCCAACATTGCATCGATCGCATTTTTGATGAGGTTTTCTATGACCCAACCAAACAGCTCTGTGTTTAGGTTTGTAAGAATTTCTGCATCTGAAGTAGCAAAAGAAAATGTAATTTGTTTTGAACTTCTAGATTCTAAATAATCGAAAGCTTGCTTTGTAATGGCAACAATATTTTCTTTTTGTAACTCTGGAGCAGAACCAATTTTAGAAAAACGATTTGCAATGGTGTTTAATCGATTGACATCTTTCTGTATTTCTTCTACATATTTATCGTCTACTTTTTCCATTTTTAAAATAGCAATCCAACCTAAAAGAGAAGACAATGGTGTGCCAATTTGGTGGGCAGTTTCCTTCGCCATTCCCGTCCACAATTTATTGGTTTCTGCCGCTTTGTTAGAATTATAAAACAAGTAAATCACACTTAAAAAAAGGAGTAAAATTAGGGCCAAGGCAATCGGGTAATAGGTGAGTTTATTTAATAAATCTGAATTTCTATAATAAATATATTTCTTATTTTTCCCTTTGTAGCTTACTTCTATAGGTTCATTCTCAGACTTCATTTTTTGTAACTGATTCTGCACATACTTTTTGTTTAAAGCTTTTATAGAATCTAAATTTTGAAAGGTCTCTATCGTGCCGTTTTCAGCTACTAAAATCATAGGAATACTCTTGTTATTTTCTATAACTTTTAAAGATAAATCAACATTAACATCTAAGTCTCCTGTATTTAACTCTTTTTGTGCAGCAGCAAGAATTTCCATTTTAACTCTTTCTTCATTTTTAAATTTCTGAAAAAAGATATAGGTATTCCATAAGATTAAGGAAACAAGAATCAAGGAAACAAAAACAGCGATTCTTTTAAATAAAAAGGTATTGGTTAGAAAATTCATGAAAACAAATATAAAGGTTTCTCTATATAACTCATTTGCGATTTTGATAGTATCTTTACGAAATAAAAAATAGTTGTCGGTTTTTGGCAAACTTGGAACTGAAAAAATATTTCTCATTAAATTTCGAGAGCGCTCAAGCAGACAATTTACTATAAATCAAATACGTATGTTAAGTATAGATCCAAAAGAAATTTCTACCCAAAAATTACACGGTTATTTATTAGGTGCAGTTGCTCCAAGACCCATTGCATTTGCAAGTACAATTGATGCAGATGGCAATCCTAATTTATCACCTTTTAGCTATTTTAATGTGTTTGGTTCGAATCCGCCAATTATGATATTTTCTCCAGCAAGAAGGGTGAGAGATAATACAACAAAGCACACTTTGGAGAATGTTTTAGCAACAAAAGAAGTGGTTATAAATATGGTGAATTATGACATTGTTCAACAAATGTCTTTGAGTTCTTCAGAATATCCAGATGGTGTTAATGAATTTGATAAGGCAGGTTTTACAATGTTGCCGTCAGATAAAATAAAACCTTTTAGAGTTGCAGAGTCTCCTGTTCAGTTTGAGTGTAAAGTAAATGATGTTCTATTTACGGGTACTGAAGGTGGCGCTGGTAATTTGATTATCTGTGAAGTTGTAAAAATTCATATTGAAGAAGATATTTTAGATGAAAATGGTGCAATAGATCAGCACAAAATAGATTTAGTTGCAAGAGCAGGAGGAAATTATTATTCAAGAGCCAGAGATGGGTTTTTTGAGATTCCAAAGCCAATTTCAACTTTAGGAATTGGGGTAGATGCAATTTCGGCGGAAATTAAAGATAGCAGCACTTTAACGGGAAATAATTTAGGGATGTTGGGTAATGTAGAGCAATTGCCAACTGAGGTAAGTGTTAATAACTTTGCGAAAGAACATCCGCAGTTTATTGGGTTAGAAACCACAAAAAAACATACATTTGCTCAAGAGTATTTAAAAAAGAATGATGTAGAAAGTGCTTGGAAAGTGCTTTTAATTAAATAGTTAAGATTTTTATTATGGAAGTTATTG
>JBLIJW010000177.1:0-3848 GCA_047636155.1 Flavobacterium sp. | reverse complement strand
CAATCTAAAGAGATGAACATAAAAGTTAAATTAACAGGATTTAAGAAAGCATATAATATTGATGATTCCGAACCGTTTAAAAATACGGTAACAATTGAACAGAAATATGATGTTTTGAAGAGAAAAGTAGTGTCTATTGAAAAAGAAAATAATTAAAAAAATTAATATATTATGGACGGTTTTTATAAAAAAATATTAGACAATAATAAGCAATGGGTAGAAAATCAATTAGCTTTAGATCCTGAATTTTTTAAAGATTTAGCAGTAGGTCAAAATCCACCACTTTTATGGATTGGATGTTCAGACAGTCGCGTTCCTGCAAACGAAATTATTGGAGCGAAATCTGGAGAAGTATTTGTACACAGAAATATTGCTAATATGGTAGTTCATACTGATATGAACATGCTTAGCGTATTGGATTATGCGGTTAATGTTTTAAAGGTAAAACATGTAATTGTTTGTGGTCATTACGGTTGCGGAGGAATTAAAGCCGCGATGGGTAACGATTCAATAGGAATTATTGATAATTGGATTAGACACATAAAAGACGTGTATCGTCTTCATGAAGATTATTTAAATGCCGTAGAAAATAAAGAAGATCGTTTTAATAAATTTGTCGAAATTAATGTGCAAGAACAAGTTTATGACTTAGGAAAAACTTCGATTGTACAAGGTGCGTGGCGAAATGGGCAAGATCTAACTTTGCACGGTTGGGTTTACGGATTAAATTCTGGATATGTTACCGATTTAGAAGTAAATATGAGTTCTAACAAAGATTTAGATGAAGTATATCGTTTAAAACTTTAATTAAAGTAAAGTATAATAGAATAATAGATAGGCATTCCTAAAGTGATATTAAAAGGAAATGTAATTGCTAATGCCATTGGTAAAAACAAACCAGGATTTGCTTTAGGAACGGCTATTTTCATTGCGGCCGGAACTGCAATATAAGACGCGCTTGCCGCCAAAATTGCAAATATAAATCGGTTACCAATATCATCCGTAATTAATTGGCTAATTATTGCAACAACACATCCGTTTATTAGCGGAATGGCGATTGCAAATAAAATAGCAAACCATCCGCTTTTTATAAAATCTTTTAGTTTTCTTCCGCTTACAATTCCCATATCTAATAGAAAAATTGCTAAAAAGCCTTTAAACAAGTCGGTGGTAAAAGGTTTAATTCCCATGGCTTGTTCTTCACTTGCCAATAAACCAATAACTAAACTTCCTAAAATTAAAAGTACGCTTCCGTTTGTAAATGAATGTTTGATTAAAGAACCCATTGAGGTTTTATTTTCTTCTTTTTTATGAAACATTCTTATCAAAATAACTCCAATAACAATTGCTGGTGCTTCCATTAGCGCCATTACAGCAACCATATGTCCGCTAAAAACATGGTTTTGCAATTCTAAAAACGATGCAGCTGTTACGAAAGTTACTGCACTAACAGAACCATATGCAGCGGCAATCGCTCCAGAATCATGAGCAGAAAATTTTCTTCTTAAAATGAAATAAGAATAAATTGGAATAATTATGGCAATAAAAACACCGAATAAAACAGACCAAATAATTTCTAAAGTAAAGTGACTATGTGCTAACTCCTGACCACCTTTAAATCCGATGGAAAATAGCAAATACAACGAGATAAATTTAGAAGAATTCTCTGGAATTTCTAAATCGCTTTTTAATCGAACGGCTATAATTCCGAGGATGAAAAATAATAAAGCAGGATTGGTTAAATTCTCTAAAAGTAAATTTAAATTCATGGTATTTTTAGTTTTTTGTAGCGCGTTGTAAACGATCATTAATAGAATTTCCTAAATTATTTTCGGGAAACCTTTGGGCAATAATGATCTCTAAATTTTGTTTGTCTAATGTATGCATTGCTGCATATAAGTTGGAAGCTGCAGTTTTTAAATCTCCATTTTCAGATAAAATTTCGGATGTTAAAACGGCTTCATGATATACAGCATCTTTAAAAAGAAGAAGTCCAATTTTTTTATCTAAATTTTCTTCAATCGCTGCTAAAATATTATCTACTAATACAGTTTTTGTTTTTGGTGCATAATGTCTGCTTAACATTCCCGGCGCTAATGGTGCATTTTCTTCCTGATTTTTAATTGTGATTTTTCCAATAACTACTTCAATTTCTTCAATAGCAATAGATCCTAATCTCAATAGAATAGCTTTGTTGTTTTCAAATCCAATTATGGTAGATTCAATTCCATTAGAACAATTTCCACCATCCAAAACCATTGGTATTTCTTCAGAAAAATATTCGGCAACATGTTGTGCAGTAGTTGGACTAATTTGACCAAAAGGATTGGCACTAGGCGCAGCTAAAGGAAACCGCAAACTTTTTAATAAGTTTAATGTTAACTCGTGATTTGGAACTCGAATGGCGACAGTATTTTTTCCTGCAGTAATTAAATCTGGAATGCTATCATTTTTTTGCAACACTAAGGTTAACGAACCAGGCCAAAATTTTGCTGCAAGTAAAAGTGCTTTTTCTGGAATATTAATGGCAATGTCTTGCAAAACATTTATCGAAGAAATATGAACGATTAACGGATTGTAAAATGGTCTTTTCTTGGTGCTAAAAATCTTTTTTATAGCGGTTTCACTATAAATATTACCAGCCAATCCGTATACGGTTTCTGTTGGTATAGCAATTATTTCGTCTTTTTCAAGCAATAATTTGGCTTTACTAACATCATTAGAAATTTCAATCATTTTAAATTAAGGATTACAGTTGTCGCAAAAAGTTGGATCTTCTTTGGTTTTGCCTTTTGGATATAGAATATTAGTTTGATAAAAACATTTTTGGCATTGGTACGTTAAACTTAGGATAGAACGAGTAGGAGAATTACAATTCGCACAAACTAAACCAGGATTTGCCTTTAAAATATCAAAACCCGGAGTGCTGCATTCTGGACATTTAGATTTTATTTTATCGATTAACTTTTTAGTTGCCAAAGCAATAACTTTCATTCTTGTTGGATTAAACATAGCACGCATATCCGTTTCTGCATATACAACTCCAAATTCTTTTATTAAGGAGTTGAATTTCAATAGTAATTTTTTTTCATCTATAATTCCTTTATAAACTTTTTGGAAATTTTTCTCAGATGATTTCAAAATAATTCCATGCGAAGGAAATTTGCTATTTTCTAAAAATTTTATTAATTCCTTTTCGTTTAAAAGCAATGCACCACCAAAATTGGTATCTAAACTAATTTCTCTTACTACAATTTCTAAATCATTTTTAAAATCTTTGAGCATTATTATTTCTTCATCTGCTTGTGCAAAAAATAGGGAAGGATGTACGCCAAACGAACCTTCGCTTGCAAGTATTAAATCGCATTTAGTAAATTTATTTGCTTCAATACATTTTAATCGTACGGTAGATAATGCGTCGCTTTTTCTTTCAATTTCTCCAGAAAATGTTCCGAAACTATCGGTATCAAAACTATCAGAAGAAAAGCAATTCACTTGTAATTCTTTATTTAAAATTGGTGCAATTACCTTTTCTTTCTGGTGTTTTGTTGCAATAAAAAGACTTCTGTTTTCAAACATTTTATTATTCTACACTTACAGTTATTGTGCTTTTAATGACTAAATTTTTATCACTTACTTTAAGATTTTTAAGTAATTCTTGGATAGTAATCTTCGTTTCTTGTAATTCACTTACTCTTTTTTTAGAATGTTCTAAATTATCGTTGAACCTAATGTGATTGCTAAAGTCTTCGCGATTATGAAAGTCTATTTTATAATTTACCAAAGCAACCAAAACTTGTTCTGCTTGTTCTACAGTAAATTTTCCGTCAATTAATGTGAATTCTGAG
>JBLIJW010000176.1:0-3927 GCA_047636155.1 Flavobacterium sp. | reverse complement strand
GCGAACAACACTTGCTGAAAATGGTTTTGGAAGAATCTTGTTTTCTCCAGATAAAATCTCGTTAGGTAAAATAAAATTACCTGTAGATTTCGCCATTTTCTGACTGTTTAACAACAGCATATTTGTATGCATCCAATAATTTACGGGTTTTTTTCCGCTACAAGTTTGCGACTGTGCAATTTCGCATTCGTGGTGCGGAAATTTCAAATCCATTCCACCACCATGAATATCAAAACTTTCGCCTAAATATTTTGTACTCATTACAGAACATTCTAGATGCCAACCGGGAAAACCATCACTCCAAGGAGATGGCCAACGCATAATGTGGCGTTCCTCTGCTTTTTTCCAAAGTGCAAAATCTTGTGGGTTTTTCTTATCCGACTGTCCGTCTAAAGAACGTGTATTGTGAATTAAATCTTCTACTTTTCTCCCTGAAAGGATTCCATAATGATTGGTTTTATGATACTTTAAAACATCAAAGTATACAGATCCATTTACTTCGTAGCCAAGACCTTTGTCCATGATTTCTTTAATCATTTCTATCTGCTCTACAATATGACCTGTGGCCGTTGGCTCTATACTTGGTGGTAAAAAGTTGTAATTTTTTAGAACATCATGAAAGTCGACAGTGTACCGTTGTACAACCTCCATTGGTTCTATTTTTTCGATACGTGCTTTTTTAGCAATTCTGTCTTCCCCTTCATCCTCATCGTTTTCTAAATGACCAGCATCTGTAATATTACGCACATAGCGCACTTTATAGCCTAAATGCAATAAATACCGATACACAACATCAAAAAACATAAAGGTTCTTACATTCCCTAAATGTGCATTGCTATATACGGTTGGTCCACAAACGTACATACCTACATACCCGTCTGTTATGGATTTAAAATCCTCTTTATTTTTGGTTAAAGAATTGTATACTTTTAATTGATTTTCTTTGTAGCGTTCCATTAAAAAATTGACTATTTTCAGGGCATAAATATAGGTACTTTAAAAAGAATGGCGAAATGGAATTTGTTAGAATTTTGTCGAAAAAAAAGAAGTAAAGAAACTATTTGATTACAATTTGGCTATAATCGCCATTTACCTTAATTATATTATTGGTTGATGTGTTTTTGTTAGACTTTTTTAAGCTTTTAGTATCGAATTTTACGCTATTTAAAGTGTGTTTAAAGGTACTATTTACATTGCCTAAAATAATAGTAGTATTCGATTGATTTACGTTCAAAACAAACTCACCAAAATTAGGATTGAAACTATCAATCGTTAACTCACCAAATTTATCAGATACGTTTACATTTTCATTGATTTTAACAATTTTTACAACTGAAGAATTGTTAGCTATTTTGCTATTCGTTACTGATACTATTTTGGCATCAGTAACGTTGTTTAAAAATAAAGTACAAGCATTTAAAGTGTTGATTTTTACAGTCGCATACTCTATTGTTAGTTCACTTTTAGTTAAATTATCAGCGTTAAAACTACCATAACTTACTTTGCCATATGCAGTTATATTCGGTAACTTAACTTTACAATGGCGCGTATTTAAATCGAAGGTTGCGGCTTTTGGAACTTTAATTTCTAATCTTTTGTTAATCTTAATCTTTCTGCCATCGATATGAATATTATCAATGTTTGAGTTGATATTCAACTTCATTTTCATAATCCGTTCCTTGGCTTTTTGCAATTCTTTTTTAATTTTCTCTTTGTCAATTTCTTTATATTCAAGTTTTGCTTTTGCTAATCCTTTTTTCATTTCTATTTTAGATTTGGCAAAGCTTCTTTCTCTTTTTAATTTTTCTTTCTGCATTGTTAACTGAAGCTCTTTATATTTCTTACTCTTTTTAAAAGCTTCCCATTCTTTTTTAGATTTGACCGTAATTTTATCGATACCCTTATTCCATTCAAAAGAATATTTCCCGGTCTTACCCATGTTTTTATCCAAATCATCTAAATCTTTTAGGATGTTTTCAGTATCAAAATCGAAGTCAAAATCGAAGTCAAAGTTGAAATCAAAATTCATATCAGGAATCACAATGGAATCAAAGTTTGGCATTTCTATTTTTGGGAACTTAAAATCCATGTTGCTAAAGATGATAAAATCATCCTTTAAGCCAAGGGAATTATTTCCTTTCGCCATAATTTTTACTTTATTTTTATTTCCTAAAGCTTCAAAATTCCAATTTTTAAAATACTTTTTTGCTTCTACTTTGGATAGCCCTTCAATTTCTATACATGCTACTATCTCGACTTCATTTTTATGCCAAGTGGTTACATTAATTTCTGCATTAGAGGCATTTATGGTGACTTCCACATCTTTATTTACTTTAAAATTTTCAGTAAATCTCTCATCAAATTTTTGCCCAAATAGGGTTCCTAAAAAGCAAAGTGAAAAAATAGTTATGATGTTCTTATATGATTTGTGTTTCATTCTGTGTTGTATTTAACTTTTTAAATTTTTTTAATTGTTTTTTCAAGCGTTTTAAAAGCTGTAAGCGTAATTGCAAATTACTAATCAATGCCTCTATTGTTGCATCATTAACCACTTTTGTATTGAGCTCTTTGGTTAATGATTTGTATTCTTTGATGAGTTCTGCTATTTTAAATAAATAAACATCAACGATTTCTGTGTTCTCTTCGGTCATTTTTAATTGACTGATTTCTAATTTAATACTATTTTTATAATAAGTTTCTATGGTTTTAAATTCAGGTGAAATACTACCTAAACTAATTTTCTTTATTACTGAACTTATTTCAGTACCTGTATTTAGAAGATCTTTTTCTATTGTCTTAGGTGAATATAATTTTATGCCCAGACTCACTAATAAAACGACCGAAGCCGTAGCAGATATCCATTTTATATACTGTTTTCTTTGTTTTTGCTGCGGTATTTCTGAATGCAGCAAAGCTTCAAATTTTCGAGTATGATTTGAAGATAATTCAATACCCTCATCCTTATATTCTTTGAATCCATCTCTAATATCTTGCCGCATATTTCGTGTTTTTTAATTCTTCTTTCAGTATTTTTTTACCCCGTAATAAATGTGTTCTAGAAGTGGTTGCTGTAATTTTTAAAACTTCAGCTATTTCTGCATGATCATAACCCTCCAATAAGTACAGGGTCAAAACCAATCGGTATTTTTCTTTTAAGCTGTTTATTACTTTTATAATTTCGTCTGTAGAAATGTCACTATCTACCTGCCAGTCATCTTCATCCGTTTTTGCAATTACTTCTTCATTAATAGAAACCAATTCTAGTTTGTTTTTTTTTAGATGATCTATACTTTGGTTAATCACAATTTTCTTTAACCAAGCTCCAAAAGCGACTTCATTTTTATAATTATTGATATTTTTAAATACTTTAATAAACGCATCTTGCATAACATCTTCTGCTATATATCTATCTTTTACATATCTAAAAGAGATTAAAAACATGGCCTTACAATACAAATTGTACAAGTGCATTTGCGCTTTCGGATTGTTGTTTTTGCATTGGTCAATGATTGGTTGATGAATTTGTTTGGTTGATTTCATTAAGGCGTTCTTATTTTATAGACGATACATTTTTGGCTGTGTTGCACTATTGTAAAAAAAATACAAAGATTTTTCCCAGAAATTCACGAAGGCAGATTTTAGTATTCCTTTTTGTAATGAAAACAACGTATTGTTAAATTGAACTTCTCGAAATCAAAATAAATTAAAAGTTAGAAAATTTGGACAAGCTCAGTTTCGCCTTTTTTTGCTTAAATTTACATAATAATTGTTATAATGGATAAAATAAAATCTGCTTTACACGAAAATGAAGGCGTTTCTAAACCGGGAACGACTAGTAAAGTAAGTGCGAAAAAAATAAAAGTAAGCAGAGCTAAACAAAATTCTGTAGTCGAGTACGTCTCCAAAATTTTGGAAGGAAATATTACT
>JBLIJW010000175.1:0-3953 GCA_047636155.1 Flavobacterium sp. | reverse complement strand
TACTTGTAATGAAAAGTTTCCGTTGGAATCTTTTATTTCCTCTAAACTAGGAAAAAATGATTCTTTACAGTTAAAATCTTCTTTTAATACGGATGGTTGATGGCAAGAAAAAAAGAGCTGCGCACTGGTAATAATACATGCTGAATACTTTATGAATGTACTATAGCTCAAGTTTTCCTATTTTTGAATGGCCGCTTAACCAGGCTGTATTTTTATCCACAAATTGGATTGCGTAATAGGATTCTTTAGAAACCTCTTTCCAAGTTGCTCCACCATCGTTAGAAAACGATATTCCCGTCTTACCCACTGCAAAAACTTCCTTTCCTGCAGTGTTTGGAACGAATTGTACACAGCTTTTATAGCTTGGATTTTGGTTGTCTGCAATTAATTTCCATGTTTTACCACCATCTGTAGTAATTGCTTTATTTTGTTTGTTTTCCGCTGGTTTAGAATAATCACCACCGATTATGATGCCCTTTTTTTTATCAAAAAAATCGATAGAATAAATTCCCTGAGGACCTTTTCCTTGAATTATAGGAGTTTCAAAAATCTGCCAGGTATTGCCAAAATCTGTAGACTTTAAAACACGTGCTTTATTTCCTCCAGAAGCAATCCAAACGGTGCTTCCAATTGTTTTTATATTGGTGTTACTAGCAGCAAAAAAAGCTTCGCCTACCATAATTTCCGGTAAATTAGCACAACTCATTTTATTCCAAGTTGCTCCACCGTCTTCGGTAAGAAGAATCGAAGCACAATTTTCGGTAGGGTCGCCAACCGCAATTCCGTGCACCTTATCATCAAAAAAAGTAAGAGCATCATAAAAAACCTTGTCGTTTTCTTCTACATATTGCAGCGTGGTTTGTCCATTAGAAATTTTATATAACAACGCAGGGTTTCCTATGGACAATGCAAAATAATCCGATCCATTAAAAGCCAAACTTCTAAAATTCGGAGTAATAGTGTCTTGATATTTGATGTTTACAGCATCCCATAAGACACCATTATTTAATGTATGTCCAATAGTGCCATTTGAAGCTGCATAGAAAACACTTGCAGTATCTACTACTTGAATAGCTCTAACACTAGCACTGTCTATTTTAAAGTTGGTTATAGAGATCGCGGTTATATTTCTTGGTTGATATTCTTGCTGACATCCAATTAAAAAAAGGAATGTGAAAATAATGCCGAATATTCTTTTCATTTTTGATATTTTTATCGGACTAAAGTAAACAAATCATAATAGATAATGAAAAAAGCATTGGTAATTTCTGGGGGTGGGAGTAAAGGTGCGTTTGCAGGAGGAGTTGCACAGTATTTAATGAAAAAAAAGCATAAAAAATATGATTTATTTTTAGGCACTTCTACCGGAAGTTTAATGGTTTCTCATCTGGCACTGGGAATGTTAGACGAGTTAAAAGAACTATATACCAATGTAACTCAAGAAAGTATTTTTAGCAACAGCCCTTTTAAAATTAGGAGAATTGCTGGAGAAAAAGTAATTACGATCAATCACTTAAACACTTTTTGGAACTATTTAAACGGCAGAAAAACATTTGGAGAAAGTAAAAATCTACGCAGTTTAATCAAGAGAAATATAACAAGAGAAATGTACGTTAAAATTAAAGAGGCGAACAAAGAAGTAGTTGTTACGGTTTCTAATTTAACTGCAAATCAAATAGAATATAAATCTATAAATGATTGCTCATATGAAGATTTTTGTGATTGGATTTGGGGCTCTTGTAATTATGTGCCATTTATGAGTTTGTTAGAAAAAAATCATTGCCAATATGCAGATGGCGGCTTCGGTTCTTTGGTGCCAATTAGAGAAGCTATTTTAAGAGGTGCTACAGAAATTGATGCTATCATTTTAGAGACAGAGGTTACTCAGATAAATAGATTACCAGCAAAAAATCCGTTTTCTTTATTGTTTGATGTATTTGATTTTATGTTAACGCACGTAGAAAGACACAATATCACTATTGGAAAACTAGCTGCCTCTAATAAAAATATCAAGCTCAATTTATATTACACCCCTACTGTTTTAACCACAAATTCTTTAGTTTTTGATTCAAAATTGATGAAAATATGGTGGAAATCTGGTTTTAAATATGCAAAAACCATGGATGAACAAAAAATGAGTGAGTTTAGACCAGATATGCTTACCGACAAAGAAATTGAAGACTCTGCTGAAGGTGCTAAAAAAATAAAAATCTAATTAAAAAAAAATCCAGCAATTGCTGGATTTTTGAGTTGAAAAATGCAGTTTCTATTTTAATTCTGAATACATATTATTTCCGGCAGGAGTTGCTTGTTTCGAATTGAAAATAATTTCTGTTTTTATAAAGTTACTTTTTTTAGAAACTGGTTTTTTATTACCGGCTATGTATGCTAAAGTAGCTTTCAACATTGGTTCTGAAGGCTCTCCCAAAGTACCTAAATCGCCAATATCTTCAGACAACTCAATACCCGTAAAGTTGGTTCCTGGGATAATTCCGTTTGGAAAGTTTATACCGTCTTTATTTTTAATTTCTAAAACTAATGGTTGCATTGCATAGGTGTGTTTTGTATTTAAATTTTCACCACTTCGCTGTAAATTATCAGAATCATAGAGGGTAATAGAACCTACTTGTTTGCCAACTGTTTTTGAACCAATCACATTCACTTCTATATGTGCATTTAAAGAGTTCATCACCAATTCTGATGCCGAAGCAGAACTTCCAGTAACAATAAAATAAACTCTTTGTAAATTTAAACTGTTTATAGCTTCATCTATCACTACCGTATTATTAGCATCCGTTTTTACAATTCTTGTCGGAAAATTATTGATAAAATCTTCTGGAGAAAAAGCATTTGTAACTTTGCGGTTCCAAACTTCTTTTGAATAGACCTGATCTGGAAACTGTCCAGTAATCATACTTCCTAAAAAACCTGCAGTATTTGTAGAACCCCCGCCATTATAACGTAAATCGATGATCAAATCGTGCACTGCGGCTGCTTTAAAAGTATTAAAAGCGGCATTCAACTCTTGGTCATAAGAACTTGCAAATTGATTGTATAATAAGTAGCCTATTTTCTTTGAATTCACCTCAATTACGGTATCCATTGCAATCGGATTTTCTTGAATTTCTGTTTTGGTTAAAGAAATCGTTGTATTATTAGCAGTTGGGTTTCCTGAATTGTAATCTGCAAAACCTAAAGATACCGATGTAGCATCGCTAAAAAGTAATCCTCTAAAATTACGGTCTGTAAGCTGTGTTCCATTTACGGTATTAAAATACATGCCTCTTGTAATACCTGATATTTCTGCGCTAGAATTTGGAAGTACGTAGCGCACATAGCCAAATACATTGGTGCTAACATTATTATATCTCACGAGACCAAACTCTATTCCTGTACTTAAATTTATTCCTTGAAAAGAATTTTCTAAAGCCACATAATCGTCCACAATCCAAGAAAAACGATCTATAGTTCCGGGTTCGCTTAACAAACTATTAAAAGTAGCTTCTGGACTTTCGTTTCTTCTAAAAAAGGCATACCGCTCCTCTAAATTACTGAATCTGTTATCTGCTAAATTAGGCACATCTTCTTGCCATAAATAATAAAGATTTAAACCTAAATAAATAAAGTCATTGATTTCATCAGCTGTGGAAGCCACGAAATCTTCACTTAATCCATTTTCATCTTTACTACAAGAAAGCGTTAAGAGTACTACCGAGAGCATACTTGCAATAATATATTTCTTCATATTAATTTGTATTGGGTAAGTTTTGTTTTATAAAAATGCCGGTATCAAATGCTCTTTGAGCATTGATAGAATTATACAAAAATGTGTAATTATTGGCATTACATGCTGCACTTGTGCCAGTACTTCCAGAAGAAATAGCTTCTAAAACCTTTTCTAATAAGGGCTCTGAAGGATCTCCTAAAATTCCTAAACTTAAAACATCTTCATT
>JBLIJW010000174.1:0-3961 GCA_047636155.1 Flavobacterium sp. | reverse complement strand
TTTGCAGCAGAATTTTTTAAAGGATCTGAAATATGCTTTTGAGTTCTTTGTTGATGTTCTACTTCAAAAAACAAAGTTTTAAAGTTATTAATTGCAGTTTGATAAGTCTTAGATCCGTCTTTAATTACGAGCGCTTGCTCCAAACCGCCATGCTGCAAATAAATATGCTGTAGTGATTTTATAAATTGCTGAAAATCGATGTAATTAAAAGTTCTATGTACAAAACCCTCCAAGCTTTTTAGGTCTTTTTCTTGATGATTTAGTATAAAGTCATGCGGTGCATTGTCAAATAATTCCATCATTTTAAACGAGTTCCGAATAATCATGGTTCTATTTCCCCAAGAAATAATAGCCGTTAGAAAAGCAGCAATTTCAATGTCTTCTTTTTGAGTAAATACATGCGGAATCTGTATCGGATCTGAATCTATAAATTTTGGATTGTTATATAAAATTACTTTTTCGTCTAAAAATTCTTTGAGGTCAGATTTCTTCATAGATTTATGATTCAAATAAGAAGCTTAATAATATAAGTGTTCCGTTATAGCACCCGTGCAATAGCATAGACCATTGTATTCCAAAACGAACTCTAATGTATCCAAAATATCCCCCTAAAAGTATTTGAGGAAGCACCAATATTGGAGCTAACAATAACACATTGGTCGTTATTTCAAAGTTAGAAATGTGAATAAAACCGAAGAGCAGCGCAAGAGCATAAAATGCAATTTTAAAGGATTTTGGTTTTTTAAAGGCTGTAATTGGTCCTCTAAAGATGGCCTCCTCTATAATAGGAACTACGATGGCACCTAATAAAATTATTTGAAGAATTCCCATATTTTCAAATTGAGCTGCTACTTTATGGTTGTCCATATTTACCCATTGCAACGCTTCGAAAAGTGCAAAAATAGGGGAGATCACGATTCCTGTTAAAAGACTAATGACAAGAATTTGTAAAAAGATATTAAACCGGTAGCTTAAATTGGTATTTGTGTCTTTTTCAAGAACCGGGTTTTTTAAATAAGCAATTAAGTTCTGGAAAGTTTCCTTCATTGTAAAGTTTGCACTATTAGTAGTAAAATGAACTCAATTGTTACAAGATTAAACGATTTTACCATCTTTCATGATTAGTTTTCTATCTGCCATTGCAGCTAAATCTTCGTTGTGTGTTACCAACACAAAAGTTTGACCAAACTGATCGCGCAGTTTAAAAAATAAATCATGCAAATTCTTCGCGGATGCACTGTCTAGATTTCCACTCGGCTCATCAGCTAAAATAACAGAAGGATCATTAATTAAAGCTCTTGCCACAGCAACACGCTGCTGCTCTCCGCCAGAAAGTTCATTTGGTTTGTGGTTTATTCTATGAGACAATCCTAAAAATTCTAAAATTTCTTTTGCTTTTTTTTCGGTTTCTTTCTTTGGTTTTTTTCCAATAAAAGCGGGAATACATACGTTTTCTAAGGCTGTAAATTCTGGTAATAATTGATGGAACTGAAAAATAAAACCAATGTGCTTGTTTCGAAAAGAGGACAATTCTTTGTCCGATAAATTCTGCAGGGAAATTGCATTTAAAGAAAGCTCAAAATCTTGCGTTGCTTGCGGTTTGTCTAAAGTACCAAGAATTTGAAGAAGTGATGTTTTTCCTGCTCCAGAAGGACCAACAATTGCAACAATTTCCCCTTTTTTAATATGCACATCTACTCCTTTTAAGACTTCGACATCTCCATACTGTTTGTGTATATTTTTACAAAAAATCATACTTTTTCTAATTTAAAACGAATGTATAAAAAAGAAATCAGAAACTGATAAACCCGCTTCTGATTTCAAATTTAAACGAACTAAAAATGAAGATAAAATAGTTTAAAAACCTATTTAAATAGAATTTTTCTTTATTTCTAGAAAAATAATTCGAGGGAACATTTAGAGTATTATCATAAATCAGAATGCATTAGATGTTAAAAAATATTTTTGATTGCATTGTAATCTATAAAATAAACGAATCTTACAGAAAGTGTGTGTTGCTTTGATTGCTGGAATAAATTTTCTAGATTTTCGTAAAAACCA
Organism: Flavobacterium sp.; assembly: GCA_047636155.1. Taxonomy (GTDB): domain Bacteria; phylum Bacteroidota; class Bacteroidia; order Flavobacteriales; family Flavobacteriaceae; genus Flavobacterium. The sequence goes on along the minus strand of JBLIJW010000174.1, from coordinate 1,900 downwards.
ATTCCCGATTTATCATTCGCGTCAAAAATAGAATTTCTATAAAAAACAATTAATTGGCTTCCCGGAGCAAACTGCCAGAAGTAATTCAAGTCTAAATTCCAGCTATTAAAATTTACATCATCGTTTGTATATTCCTTGTTTTCAGCCAAAGAACCATCTGTATTTAAATTATAAAATCCGTTGTAAGCAACTGCACTCCAATAATGTCTAAAACTTAAGGATAGGGAGGCGTCTGTGCTAAAATTGTAAGTTCCAGAAATTGTATTTGTATAACTTTTGCGATCTCTTTGACCAAAAATAACAGTGTTCCCATTTTCAGAAACATACCCTTGATCATTTTGTGCTTTGTTGTAGTTTAATCTGTATTGCAATGAAAACTGATTTGTGAATCGGTAACGTGGACTTACACTGATGCCATATTCTCTCTGAGGGTGGTTGGTATAGTTTGTAAAATAGGTATTTGAATTTAGTGCTAATTTCTTCTGCGAGTTGGTAGAAATCCAACCATTTATATTGATTCTTTCGGGTCTTTTAAAATAGATGCCACTGGTACTTCCTTGTCTTGGTTCGAAATAGTCTCTATTTTTGGATCCATAATTTAAGTTTCCACCAAAAGAGAACCGTTCCTTTGTCTGAGCACTTGCATTTAAACCTGCATTATACCCTGTAAAAGCGCCAGAAAAATGTTGAAAATTTAATTGATTGTAAAAATTAAAACGATACCGATTAAACTGTTTAGTGGGTTGTAATGTTCGCCAACCGGCACTTCCATAGACAGTTTGCTGGTCATTAGAAAACAAAATACCGAAGTCATTTGGATTAAAGTCTTTATTTTCAAAATTATAGCCCGCTTCCCAGTTCCAATTTCCAGAATTATAACCAAAACTATTATCAAAAGTATAGCCTGTGTTTGGGTTGTTTACATCGTCTGATATATTGCTCATTCCAAAAGAACCGTCTATATTATATTTGCTGTTTTTGGTTTCTACATGCCAATCAAGCGCTGTCACATTTGCATCTCTAAAACGGCCATCTCTGGTCACATTTGTGTTTATTAGTGTAATGGTAGAGTTTTGGTTAAACTGCTGATCTAAGACCATAATATTGTAGTTAGAAAAAGGATTTATAACTTCTTGCCTATCGGATGTACTTACATCTCCGTTTATTTGTTCAGTAGTAGTTTTGATGCTAGCGCTTGTATTTTCTGTAATTGCATTAAAAAATCCAATTCCTAAACCATTTTTTGTTCTACCAGATATTTTTATAGCATTTAGCATGGTTACTTTTTGAGGATAGGTTGTAATTTCTTCGGTTATTCTTGTGCCGTTTGCATCAAAATTATCTTCATGTATTAAGTTTGCAGAAACATTAAATTGATCTATTGGTGCAGCTCCAATTCTTCTGGAGTAAAATAAGTCTCCTTTGTTAAATAGTTCTGTGCCTTCCGTGAAAAATTGTCTTTGCTCTGAGAATTGTTGCTCAAACGGACCTAAATTTAATTCTACATTATCAAAACCTACCTGACTAAAATCTGGTATTAAAGTGGCATCTAAAGTGAAATTATCCGTCAAACCATATTTTAAATCTAAACCAACACTATAATCGAAGTTACTTTCTCCATCAAAAGAAGCAGCAGTTGCCGAGGCATATGGATATAAGTTTAACCTTGTGGGTGGCGTTATAGCATTAAAACCTTCAATTAGACCATCGTACTGAGTCCAATTACCCACCGTGTTATCTACGTGTGTCCAAGCATGTTTTTCGTTTAATTTCTCTAAGCGTCTGTGAAAATTAAAGCCCCAAGATTGTTCAGGACTATTTGCGAAACGAATCGTTCTATACGGTAATTTTATTTCTACATTCCAGCCTGTTGTAGTAATTTTTGAGGCACTTTCCCAAA
>JBLIJW010000173.1:0-3985 GCA_047636155.1 Flavobacterium sp. | reverse complement strand
TAATCATCTGTCGCTCTAAACCCTACAGGTAGTACTAAAACTGATTTTAAATTCTTTTTCTTTAAATCTAGAATTTCATCATATTTATCTGGAGTAAAACCTTCCATCGGGCAAGAATCAATTTCTAAAGTAGCACAAACCGTTAGTAAATTTCCAAGTGCAATATATGCTTGGTTTTTATTCGAAATAAATAATTCTTCTTGAGTCTTTTTTGCTATTTCTGCAGTTAAAAACTTTTTAAAGGGATTGATGATTTCATCTGGCGTATTTCTAACTTTTTGAACCAAGTTGAAGTAATTTTCTACCTCTTTGCTGGTGTAATGGTCTTGTATGCAAATAACTAATAGGTGAGAAGCCTGTAAGATTTGTTGCTGGTTCCATGAAAATGAAACTAATTTTTCTTGCACCGCTTTATTCTTTATAACTACTAACTTTAATGGTTGCAAGCCGAAAGAGGTAGCTGTTAAATTAAAAGCTTCTTTTAACGTAGATATTTGTGCTAATGAAAGCTCTTTATTTGTGTCGAATTTTTTAACAGCATATCGCCATTTTAAACTATCTATAATATTCATTTTTATTCTAATTTTTAAAGTGCAAAAATAAGGTATTAATGTCGTTTCTGTGCTTATTGTTAATTACATAAATTGATAGAAGTATCAATTTATTTGTACCTTGAAGATAAAAACGATGAATGAGAATTTTTTGCATTTTGTATGGAAATACAAAATGTTTTCTAAGGTTGATTTTAAAACCACAGATGGTGAGCAGGTATCCATTTTAAAAACAGGTGTACACAACAAGCACGCGGGTCCAGACTTTTTATATTCTGAATTAAAAATTGAAAATCAAATTTGGATAGGAAATGTTGAAATCCACGTAAAAGCTTCAGATTGGTACTTGCACAATCATGAAATAGATGTAAATTATGATGCTGTTATTTTGCATGTTGTTTGGGAAAATGATGCTGTTATTTTTATGAAAAACAATAAACCAATACCAACATTGGCTTTAAAAGATTTAGTAAATAAAAGTGTTTTAGAAAACTACAGAAATTTATTTTTTAGTCCAACAAGTTGGATTCCTTGTCAGGAGGCCATAGGTACAGTAGATGATTTTACGTTTGCTAATTGGAAGGAACGTTTATTTTTTGAGCGTTTAGAGAGAAAGTCAGAAGATATTGCGGGCTTACTGGTCAAAGAAAACAATAACTACGAAGCAGTTTTATTTCAATTATTAGCGAGGAACTTTGGACTAAAAGTAAATGGGGATTCTTTTTTACGATTGGCACAATCTATAGATTTTTCCGTAATTCAAAAAGTTAGTTTTGATGCACATCAATTGGAGGCTCTATTGTTTGGGCAAGCAGGTTTTCTAGAGGTAGGTATGGAAGATGCGCACCAGCTTCAATTAAAAACAACGCATGCATACTTAATTCATAAATACAACTTACAATCCATCGAGAACATTCAGTTTTCATTTTTTAGAATGCGACCCAACAACTTCCCTACCATTAGAATTGCGCAATTGGCCTCTTTGTTTCATAAACATCATAAGCTTTTCTCCATATTGATGACCAGAAAAACTTTAAAAGAGTTTTATGAGCTATTTTCTATTGAGATAGCTCCGTTTTGGAAAACTCATTATAATTTTGAGTCTATCTCAAAATCTTCAGCAAAAAAACTCACGACTTCCTTTATCGATTTATTGATCATTAATACGGTGCTACCTTTGAAGTTCTTATATCAAAGGGCACGGGGAGAGGTGGATGAAATGTTATTTTTAGAAATTCTAAAAAAAATGAAGCCAGAGAAAAATAGTATTATTTCTAAATTTTCTAAGCTTGGCGTTGTTGCTGAAAATGCTTGCGAAAGTCAAGCTTTATTGGAACTTAAAAACAACTATTGCACAAATAAACGCTGTTTACAATGTGCAATAGGTAATAACTTATTGAGAAAATAATTAATTTTTAGGATTTAATATTTCTCCAATTTTAGCCAAACAATCTCTGTAATGATACTTTGTAACTCTATTTATACGTCTGCCTGTGGCAATCGTTAATTGTAAATTCATTATTTCTAATTCACCCCTAATTATCGCGTTAATATCAGAATTTTTGGTTTCTTTACTATTAAATAAATTCGCTAATCTATCAATAAAAGACTTCTGTAAATTACGTCTGAAAAGATCTACATTTTTCAAATAATTTGCTTCAAAAAAAAGACCAGTTCGTAAATCTCTTATCATATCAGAGATTGCATAAAAATCATCTTGAATAACTTCAGCATCTATCATTCTCTTTAATTTATTTGCATTTAGTAATGAGTACAATTGTCTATTTTGCAAACGCAACATTAAATCTGTGTACCCACTTTCTTTAAAGTTGGCTAAAATATTTTTGTCTAATAACCAATTTTGAGTTTTAAATGCATTTTTTTGCAACCAAACTAAAGACTCCTTTTGCTTTTCTTTCGTTACAGGAATATAAATATAACCAGTTTGATTTGGTTTTTTATTAAACTCATAAACACCACCGATATTACCTGCAACATGACCAATATATCTGCCCCAAACACTTAAAAGTTCTTGATACAATTCTGATAAATCCTCATAGCTATTCGTTTGACTTGATGTCCAGCCTGGTAAGTTTTGAGCAACAATTTTTAGATTTTTTATTCCGTAAGTAGAAGCTTTTACTTGATCATTTCCGATTCCTTCAGTTTGAGCAGAAGGATCAAATCTTTGATTTCCAAATCTGTATATTGGATTATTAGCTTTACTTTCAATCCATTTATCTAAAGTTTTTACTTCTTGTTCTGGAGATTCTATATTCGGAATTTTACGATATCCCCAATTAATTGAGTAGTGGTCATAAGGACCTAATTGTCTTATAAATCGTATATTTTCATCGCCAGGTTGAGCAATATAATTGAAGCGTGCATAATCCATAACGGTTGCTGCAATGCCGAATTTCTGAGTAAATTTTCCAGAGCGTAAAGAATCTACAGCATACGCATAACTTGCAGCCATGTTATGAGGTAAACCTAATGCATGACCAACTTCATGAGAGATAACCATTCGCATCATTTCTCCAATTTCTTCTGCAGGAGTTTCAAGCGTTCTAGCTGATGGATTTGCAGCTCCGGTTTCCAGCAAATACCTGTTTCTATAAGAGCGTAAATGATTGTGATACCAAATAATATCACTCTCAATTATTTCTCCAGTTCTGGGGTCAGAAACACTTGGACCAGTTGCGTTTCTAGTGGTGCTTGCAACATATCTTATCGATGAATACCGAGCATCTTCCATACTAAATTCCGGATCTTCTTCTTTTGTAGGCGGATATTTGGCCTTAATTGCATTTTTAAAACCCGCAGTTTCAAAAACTTTTTGCCAATCATCTACGCCTTGTTTTATGAATTTTTTCAATTTATCTGGAGTAGCAGGATCTAAATAATACACAATTGGTTTTATCGGTTCAACCAATTCTCCACGGTGGTAGGCATTGATGTCTTTTGGCTCTAATCGCCAACGTTTAATATATCTTTTGTTATCTGCTTTTAACGCTTCAGAACTATAGTCTACATTTCCCATAGAAAAATACCCCACTCTTTTGTCGTAAATTCTAGGCATCATTTTATTTTCTGGTAATAAAATCATAGATTGATTTACACGTAAAGTAATCGTATTTGTTCTGGCATTACTTGGCGGTGCATCTGCATCAAAGGTAAAATCTTGAACTACTTCTATATTTGTCGGATAGCTTTTTATATTATTTATAAAGCTTCTAGAAGTATCTAATCTTTTTACTTTATACCTTTTTCTGAAGCTTGCAGGGAAGGCTGTAATGGCTTTTATATCGGTAGAAAACAATTTTGTTACATCAATTAGAACAGCTGTAGAATCTATATTTTGAGTTTTAATATCAAAAGCATAAATTATTGGTTCTAAGTTATTTGCAACTACAGATTTGTAAATTGGCAAAGAA
>JBLIJW010000172.1:0-4097 GCA_047636155.1 Flavobacterium sp. | reverse complement strand
AATTAAAATAAATAGCCGAGCAAGAAGTGCAAAATTAAGAATAGCAGAAAAGAAGTAGTTTTTAGTATTCTGTATATTAAATAACAACCAACAATCCGAAACGCGAAACCCAAAATCCGAACCCAAAATATTATGAAAGGCGGAATTTACAACATATTAAAAGCCCGTTTTCTGGTCAATGAAGGTTCCACCAAAAATTGGCGGTTTATCTTCTTTCTAGTTATTTTGGGAATAGTAATGATTGCAAATACGCATCGGTTTGAGCAAAAAGTTTTCCGAATTGCAGATCTAACCAATGAAGTAAAAGAATTGCGATCAGAGTTTGTAGACAGACGATCGGATTTAATGAAATTAAAAATGGAGTCTACAATTTCTGAAAAAATGGAATCTCGAGGAATTTTTCCTGCATCGGTTCCGCCACAAAAAATAAAAATTAAAAAAGCAGAAGAAACTAGTTTACTTAAAAAGTTATGGCCGTAGAAGAGAAAAAAAAATCTTATCGTGTCTTTGTTGTTGCCTTATTACTTTGTTTTATGGCAATTGCAATAACTATAAAACTATCTAATATAATTTGGATAGAAGGTGACTATTATCGTAAACTAGCCAAAGACAGAACGGTTAAAACATTTGTAATCCCTGCTAATAAAGGGAATATTTATTCAGCAGATGGTAGTTTACTCGCTACATCCATACCAAATTACACCATACGGTTTGATGCTTTGGCACCAAATGCGAAAGATTTTGAAGGTAATATTCAAGCATTATCCGATAGTTTAGCTACTATTTTTGACAAAACTCCAAGCTACTATCAAGAAGAACTTCGCCTTGCAAAAGCAAATAAAAACAGGTATTTACTTTTGGGTAAAAACCTATCTTATACAGATTATGTTCGTCTTAAAACGTTTCCACTTTTTAATAAAGGTACTAATAAAGGAGGTTTAATTATTGAACAAGAAACAGTTAGAGAACATCCTATTGGTAAAATTGCCGAGCGCACAATTGGATACGAAAGAAAAGACGAATTCGGGAATCCGTTACGCGTTGGTATTGAAGGTGCTTTTGGAAAATACCTAAATGGAAAAGACGGAAAAATCTTAAAACAAAAAATTGCAAAAGGACAATGGAAACCAATTCGCGATCAAAATGAGGTCGATCCGCAAGATGGATTTGATGTAATTTCTACCATTGATGTATATATTCAAGATATTGCGCACCACGCACTTTTAAAACAATTAGAAGAGTTTGATGCAGAACATGGTTGCGTTGTGGTAATGGAAACCAAAACCGGAAATATTAAGGCAATTTCTAATTTAGGACGCGATGAGAAATCAGGAAATTATTACGAAACAATAAATTATGCAGTTGCAGAAGCACACGAACCTGGATCGACATTCAAGTTAGTAGATATGATTGCTTTGCTAGACGACAACAAAATAGACACTTCTAAAGTGTACGACAGCAATGGCGGAACTATCATTTATAGAGGAAGAAAAGTTCGTGACTCACACGAAGGTGGATACGGAAAAATTTCTGTAGGACGTGGTTTTGAGGTTTCTTCTAACACAATTTTGGTGCAAGCTGTGTACGAAAATTACAAAAATAATCCGTCGGAATTTGTAAGTCGAATCGAAAATTTAGGATTAAATAAACCATTAGGATTGCCATTTCAAGGCGAAGGCAAACCTCGTATTCCAAGACCAACAAACAAAAGTTGGAGTGCAATTTCACTTCCGTGGATGGCGTTCGGTTATGGTGTTGCAATTACTCCGTTACAAACTCTAACACTTTACAATGCTGTAGCTAATAATGGCGAAATGGTAAAACCACAATTTGTAACAGAAATTAAAGAATGGAATAAAACCATAAAGAAATACAACAAACAAGTTATCAATCCAAAAATTTGTTCAGATGAAACCATCAAAAAATTAAAAGCATTGCTAGAAAATGTTGTAAAACGTGGCACTGGTTCTAAGCTATATTCTAAAGAATTTTCGATGGCAGGAAAAACCGGAACTGCGCAAGCAAATTATGGTACAAATGGAGGAAGTGACAAACATTATATTTCTTCTTTTGTTGGTTTTTTTCCTGTAGATAAACCTAAATACTCTTGCATTGTTGTAGTTCATAAGCCAAATACTTCTAAAAATAATTATTATGGTGCCGATGTTGCCGGACCAGTTTTTAAACGCATTGCTCAGAAAATATTTACGGATGTTCCTTCACAAAATGAAATACAAAACTTGCAATCTAAAGTGGCTGTTCAAGAGAAAAATTATCAAAATTATATCCTGAAGTCACAATCCATAAAAAATGAAATCCCTAATGTTAAAGGAATGCCAGGAATGGATGCCCTTTCGTTATTAGAAAATTTAGGATTAAAAGTAAAAGTCATTGGCAACGGAAAAGTACAATCTCAATCTATTAATGCCGGAACAACAATAAAAACGAACGATTTAATAACCATAAATTTATCGTGAAAAACCTAAGAGACATAATATATAAAGTCGCAATTGAAGCCATTAAAGGTGTTACAGATATAGCGATTGAAAATATCACTTTCGATTCTAGAAAAGTAGTTACTAATACTTTTTTTGTTGCAATTCGCGGCACGGTTAGTAATGGTCACGACTTTATTTCTACTGCTATTTCCAATGGTGCAACAGCTATATTGTGCGATATCATACCAGAGATTACAATTGAAAATATTACTTATGTAGTTGTTAATGATACTAACGAAGCATTGGCATATGTTGCGGCAAACTATTATGACAATCCGTCGAATAAATTACAATTAGTTGGTATAACTGGCACAAATGGTAAAACCACAATTGCTTCTTTATTATTTCAATTGTTTCAAAAAGCCAATTACAAAGTAGGTTTACTTTCTACTGTAAAAATTATGGTAGATGCAACCGAATATAAAGCAACGCATACAACGCCAGATTCTTTAACCATAAATTATTACTTAGATAAAATGGTTCAAAGCGGCGTTACCCATTGCTTTATGGAAGTAAGTTCGCACGGAATTCATCAAAATCGTACAACAGGATTGCATTTCGTTGGCGGAATTTTTACCAATTTATCTCACGATCATTTAGATTATCATAGTTCGTTTGCAGAATATCGCGACGTTAAAAAGCAGTTTTTTGACAGTTTATCCTCCAACGCTTTTGCTTTAACAAATGCAGACGATAAAAACGGAATGGTAATGTTGCAAAACACAAAAGCAAAAAAATTAAAATATGCTTTAAAGTCGTATGCAGATTATAGAGCTATAATTTTAGAAAGTCAGTTGTCAGGACTATTGCTAAAAATCAACGAACAAGAAGTTTGGGTTCGTTTAATAGGAACTTTTAATGCTTACAATTTGTTGGCAATTTATGGTGCGGCATGCGAATTGGGAATGGAAAGCCGAGAAGCACTTCGATTATTATCAGAATTAGAATCTGTTTCCGGTAGATTTCAATACATCGTTTCTGATACAGAAATTACTACAGTTGTAGATTATGCACACACACCAGATGCTTTAGAAAATGTGTTGCAAACCATAAACTTTATCCGTACTCAAAACGAGCAATTAATTACTGTTGTTGGTTGTGGCGGCGATAGAGACAAAACGAAAAGACCAATAATGGCAGCGATTGCGACGCAATTAAGCACCAAAGTAATATTGACCTCAGATAATCCGCGAACAGAAAATCCAAAAATTATTCTAGAAGAAATGGAGTCGGGAATAGAACCACAAAATTTCAAAAAAGCAATGATTATTGAAGATAGAAAGCAAGCGATTAAAACTGCTGTTCAACTTGCCAATCCAAAGGATATAATTTTAATAGCAGGAAAAGGACACGAAACATACCAAGAGATAAATGGTGTAAAACACGATTTTGATGATTTGAAATTGGTAAAAGAATTTTTAAAACAATTAGAGAAATAGCTTTTACTTTTTTTAAGTAAAATTTAAAACAATACCTATGTTATACTATTTATTTGAATATCTAGACAAAACATTAGACGTCCCAGGAACAGGAGTTTTTCAGTACATAACATTTAGATCTGCTTTAGCGTTAATTTTATCGCTTATGATTTCTACAATA
>JBLIJW010000171.1:0-4099 GCA_047636155.1 Flavobacterium sp. | reverse complement strand
AGAGCCTTTGTTCTTGCTCCCTGACTTTTATTTCCATGAATTGCAGCAGCAGAAATGCCTGCTTTTATTAATTTCTCAGTCAGTTTATTAGCGCCATGCTTGGTTCTTGTAAAGACTAAAACTTGATTCCAATTTCCGTCTTTTATCAATTTAATAGTAAACTCTGTTTTTTTATTTTTGTCAACCTTAAAAACTTTGTGAGTTACTTTTTTTGCTGTGGAATTTTGTGGCTCTGCTTCTACAGAAACAGGATTTCTTAAAATACCTTCCGCTAACTTTTTTATTTCTTTAGAAAATGTTGCAGAAAACATCAAATTTTGACGCTTTGCAGGCATATAACTAATGATCTTATTTAAATCCCTAGCAAAACCCATGTCTAACATTCGGTCTGCTTCATCTAAAATAAGTACATCAACTCTTTTAAAAGAAACCGCTTTTTGATCATGTAAATCTAATAATCTTCCAGGAGTTGCCACTAAAATGTCTACACCACTTCTTAAAGTTGCAATTTGAGGTTTGGCTTTTACACCACCAAAAACGACCGCAGATTTTATGTCCACATATTTACTATATTCTCTTACATTGTCATGCACTTGTGCAGCCAATTCTCTTGTTGGTGTTAAAACTAAGGCACGTAAAGGTCTGTATTTTGCGTGTTTGGTTTCTGACAAATACTGCAATATCGGTAAGGTAAAACCTGCTGTTTTTCCTGTTCCTGTTTGAGCGGAAGCTAATATGTCTTTTCCTTCCAAAATAGGAGGAATTGCTTTTTGTTGAATTGGAGAAGGAGTTGTGTATCCTTTTTCTTCTACTGCTTTTACTAAAGCGGCTGATAAGCCTAAGTCTTTAAATGACATGTATAATATTTAAAAAAAAACTGAAATTATTTTTTGTATAGAAATGCAAATGTACATTGATTAATTGTGAAGCGTCTGTAATATGTAGTTTATATTATTTCATTAAAATTCTAGCAAAAAAAAAGATGCTTTTTAGCATCTTTTTAAAGGTAAACAAAGTATTCTAAACTATCTTCTTCTTCCTCTACCTCTTCCTCCTCTAATAAGTCCAAGAATAAACAAAATTATAATAGCTCCAGATGCACCTTTAATAATGTCACTTATCCATCCACTACCAACACTAATACCTAATTGACCGAAAGCCCAAGTACCAACAAAACTACCAGCAATACCGATAATAATACTCAGTATTAAACCATAGCCGTTATCACTCATAAGAACATCTGCTATGTAGCCGCAAATTGCTCCAATAATAATTGTGTATAATAAACCATCCATTGTAAAAATTTTTATTTGATTAATTATCGCTAATTTAGTGAAAAAAAGTAAAAGATCATTTATAATAGCTGAAACCACTAACAAAAGGGTTGAAAGGTAATAAGTAAACTATAAAATTAAATAAGAGAAGTATGACAAAAATTATATATTATGCATTGTTTTTCTATTGTAGTATTTTAATTGCACAACAGTCACCAACAAGGGCTATTTTAATAGAAAAATCTATTAAGGATAAACAAATAGCACAAAAAAAATCACTCGTAAAAAACATCAATTTTACAAATATTGGACCAACAATTATGAGCGGGCGTGTGGTTGACGTGGCTGTAAATCCTAGTAATACAATAGAATTTTATGTAGGTTATGCTTCTGGGGGTTTGTGGTATACAAATAATAATGGAACAACTTTTATGCCAGTTTTAGACAGTTCCCCAACACAAAATATTGGAGATATTGCTGTAGATTGGAGTTCTGAAACAATTTGGGTGGGGACCGGAGAAAAAAATTCTTCCCGTTCTTCTTATGCAGGAATTGGTCTTTTAAAATCTACGGATAAAGGTAAAACATGGAACAATGTTGGCTTGTTAGATTCTCACCATATCAGTAGAATTCTTATAAATCCAAAGAATGCTGATGAAGTAATTGTTGGAGTGATTGGGCATTTATACTCAGCTAACGAAGAAAGAGGAGTTTTTAAATCTTCGGATGGTGGAAAAACTTGGACAAAATCATTATTTATTGATGAAAATACAGGGATTATAGATGTTGCAGTAGCACCAGATAATTTTAATATTATGTATGCCGCTTCTTGGGAACGAAATCGTAAAGCTTGGAATTTTGATGGTAATGGTGAAAATTCGGCGATTTATAAGAGTATAGATGCAGGATCTTCTTGGGTAAAAATTGCTGATAAAAGTGGTTTTCCAACAGGAAACGGAGTTGGTAGAATAGGTTTGGCCGTTTTTAACGAAAACACCGTGTATGCTTTACACGACAGTCAATTTAGAAGGCCAAATGATAAAAACAAAAAGCCATCGGATGATTTAACAAAAAAAGATTTCAAAACAATGTCTTCTTCTGATTTCTTAAAACTATCAGATAAAAAATTGAATAGTTATTTAAAAAATAACGGTTTTCAAGAAAAGTATAGCGCAGAAAATGTAAAACAGATGATTAGAGTTGGCTCTGTAAATCCAATCGATTTAGCTACATATTTAGAAAATGCAAATTCTATGTTATTTGATACGCAAGTGATCGGCGCGGAAGTTTTTAAAACAACGAATGGCGGAAAATCTTGGAAAAAGACGCACGATAATTTTTTAGATGGCGTATACAGTTCTTATGGTTATTATTTTGGCGAAATTAGAGTTGACTTGCAAGACGAAAACGGAATTTATGTTTTGGGGGTTCCGATTATAAAGTCGAAAGATGGCGGAAAAACATTTAAATCAATAGGTAAAGAAAATGTGCATTCAGATCATCAGGCATTGTGGGTGAATTCGAAGAAATCAGGTCATATTTTAAATGGGAATGACGGAGGTTTAAATATGTCTTATGATGATGGAGAAAACTGGACGAAATTAAATGATCCTTCAGTTGGGCAATTTTACTCGGTATATGCCGACAATCAAAAAAACTATAAAGTATACGGCGGTTTGCAAGATAACGGGGTTTGGGTTGCTGAGAACAATCCAAGCATCAACAAACGTTGGCAACAATCTGGTCAAAATCCTTATGAATCAATTATGGGCGGAGACGGAATGCAAGTTCAGGTGGATAATAGAAACCCTAATATTGTATATACAGGATACCAATTTGGAAATTACTATAGAGTAAACAGAGAAACAGGTAAGAATGAATATATACAACCAAAACATACTTTGGGAGAAAATCCGTATCGATTTAACTGGCAAACACCTATTTTGCTATCAAAACACAATCAAGATATTTTATATCTAGGAGGAAATAAATTACACAGATCTTTAAATAAAGGTGACAATTGGGCAACGATTTCTGATGATTTAACAACTGGAGGCAAAAAAGGAAATGTGGCTTATGGAACTTTGACTTCAATTTCTGAGAGTCCATTTCAATTTGGTCTGTTATATGTTGGTTCCGATGATGGGTTTGTACATGTTTCTAAAAATGGAGGAGGTTCTTGGGCTAAAATATCAAACTCATTTCCAAAAGATTTATGGGTTTCTAGAGTGATTGCTTCATCACACAAAAAAGAAAGAGTGTATGTTACTTTAAATGGGTATCGTTTTGATGATTTTACACCGTATGTTTATATGTCTGAGGATTATGGACAAACTTGGAAAAATATTGGAGACGCTATTCCAACAGCTGCCGTAAACGTGATAAAAGAAGATCCTGCAAACGAAAACCTTTTATATATTGGCACAGACAACGGTTTGTATGTTTCTTTTGATAAAGGCATTACTTGGAATCGTTTTAGTAAAAACTTCCCAAATGTAGCCGTGCATGATTTGGTCATTCAGCCAACAGCAAAACATTTAATTGTAGGCACACATGGTCGAAGTTTATACAAAGCAGACATTGCTCCATTGCAGCAAATGGATGTAACCGTTTTAGGGAAATCTTCACATATTTTTGCCATTAATAATATTAGAAAAAGCAACAATTGGGGGCGATCTTGGAGTCAATGGAGAGAAGCGAATATTCCAGAAATTAAAATCCCTTTTTATTCAAATGCAGATAAGAAAGTTACGATTGATTTTTATGTAGATGATATAAAAGTAAATTCGTTTTCAGTGGGGGCCGATAGAGGTTACAACGAAATG
>JBLIJW010000170.1:0-4116 GCA_047636155.1 Flavobacterium sp. | reverse complement strand
GGACAAAAGTGTATTTTTTAGAATTCATCATAAACACTTAGTAAATATAAATTTTGTAAAAAAAATTAATAAAAAAGACGGCTATTATTGTGACCTTAGCAATGGTAAAAATTTACCTGTTTCTAAAAGAAAACAAGAAGAATTCAATAAGTTCATAAGGCTAAAATTTTAGCCTACTTGTTATTTTTAGTTGCCCCGTACTGAAAGAAAAATACGAACTATAATGGACTCTAAATTCACTTTTTAAGTTGCTGTTAATTAATTTTTTGATCTCTTCTTTAAAAAATATAAAATAGTTCACACATACCAAAAGCATCAACCCTACTAGTTTTAAATTTGTCTTAAATTTTGGACTATTCATTAAAACAATAATTTTTAACCGATCTGCTGGTATCTGTTAATAAAAAATTGATTTCTCTGAACCTATTTGCCATTATTTTAATTCAAATTATTTTGTGATAGTGTTCAATAAGCACTTCTAAACTTTAAATTCACCTTTAGTTTATAAATTTCTTTAAAATTTGTAAACTCTTTGAAAGATTGGAATCGAAAAATAACGTTCAAGTAAAAACAGTAATTACAAAACTATTTTAATTATATAAAGAAACAAAATCAATAATACCTAAAAAAAACTGTACTATTGAGTTCATTTTATAGACATTATTGATTTGTTTAAAGTTTTTTTTTAAAAAAAATCTTTAATACTACAATGAATTAATAGATTTCTTTTTTTTATGCATAAACAAGAATGAAATTATCATAGCTGTAAATAATAACGGAAAAAAGACAGCATCAATTGGAGTTGCCAATGGCTCTGTAGCTGGGTCACCTGATCCACCACCAAAACCCGGATCGGCTGGAGGCGGTGACCAATCCTGCGCAAAAGAGAATAGTGTAAAGAAGAAAAAATAGAGGCAAAATAATTTTTTTGAAAACATATTTTATGTTTATTTAATAATTAAGGATTGTGTGAAATTTTGATTATTACTTAAATTATGTAATTGAATAAAATAGAGCCCTGTAGTTAACTTATTAGTAAGGAGAATAGTTGCTGTGGTACTTTGTTTGTTTAATACGTCAGATTGAATTAGTTGACCTAAAGTAGTGTAAATTTTATAGTCGTAAATGGCACTACTATCATCAGAATGAAAAAGTACTGTTATAGTGTCTTGAATTTTAGCCGGATTAGGATATACACTAAAATAATTACCATTTAAATTGTTAACGTTTAGTATAGAGGATTGAAAAACAATTCTAAAACGATTTCCTAGGCTAAGCGAGTTACTAGTTACTTGAAATGGATATTCAAACACAGAACCATCTGTAGGTAATTGTGTCGTTGTACCAGTAAATATATCCTGCAAAAAGGCATTTCCACTGTAGGTAAAGTTTTCAGTATATAATTTTAGTTTATAGTTGCTGCCTACTATTGCTTGTGTTAAACGCAGCGTTAAAAAGTCATTGTCTTCTATTGGTGCTCTATGTTCAATTGATAAAGAAAAGTTAGCGTTAAATAAAGCCAAATTTTCGCCAGGATTACCAAGTTTTATGGCATCATTACCATCAACTGCATTCGAACCTCCAGTATAAAAAGCCGCCACACAACCATCCATGTTTCCATAAGCACCTGATACTTCTTTTTCTAAAAGTATTCTAAATAAATCAGTAGAAGTATTATTTTGGGCAGTGGATGTTTTGTTTAAAGTTGTATTAGTAATTACATCACTTTTGTGGGATTCTTTTATCGTTAATGAAGTTATAGTTGAAGAAGCTATTACAAAAAAAGCTTGTCCCGATTGCAATATAGTGTTCCCACTAAAACTCGAACCTCCATTACTGTAACCTGTAATAGTATCCCAAGTTACATAGGCTCCTAACGAACCAACCGTTGGATCAATAACCCATATTTTATTGACACCTTCGTTGCCTGGTTCGGCTAAAATAGTTTCAAAATTAATAGGACTGGCATACGGATTACCAATAAGATAATATTTATTAGTTAAGATATTAGAATACGTAACATCTCCAGTTATTAATGCTCCAGAAGCTTCAGCTGTTAAATTGGATTGATTTGGGATATACCCTCCGGCATAATCTGTTCCATTTAAAAAGGAATGTGGGGCGAAAATTAAAAAACCTTTGTTTGCAGTTGCATTAAAAAGAGGCTCATTAACCGTGTTGGTTACATTAGTCCAAGAGCCAATAGTGTTGTCATATGTCCTAAGGTTATAACTCGAATTTACAACGGAAATCAAACCATTTCCAGCTACAGTATAACCATCATTATCAAAAGACAAATCACCTGTTGGACCCCAAATTTCTATTCCAGTATAAAATATATCACCATAAATACCATTATTTTGCCAATTATAATATATAGAATTGTTACTTGACCCCTTAACTGGTGCGGTTAAAAGCCTCCAGCTCCTTTTATTATTTGGAAGAAAACGTTGTACATTAACTTTCCCATTAATAGTTGGATTATTTAATAACTTTGCTACTCTTGCTGTATTTGAAGCACTAGAAATTAATGAAATTTGCTTATCGGTTAAATTAACAATTGAAGATGTTGGTACATCAAATACATCTAAAACATCAATTTTACCGGTACCTAAAATTGAGCAACTTGCAGTTATGGTTAAATTATTAGGCTTAAGGTCTAAATTTATGCTAACCCCATAAGTATTGCTAATCGTTAAATTCTTCAAAGGATTTGGACCTGCAGATACGGGTGTTAACTCTCTCCCTGATTGTTTAACTCCACTAGCGTTAGTTTGTAAATAGGTAACATTGTATGTGTTTGAAACATTTGACATCTTTGGTCTTGAACCATTTCCGTCTAAAAAACTTCCATCAGCTATGTAAATTGTTACATTGTTCTCGTAGGTTAAATACCTTACGGCAGGACCGGCAACTAAACCAGACATAATGCCTTGAATAAGTTGTAAACTTCCATCTTCTGCAATTGTTGTAGCATTGTTTGTCGTTCTAAATGTTCTTGGTGAATTAAGAATTAAATTTTTATATCTAAGGTAAGGTAAATCATACAATGTAATAGCTGCTGATCTAAACTCTACGGTTCCGCCTGAAAAATCAGGAGCATCAACACCCGCTGATGAAATTATAGGAACTACATTATTAAACACTATCTTGCTATCTCCTTGACCTAAATTGTTTGTTAAGTATCCTAGGCTTGTTATCCCCGAAGATTGTACATTAGAGATCAATTGGCCATAGAGATCAATGGTGCCTGATATATGTCTTAATCTCGCAGGATTATAAGTTGCATTATTTGTGTTTTCTCTTGATTCTATAGTAATATTGTTGTTAACAATTAATTGTTCAATATCCTCCACATATAAAGTTGTTTCTTTATTAGAAGTAGTTGTTAAAGCTGCATCACCTACATAAATAGCATTGGTTTCAATTATACCGTTTCCATATAAATAGGTAGTATTATCATTTGCATTAGTGGATTCCACATAAATAAATTCTAAAACAGTTAATTTAACAAATGTATTTACAGTAACAATTGATGTAAAAATGTCGCTTCCTGGATTTGTAGTCAAACTGTTGCAAAATGCGTTAACTGTAACTGTAATAGCATGATTACCTATATTAACAGCATCATCCGTAGATGGGACACCGTTTGGAGACCATGTTGTAGGATTATTCCAATCTCCTGATGCAACACTGGTATAAGTAATTTGTGAAAACGACAAATTAATTGTGCATAGTAGTAAAAATAATAAGAATTTATATGTTTTTCTCATTCTGTTTTTATTCGTTTTTAAGTAGTACATATGTAAAATTATCTTCTTTATAAAAATTATATCAAAATGTTTGCTGTTAATAGAGCAATGTAATAAGTTCCTTTAGTGTAAAATCAATCAAAGAAAAACTATATAACATCATTGATTCCGACATACAGGTTTGTACTATTAAATTCAACTTTATTAAATTGTATGTTTTAATTCTGATAGTTTAGTTTACTTAAACCTATAAGCCTGTTAAATGTTAATCAACTTTAAAATCAACTTTTCTCGCCAGTTGTGTTGCTAATTTAGAATCTTTGGATGCCGATTTGTCTTCTCTTTTAAGTACTAATTCTAATCT
>JBLIJW010000169.1:0-4151 GCA_047636155.1 Flavobacterium sp. | reverse complement strand
TACCCATTTTTTAGAAGTTGTATGCGGATATGAATAGTAGTTTAACAAACGTTTTTATTCTATTTATACTGTAAAAATAACTTATTTATTTTTAAAAAACACAATCGCCTGTTTATTAACATTTTTTAACAACTTTACTTAGAATGTACTTCTAATTTATAACCAATTCCGTGCACATTTATTAACTGGATAGACTGGTCTTCTTTTAATTTTTTACGCAATTTAGAAATATACGTATCTAAACTTCTGCTGACTATTACACCATTATCTTCCCAAACTTTTTTGGTAAGTTCTTCTCTTTTTACAACTTGATTCATATTGGCAGCAAAAATTTCTAACAACTCGCATTCTTTTTTAGACAAACCAATTTCAATTGCTTTTTTTACTAATTTATTTTGATGTGGATAAAACAGAAAACTCCCTAAAATTGTTGCTTTTTCTTCAAATACCTTTTCTTTTTCTTTCTTTTTATCCAAAAAAAACTTTCTGTAAAATACTCCCAATAAAAGTAAGGTGAAAATGTAAAAAAGAAAACTATACTTTGAATTCGATGTTTTTTGGTCTAAAAATTTTACTTCAATAAAATACTTTCTTTCTGGTAAAAAACGACCAGCACATGGTATTAATGTTTTCTCTTTGTCGGTATTAATTTCATAACTGTATGCAACTTCATTTGTAGATAACTCGATAACCTCAACTCTATAATTTTTAGAAAAAGTTGTTTTTATAAACACTCCTTTAACAATATCCACCAAGGTGTTTGGTTCAAAAGAAAGTGCTTTTTCAAAGGAAATGCTATATTTAAAATCATCACTTTTTATAATTGGTAAAATACGAGAAACTGAATCTTTTTGAGCTAACAATAATTGATTCCCAATTGCTCTTAAGTTGATTTTTGCGCGTTCGGTAAAATCGGTTTCGTCTTCTTGAATATTTGAAAAACTCCAAACAAAAAGTGAAATTATCAGTAAAAAAAAGATTGAAAAGGACTTGTTTTGCTTCATAATTATTACAAATAACACGTATTTATATCAATTTTTACAAGTGTTGACACTTCTTTTACATTTTTTTGACACTTTTTTTCTGATGTAGACATAGTTTTACATCAAACTTAAAAAAAACAATATGATGCTTAAAAAAACCGCTTTCCTTATTATTATTAGTTGTTTAACTTTACAAATAAATGCACAAGAAAAAATAAAATTAAACACCAAAAAAAGTGCTATTATTTGGGAAGGAAGTAAACTATTTAGTTTTGGTAGCCATGATGGAACTGTAAATTTTAAAGAAGGAGAAGTCATTGTAAAAGATAGTAAAATTATAAAAGGTAGTTTTATAATTGACATGACTTCCATAAAATCAAACGAAGAAGGAACTTGGGTTTATGACCTTATAGAACACATAAAACATAAAGATTTTTTTGATGTAAAAAATAATCCAACTGCAAAAATTATCTTTACAAATATAAAATATGTGGGCGAAGGTTATGTGCAAATTACTGCCAATTTAACCATCAATAAAATAACAAAATCGGTCTTTTTTGTGGCACAACAAAATGATGAAAAAAAACTATTAGAAACTCGTTTAAAAATAGACAGAACAGATTGGAACATAAACTATAAATCGCAAGGAAAAACAAGTATAAAAGATCACATTATTTCTGATGCAATTTCTTTTAAAGTTAATTTAAATTTTTAAAAAATGAAAAAAACACTATGTATTATTACACTATTTATAACCGTTTTTACTTTCGGACAAAAAAATGAGTTTAATTTAATAAAACTAGATTCTACTTGGGGGCAAGAAGTACTTCGTTTTCCTGCAAGAGATATGGAGTATCTTGGAGTTGGAGAAGTACGTTTTCCGCCAAAAGGTTGGATAAAGCCAGAACACACCTTTTTTTGTTCTTATACCTATGCTTGGAGCATCAATTTAAACGAAAAAATTACTACAAAAGAATTAGAAATCGATTTGGTAAAATATTTTAATAGCTTAAATAAAGTTGCTATAAATGACAAAACTGATAAACGAAAAGCAACTGCAACAATTACAGAAATAAAAACAAATGCCTCTACTACTTTTTTTGAAGGAAAAGTAGCTACGTATGATCGTTTTGCAACCAACAAACGATTTACCTTAAACGTTAAAATAGAAAATAATTATTGTAAGAAGACTCAAAAAACGGTAATTCTATTTAAATTTTCTCCTAAATATTTTACGCATAAAGTTTGGGAAACTTTAGATGAGATTGAGTTGATAAATGGGTTTTGTATTCGATAAGTAGAGAAATTCATCTTTTTTGAAAACGAACATTTTGTGGTAAAGGTGAAGAGAGTTCTTTACTAACAATTTTTCTTCTCATTGAAGGTTTATCTTTAAAATGACGAGAAATATTTTTTACAATATCTAAGTAATTATCAGAACCATCTTCTTTTAGATGATAGTATATTTTTATTGAACGACAATTATCATGTTCAAAAATGGTGTTTAACAATACTCTATCTGACAAACCACAAGAGTGTCCTAAAATTACAGCTTGAAATTTTTCATTATCAACAAACTTTAAAATACCATCATAACAAGTATTTTGAAAATATTGAAAAGACTTAAAAAACTTCAAATATTCATTATCATCTAAATTTTCAATCAATTGATAATCTTCATCCATTTCATCACCAAAACCAAATACAGGTTTAAACCCTTTAGCGTCTATTTCTCCATGGATTGTATTTACATTACTATTTTCCATTGATGAACCATCCGTTTCCCAAAAATATAAATAAGAACTTCCCGTATAATTAAAATCAACTATATAAGATTCACAGTAAACCTTATTATCTTTTTTTTCTTTATCATAAATCTTAAAAAGGTGCTCATTGTCTTCAGTTGTTACAAAGTCTCTATCAATCCATTCGTTATTATTCAAAGAAGAGTTTGGTTTAAAAATTTTATACATTTCTAAAAACTCATTTATTGTAGTAGTTTTCTCAATATTAAATTTTTGAAGAATTTTTTCTCTTAAGTATTTAATTAAAAGATTCTCAACACCTACAAATTCGTGATTAAGTTTTATAAGTTTCTCTTTTCTCGTCTTTTTAGTTTCTTCTTCAGAAAAACTTCCAAATTTTAATTTACTAATTTTTTTTAATTGTAAATAATATTCATTTTCAATATCAACCCAATTATCTATCGAATTTTTTGAGTTTATTATTTCAAAGAAAGTGTTTTTGAACTTTAAAATATTAGTTAATTTGTCTCTTGCTGTATAATGTTTCTTATCAAAAATATAACCATCAGATTTACAATATAATTCAAGATTTAATATTAAGTCATCAAAAGATTTTATTGAATTACTTGCGTAATTAAAGTAACCATTATATGAATCGTTTGTTTCTATTAAGTTTTTAATTTCTGGCTTTTGATGGTTTATTTCAAAATTTCTCCAAAAATCATTTAGAAAATCTTTGTAAGAAGTTGGTAATCCATGCGCTAAATCAAAGCCATTACCAACAAGAATAAGTTTATTCATTAGTAGTTTTCTTTTTCACCACTAAGTTAGTGAAAATAAAAACTAATAAAGCAGGTAATACCCAACCCAAACTATGTTCTGCTAAAGGAATGATACTTTTTATCCCTATTAAGTTTTCTCTTGGAATTATAAAGCCTAAAAAGTCTGTAATACTAAAGATAAACGTCACTAAAACGACGCCTTTAAAAACCAATTTTGACGCATATTTATCTGGCACAATATTTAGTAAAATTAATACAATAGTTATTGGATATAAAAACATTAGTGCTGGCACTGCTAATGTGATGATAAAATCAACTTGATAACTCCCAACAATAATTCCGATTAGAGATGCAATTGCTGCGGTAATAATGTATGCTTTTTTAGAATCTTTGTAAATTCCTTTAATATAATCTGCAGTTCCTGTTACAATACCAACAGCGGTTGTAAAACATGCTAAAGCAACCAAAATGCTTAAAAAAGTAGTTCCGAAATTACCTAAAGTCGAGGTGCTTAATCCAGACAAAACTTCAATTCTAGTTGCATCTTCTGCAAATGCAGAACTAAACAACGAACCGCTTAAAATTAAACCTCCATAAATTAATAACAATCCTGTACCTGCAATAAAACCTGCTTTTCTAAT
>JBLIJW010000168.1:0-4257 GCA_047636155.1 Flavobacterium sp. | reverse complement strand
ATTTTTAATTTTATGTATAATTTCTTTTGTGATGTTACCAATACAAACCAGTACAGAAGAATATATTTTTAGAGGTTATTTGATGCAAGGTTTTGCTAATTTGTCTAAAAACAGATGGTTTCCGCTATTAATGACTTCGGTTATATTTGGTACTATGCATATTTTTAATCCAGAAATTGAAAAGATGGGTTATTTGCTTTTGATATATTACATAGGAACAGGTTTGTTTTTGGGAATTATAACTTTAATGGATGAAGGAATGGAGTTGGCTTTAGGATTTCATGCTGCAAATAATATTTTTGGTGCAATTTTAGTAACTTCAGAATGGTCTGTTTTTCAAACTTCGGCTTTGTTTAAAGAAGTTTCAGAACCAAAAGTTGGCTTTGACACGGTTTATTTACCTGTTTTTGTTTTATTTCCTATTTTAATATTTATATTTAGTAAAAAATACCGTTGGAGTGATTGGAAACAAAAACTAACAGGAACAATAGTACCAAACAACCTAATAAAAACTACTAATCATGATTAATCCGAACTACCATAACGTACATAATTTATTTAAATTAAATGGCTTTCATTTTAATAAAGAAGATTTGTGCCGTGTTGCTTATAGTTTTATAAAAGAAGGAGAAGCTTTCGAAAAGCCGGTTGGAGATTTTCTTTTAGATTGGTTTGATGATAAAAGTTTTATAAGCATGCAAACATCTGGTTCTACCGGAATTCCTAAAATAATTCAGGTTGATAAACAAGCAATGGTAAATTCTGCTCTGGCAACTGGCGATTTCTTTGATTTACGAGCAGGTCAAACTGCTTTGCATTGCTTACCAGTAAATTATGTCGCAGGAAAAATGATGTTGGTGCGCGCTATGATTTTAGGATTAGATTTAGAGTTTGTAGCGCCAAGTTCGCATCCAATGCGTAATTTAAATATGGATTTTGATTTTACAGCAATGGTTCCGCTTCAAGCTCAAAATTCATTATCCGAATTGAGTCGGGTAAAAAAACTTATCGTTGGAGGAGCAAAAATCAATTCAAAATTAGAAAGTTCTTTAAAGCGTGTTCCTAAAATATCAGTTTACGAAACCTATGGAATGACAGAAACGATTTCACACATAGCAGCCAAAAAAGTAGGCGAGAAGGAGTTCACAGTTTTACCAAATGTTACTATATCTTATGACGATGCCAATTGTTTGGTTATTCATGCGCCAAGAATTAGTGCAGAATTAATTACAACCAACGATGTTGTAGAATTGGTTGATGAAAATAAATTTATATTTTTAGGTCGCATTGATCATGTTATCAATAGTGGCGGAATAAAAATTTTACCAGAACAGATAGAAAATAAATTATCTTCATTTATTGATCGACCTTTTTTTATTGGAAGCCAAGAAGATTCCGTTTTAGGCGAAAAGGTTGTTTTGGTAATTGAAGGCGAAAAAGAAGAATTAGATGTTTCTATATTTGAATCTTTAGGTAGATATGAAAAACCAAAAGAAGTTATTTTTGTCCCGAAATTTGCTTACACCGGAAATGGAAAAATTATTAGAAAAGAAAGTTATCTTGTATAATATATAATAAAAAATCCGAATTCTAATTATTTTTAGAATTCGGATTTTTAAATTATTTTGACTTAACATTGATAAAAAACTTTTTGCGTTGCACAACAACGTCATTTAATTTTTTTATTGGAATTTCGGATTTCTGAATCTCATTGCTAGCGTTTAATCGTATAATATCTTTACCAATACGAACATCTACAGGCATTTTAAAATTAGGTTCGCTTGTATTCCAAAAATACGAAAACGAATCTCCAGATTTTTGTAAAACTAATTCTGGAATATCCTTGTAACGAAGATATTGGTTAAAGATGGAAGTTAAATCCATTTTAAACTCTGCATTAAAAAAATCGATTACCGTTTCTGTATCTATTATTTTATGGCGATAGGTTTCTGAATATTTAAGTAAAATTTCCCACCAACGTTTGTCGTCTTTTAAAATATTTTTCAAGGTATTTAAAAGCAATGCACCTTTATAATACATATCACTTGAACCTTCATTGTTTACGCCATATTGGCCAATAATTGGTCGGTCATTTGCAACGGCTTTTTGCAAACCATTAATATAAATTTCTGCGTTTTCACTTCCAAATTGACATTCAATATACACAACTTCGCTATACATCGTGAATGCTTCGTGAATCCACATATCAGCAATATCTTTAGCGGTAATGCTGTTTCCAAACCATTCGTGACCACTTTCGTGAATTAATATGTAGTCAAACAACATACCAACGCCAGTTCCAGATAAGTCATCACCCAAATAACCATTTTCATAACCATTTCCGTAAGCGACTGCACTTTGATGTTCCATTCCTAAAAACGGAGTTTCCACTAATTTAAAACCATCTTCTGTAAAAGGATATTTTCCAAATTTAGATTGAAAACATTCTAACATTGGAATGGTTTGTTGGAATTGCTTTCTGGCTTTTACTTCATTTTCTTTCAATATATAATAATCGACAGAAAGATCGTTTAGCTTTTCAGAATAGTGAGTATAATCTGCAATATTAACCGTTATATCATAGGTATTTATTGGATTTTTCACTTCCCAATCCCAACGAGTATATCCATTTTTTAAATCAACAGAACCTAAAAAATTTCCGTTAGAAACATTCATTAATCCGTTTGGTACCGCAACGCTAATTTTAGCACCATTATCTGGTTCGTCACTTTGTGAATCTTTTACAGGATACCATAAACTAGCTCCAGTTCCTTGCACCGCAACACCAATCCATGGTTTACCTGCGGCATCTTTTTTAAATACAAATCCACCATCCCAAGGCGCATTTTTGGCAACAATTGGATTACCAGAATAAAAAAACTGAATTTCACATTTTTTATTTATCTTAATTTCTTTCGGAAATTCAATAAAAACTGCATTATTGTCTCGGGTATATTTCAGTTTTTTATTATCGTGTAAGATAGAGTCGACCCGCATGTTGGCAAATAAATCTATTTGAATTTTGCTTGTATTCTGGGTTGTCTTAAATGAGATAGTATTAGAACCAGAAATAAAACGTTTTTCGGGATCAACGGTTATATCTAAATGGTATTTTTTTACGTCAAAGGAAGTCCTTTCTGCTCTTAATCCACCTTGTAAAGAATCTTTTCTTGTAAATGATTTTTGTGAAAATCCGGTTACAAAGGTAAGAAATAGTAAATGATACAATTTAAATTTCATTGGTTGTTGGTATTAGTATTTGCTGTTAATTTTCTCTAAAAATTTTAATTTCTTTTTTATCTACTCGCTGTTGTAACCATAATCTCAATTTATTTGCTTGTTCTTTGGGTAAAGGCTTTGAACTTTGAAAAACTAAAATAGGGATAACTTTTAAACTATCCGTGCCTTCAAAAAATTCATGATTTGCAATAGATAAGTTAGAAATTTCTGGGAATAAAATATTTGTTTCTTTTAATAAATCAGCGTTATTGTATTTATTTAATTCAATTATTTTTTTTAAACTAGCAATTTGAACGTCTTTTTGGTTGATATTGTTTTGTCCTCTATTAATTTCAGTCAAAATACTTCTTTTAAAATCGGTTGTGTCTTGCTTTATAATAAATTGGGTATTTTTTATTCCAAATGAAACAGCCAGTTTATTGATGGAATCAATTTCTTTGGTATTGAATTTCTTTGTTAAAAAGGCTAATTCTACTCGTTTTGGATTTGTTTTTGGGTAAATTTTATTAAAAATTAAGGTATATCCTTTATTTTCAAACTCCGTTTTAACAAAAGTATTTACCTTATTCATAAATGTTTTTTCCTGAATCAATTGGTAAGCAAAATAGGTACTTGGTACAATCATAATAAAGGTTAAAATATAAATAGTATACTTTATTCGTTTGGCATACAAAGAGTTTTGATAAATTAGAGCTGGGTATTTTAAATATTTTACAATGATAAAAGTAGATATACAAATAAAAACGCAATTAATAGAGTAGAGGAATAGTGCACCAAAAAAATAAGGCATATTCCCAATGGCTAAACCATATCCTGCCGTGCATAGTGGTGGCATTAAAGCAGTTGCAATAGCAACACCTGGAATTGGATTTCCTTTTTCTTGTCTTGTTATGGCAATTGCACCAACTAAACCTCCAAAAAACGCAATTATAACATCGTAAATAGTAGGAGAAGTTCTTGAAAGCAATTCAGATTGAGTTTCTTTAAAAGGACTTAATGAAAAATAAATAAAAGAAA
>JBLIJW010000167.1:0-4261 GCA_047636155.1 Flavobacterium sp. | reverse complement strand
ACGATATTTTTGAAAGTTTTTCTCAAGGTTCTATAGAAATTAATCGAAAATATGGCGGAACTGGATTGGGATTAACCATTGTAAAGCGATTAATTGAATTGTTAGGAGGAAGAATTTTCTTAAATAGTAAAGTTGGATTAGGAACAACTTTTACCTTTTCGCTTCTTTTTGAAGTTTATGAGGGAGAATTAGCCACCGTAATCGAACCAAAATTTGAAGAAAAATCTGTAGAAAATAAATCTATTTTATTGGTAGAAGACAATAAAATAAACCAGATGATTACCAAGAAAATGCTTGAAAACAAAGGCATGAAATGCCAAATTATTGAGAATGGTGAAGATGCAATTATAGCATTATCTGGTGAGCATAAATTTGATTTAGTCTTAATGGATGTTCATTTACCCGGAATAAACGGTACCATTGCTACAGAAAGAATACGAAAATTTAATGCTAAAATTCCAATTATTGCACTAACAGCAATTTCTTTAAATGAAAATAGGGAAATGCTATTATCTTATGGAATGACAGATGTGATTACAAAACCATTTGACCCAAAATATTTTTACAGAATTATTGCCGCTAATTTAACTTAGAGATATAAATAATAGTTGCCGATATTTTATTTTCAAACAGATACTTTAAAATGTTTGGTAAACTAGACTCTATTTAATCCGCGATTTACAAATTGCTTTATTAAAAAATTAAATTCTGCTTGATTCTCTAAAAATTCACTCTTTACTGGTAGGTAATAAAAAGTAGTCGATTTAATTTTATCCTGCAATCGAACAAAGTCTTTTTCTGTTGTGATACCTATTTTAGATTTTAATTCTTCTTCAATTATCCCAATTTCTTTTGTTGTAAAGTTATGGTGATCTGCAAATAAAGAAACTTGTACATTTTCTGAAACTTCTTTAATTTTAGTAATAAAAGAAACAGGATTGGCTATTCCGGCTACAAGTAATATATTTTTATTTTTTAAAGATTCTAAATCAATTGAATTTGTTTTATTGTACAATCTGTCGCTATATCCAACAGTACTAAAAAAAATAGGTGTAGTTGCATTTTTGGTGTAACAATGTATTTTCGTAGATATTTCTTCTTTTTCCTTCCTAGTTAAATTTTCTGGACATTTGGTCACAACAATGACATTTGCACGTTTTGAACCTTCCCGAGATTCACGCAAATTGCCGGTTGGCAATAAGAAATCGGTAACAAATAATTCATTAAAAGTGGTCAGTAGAACATAAAAACCAGCTTTTACTCTTCGGTGTTGCATGGCATCGTCCATCAAAATAACTTCTGGTTTATTATGCAACTGCAACAAATTCTCAATTCCGTTTTTTCTGTCGGCATCTACTGCAACCTGTATTCTAGGAAATTTTTGATGCATTTGAAACGGTTCGTCACCCAACTGGGTTACCGTACTTTCTTTATTTGCTAATATGAAACCAGATGATTCTCTTTTGTAACCACGACTTAATGTAGCAACAGAATAATCGTCTTGTAATAGCCGAATTAAATATTCAATTTGAGGAGTTTTTCCCGTTCCGCCAACGCTTAAATTTCCGACCGCAATAATAGGAACTTCAAATTCATACGATTTAAATATACCTAAATCATAAAAATAATTTCTGATTTGAGTTATCAAATAATAACCTAAAGTAAACGGAAAAAGTAAATAACGAAGCCATTTCATAAAACGAAAGTAATAATTTATTTAAAACATTAGAACAAAATTTCTTGTTTAAACTTTTACGTTTATATTTACGAAACTATAATAATCGCTAAACGAAAACAAATATAAATGAAAATTAAAGATGTTTTTCCTATTTTAGAACAATTAGCTCCACTAGCTTATGCCGAAGATTTTGATAATGTTGGGTTATTAGTTGGCGATAAAAATAAAGATTGCACCGGCATATTAGTTTGCCACGATGCTTTAGAAAGTATTGTAAATGAAGCAATAATAGAGAATTGCAATTTAATTGTATGCTTTCATCCTATTCTTTTTACTGGAATTAAGAAAATTACCGGTAAAAATTATGTAGAAAAAGTCCTTATAAAAGCAATTAAAAATGATATTGCTATTTATGCCGTACACACTGCCTTAGACAATCATTTTAACGGAGTCAATCGTATCTTTGGAGAAACATTAGGATTAAAGAATCTTAAAATATTGATTCCAAAAACACATTTTATTCAAAAATTAGTAACTTTTGTACCAACCAACGATGCAGAACTAGTTAAAAATGCGCTTTTTGTAGCCGGAGCAGGTTCTATTGGCAATTATAACCAATGTAGTTTTACCACTTTAGGCAAAGGAACTTTTAGAGGCAATGAAAACAGTAATCCAGTTATTGGAGAAAAAAATATATTATCTGAAGTAGAAGAAATAAAATTAGAAGTTACTTTTGAAAAATATTTACAAAAAACTATCATTCATGCACTAAAAAAGGCACATCCTTATGAAGAAGTTGCCTATGAAATTTATACTTTAGAAAATTTACACCAACAAATAGGATTAGGAATGATTGGTGAATTAGAAACAGAAATGGAAGAGATTCCGTTTTTACATTTAGTTAAAGAAAAAATGCAATGCGAAGCGATTCGTCATTCTGAATTTACCAATAAAAAAATAAAAAAAGTTGCCGTGCTTGGAGGTTCAGGTAGTTTTGCAATTTCTGAAGCAAAAAACCAAAAAGCAGATGCATTTATAACCGCAGATTTGAAATACCATCAATTCTATGAATCTGAAAATGAAATACTTATAGTTGATATTGGACATTTTGAAAGCGAAAGATATACAAAAGATTATATTGTTAGGTATCTTAAAGAAAAAATTAGTAATTTTGCAATCGTTTTATCGAAAGAAAATACAAATCCAATTAAGTACTTTTAAATTATGGCTACTACAAAAGAATTAAGCGTTGAAGAAAAATTACGAGCGCTATATGATTTACAAATTATCGATTCCCGAATCGACCAAATAAGAAACGTAAGAGGTGAATTGCCTTTAGAAGTGGAAGATTTGGAAGATGAAGTAGCAGGATTGACTACAAGATTAGAGAAATCACAAAGCGATTTAGTAGCTATTGAAGACAACGTCAAAGCTAAAAAAGTTGCTATTGAAAATCATTCTGTAGCTATTAAAAAATATTCTGAGCAACAAAAAGACGT
Organism: Flavobacterium sp.; assembly: GCA_047636155.1. GTDB lineage: Bacteria > Bacteroidota > Bacteroidia > Flavobacteriales > Flavobacteriaceae > Flavobacterium. The sequence continues at coordinate 1,084 of JBLIJW010000167.1, read as the reverse complement.
TCGTAATAACAGAGAATTTAATTCTTTAACTAAAGAAGTTGAATTTCAAGAATTAGAAATTCAATTAGCTGAAAAGCAAATTAAAGAATTGAAAGCTTCTATGGAACATAAAAAAGAGGTTATTACTGGTTCTAAAGAACGTTTAGAACAAAAATCAACACATTTAAAACATAAAAAAGCAGAATTAGACGATATTATGTCGGAAACACAAAAAGAAGAAAGCTTTTTGTCTGGAAAATCTGCAGAATACGAAGCATTAATTGAAACACGATTGTTAGCAGCTTATAAAAGAATTCGTTCTAGCGTAAGAAATGGTTTAGCTGTTGTTTCTATTGAGCGTGGAGCATCGGCTGGATCTTTTTTCACTATTCCACCGCAAGTTCAAGTAGAAATTGCTTCTCGTAAAAAAATTATCACCGACGAACATTCGGGCAGAATTTTAGTAGATTCTGGACTTGCAGATGAAGAAAGAGAAAAAATGGAGAAACTTTTCGACAAAATGTAAAACTATAAACCACGTTAAAAACGTGGTTTTTTTTTGGTTTCTATTCGCGGTAATTTGTATTTTTACTTTTTAATCTATACTTTTCTTCTTGAAAAAACTACAGTATTATTTACTTACCAAATCCATTGGATTATACATCAACATTTTAGCTCTTTTTGCTCCAAAAAAAGCAGGAGTCTTAGCTTGGAAACTATTTAGTAATCCAAGAAAAGGAAAAATTAAAGATTCCAAATATCCTAAAACTCTGCTGCATGCAGAAAAGGAAATTTTAAAATATAAAGAACATTCCATCCAAACCTATATCTGGAAAGGAAGCGAAGAGGTAATTATGTTAGTTCATGGATGGGAAAGTAATGCTTCTAGATGGAAAAAGATGCTCGTTCATTTAAAAGAATTAGGGAAAACTATAGTAGCAATTGATGCTCCAGCACACGGTTTAAGTAGCGGTTTAGAGTTTAATGTTCCGTTATATACCGAATTTCTAGAAGTTTGCGTACAACACTACAAGCCGAATTATTTAATTGGACACAGTATTGGCGGTGCAACTTGTGTATTTCATCAAAAGAAATATCCGAATAC
>JBLIJW010000166.1:0-4287 GCA_047636155.1 Flavobacterium sp. | reverse complement strand
GCCCTTTCGATATCCTACGCATATCTTTTCCATAATCTGTCAACTTTATAAGTACACTTCTGCCATCATCAGGATTTTTCTCTCTAGAGATAGCCCCTTTATCTTCCATGTTTTTTAAAATTCTAGAAAGACTTGTTGGTTCCATTCCCATTAAAGGTCCTAAAGCTGTAGAAGGTGTTCCTTTTTCTTTATCAATATTTAATAAAACAAACGCTGTGGCCATGGTACTGTCATGTTTTATAGCTTGTTCATTATATGCTTTTGCAACCGCCTGCCAGGTTGCTCTTAATTGGTGATCTATCGATGTATGCTTGTCCATTCCTTCAAATATATAAAAATTTATTATGCATGCATAGTAAATTGTAAAAAAGTTATGCATGCATAGTAAATTTAACAGGATTTAATGCGTAACGTTTTTAGTTGTTTGGCTAATAATAGAAAGAAAAAATGTAATATTGTAGGCTATCCTTTTATGAAAATAATTAAATTTCATCAATGAAAAATTTATTAGAAATTAATAACGTAGTAAAAAAATATGGAGATTTTACTGCTTTAAATGATGTTTCGATACACATTCCAAAAGGAAGTGTTTATGGTTTGTTAGGGCCAAATGGTGCAGGAAAAACATCTTTAATTAGAATTATTAATCAAATAACAATGCCAGATAGTGGGTCTATAATTTTAGACGGTGAAGTTTTGGCACCGCATCATACAGCACAAATTGGTTATTTGCCAGAGGAACGGGGTTTGTATAAATCGATGAAGGTTGGTGAGCAAGCACTGTATTTAGCACAATTAAAAGGATTGTCTAAGTCTGAAGCTAAAAAAAGATTAAAATATTGGTTTGATAAATTTGATATTTCTGCTTGGTGGAATAAGAAAATTGAGGAATTGTCTAAAGGGATGGCACAAAAAGTGCAATTTATTGTCACGGTGATGCACAACCCAAAATTACTAATTTTTGATGAACCTTTCTCTGGTTTCGATCCTATAAATGCGCAATTAATAGCAAACGAAATTTTGCAATTGCGTGACGAAGGTGCAACTATTATTTTTTCTACACACCGAATGGAGTCTGTTGAAGAAATGTGTGATGAAATTGCTTTGATCGATAAATCGAATAAAATATTAGACGGAAAGTTAGCAGATATTAAAAGAGCTTTTAGAACACATACGTTTCAGGTTGGTTTAAAAACAGCAAATGCTAGAGAAGTAGAAAACACGTTAAAAGAAAATTTTAAAGTATTTCCTGCAGATTTTAAATTATTAAATGAAGGTTTAGCTTTAAATGTGCAGTTGAGTGCGACGGACAGTTCGAACGATTTATTATCCTTTTTAACAAGCAGTGGAGAAGTGCAGCATTTTGTTGAACTAATTCCAAGTGCAAATGATATTTTTATTCAGGCAATAAAAAATAATAGGTAATTATGAGTAAGTTAAAATTAATTATTCATCGAGAATTTATTGCAAAAGTTCGCAATAAGTCTTTTATAATGATGACTTTTTTAAGTCCGATTTTATTGTTTGCAATGGCGGCTTTGGTTTTCTTTTTGATTCAAAAAAATGACGAAAAAATTAAGGAAGTTGTGTATGTAGATAATTCTGGATTGTTTTCTAAAGATGATTTTAAGGACACGCATTCCACTAAATATATAGACTACACATTTTTAGGATTTGAAGAAACTAAGAGAAAAGTTGAAGAAGGAGCGTATTTTGGAGCACTTTTAATTCCGAAACAAGACAGTTTAGAGCTGTTGGCAAACTCCATAGAATTCTATTCAAAAGATGCTCCAGGAATGTCCATAATGAATTCTCTAGAAAATAAGATTGAACAGAAAATTAGAAATGAAAAATTAAACAGTTTTGGCATCGATTTAGAAAAAATAAAAGCTTCTAAAATTAATACAGACATAAAAATGCTTAATTTTTCTGGCGAAGAATCATCTAAATTAATAAACGGATTAAAAATTGGAGTGGGTGCAATTGCTGGTTATTTACTTATGATGTTTGTAATGATTTACGGCACCTCTGTGATGCGCAGTGTTATCGAAGAAAAAACAAGTAGAATTATAGAGATTATTGTGTCATCGGTAAAGCCATTTCAATTAATGTTGGGTAAGATTTTAGGAAATGCTTCGGCTGGTTTGCTGCAATTTTTTATTTGGGGTGTTATCCTTTTTGCAATTACCACAGCAGCTGCTGCTATTTTTGGTGTTGATGTGGTAGAAATGCAAACGGCAGGCATTCCAACAGAACAATTAGAAGCTGTAAAACAAGCCACAGGAATAGATAAAAGCCAAGTTGTTATTCAAGAAATTTTGAAGCTTCCTATTTTAAAAATGTTTGTATTGTTTATCTTTTACTTTTTAGGAGGTTTTATGCTGTACAGTTCATTATTCGCTGCTGTGGGAGCTGCAGTAGATAATGAAACGGATACACAACAATTTATGTTGCCAATAATGTTGCCTTTAATTTTAGGAGTATATGTTGGTTTTGCAACGGTTATTAATGATCCTCACGGTGCTATTGCTGTACTTTTTTCGTACATTCCATTTACAAGTCCAATTGTCATGTTAATGAGAGTGCCTTTTGGCGTCACCTGGACAGAATTATTAATTTCCATGACATTATTATTAGTTACTTTTGTTTTTATGGTTTGGTTGGCCGCAAAAATTTATAGAGTTGGTATTTTAATGTACGGTAAAAAACCAACGTATAAAGATTTGTATAATTGGTTAAAATATAAAGGATAAATGCAAGTAAAATTAGATCAAGTTGCAGATACAATTGTAGAAGAGGCAAATTCTATATTGGATTATACTTTTACATTTAGTAAAGAAATAAGCATTTCTTTTAAAGCATTATTATTTGTGGCATTTGCCCTTTTTATTACTGCTTTTGTACTAAAAATAGTAAGAAATTTTATCACTCGAAAAATGCCTGCAATTGATAAAATTAAATTTGTAAGTGTTTTTAGCTATACGAGATGGGTTGTATTTTTAGTTATTTTTCTAATTACTTTAGATGCCTCTGGTGTAAATGTAACAGCAGTGTTTACCGCTTCAGCAGTTCTTTTAATAGGTGTTGGTTTGGCTTTGCAAACTTTATTCCAAGACATTCTATCTGGTATTTTTATTCTCGTTGATCAATCTGTACACGTTGGTGATATTATTGAATTAGAGGGAAAAGTAGGACGAGTGCTAGATATTCGTTTAAGAACCACAAGGGCGGTAACCATAGATAATAAAGTTTTAATAATTCCAAACCATCTTTATTTAACTAATATTTTGTTTAATTGGACAGAAAACGGAACAGAAACAAGGGAATCTGTTGCTGTTGGTGTTTCTTATGGAAGTGATGTAGCACTGGTAAAACAACTTTTATTTGATGCTGCAAAAAATCACAATACAATCTTAAACTTTCCGGAACCTAGAGTCTTGTTTACAGATTTTGCAGATAGCTCTTTAAACTTCAGACTTATCTTTACCTTAAACGATAGTTTTCAAGCGAGATTTGTACAAAGCGATTTGCGTTTTGAAATAGATAAAAAGTTTAGAGAAAACGGAGTTACAATTCCTTTTCCACAGAGAGATGTGCATGTTTTTCAAAATAAACTATAAATACTAAAGAGGTACTATTTACAAATAGCTGTAATTTTTAAGTGAGAATATAACTGTTGAAAATGATATTGACAGTAGGTTTTTAAATACTGAAATTTTGAAGCTTTGAAACAGATAAAATGAGTAAAATATTAATAATAGAAGACGAAGCCGCAATTCGAAGAGTTTTATCAAAGATTATTTCTGAAGAAAATGAATCTTATGAGGTAGAAGAAGCAGAGGACGGATTGTTAGGAATCGAAATGATTAAAAATAACGAGTATGATTTGGTTTTATGTGATATTAAAATGCCAAAAATGGATGGCGTGGAGGTGCTAGAAAAAGCAAAGAAAATAAAACCAGAAATACCAATTGTTATGATTTCTGGTCACGGAGACATCGATACAGCTGTGAACACTATGCGGCTAGGAGCTTTTGATTATATTTCTAAGCCACCAGATTTAAATAGACTTTTAAATACGGTAAGAAACGCTTTAGATACTAAAGTTTTAATTGTAGAAAATAAAAGATTAAAGAAAAAGGTGAGTAAGAGTTACCAAATGATTGGCGAAAGTCCAGCGATTAGTCAAATAAAAAATATTATAGAAAAGGTAGCGCCTACAGATGCAAGAGTTCTAATTACAGGACCGAACGGAACAGGAAAAGAGTTAGTTGCGCATTGGTTGCA
>JBLIJW010000165.1:0-4305 GCA_047636155.1 Flavobacterium sp. | reverse complement strand
TAGGAGTTATCTTATTCGCATATAGTATTATCTCTTTTTTAATCCCTTTTGGTGGTTTGGGCTTGCATCAAAGTTTAATAAGGTATGGTGCCATGTTAAGCTCTTTAGAAGAAAAAAACAGTTTGTTTGTTTATGTTTTTAAAAAAGGATTATTAGCCTCTTTAGTTCTAACTTTAATACTTGTAATTGTTAGTTTTTTGATTCCTTTTCAATTTAAAAATACTGGGTATTATATAGCGCTTTTATCTTTAACAATTATTTCTTTCTTTGTCTTCGAGATTATAAAAATTCAGTTTAGATTAAAACAAGACAACAAATCATTTGCATTTATAGAAATTCTTTACAATGTTTTATTGGTCTCATGTGTTTTTGTATTCAGCTTTTTTTTTCAGGAAAGCGGTTACTTAGCAGCATTGATAATCACCCCTTTTTTAACGTCTATCTTATTTATTAAAAAACTAAACATTAATTTTTCTTCTAAAATTAGTAGTGATATTACTAATTTTTCTTTCTGGAAATATGGTTTTTATTCAGGTTTAACAAGTGTTGCGAGCAACCTCCTTTTTATTATTGATCTCTTATTAATTGGTTATTTACTAAAGGATTCAGAAATGGTAACTACTTATAAATATGTATCCTTAGTTCCATTCAGTATTCTATTTTTACCTCGCGTATTTATTGCTACAGACTTTGTTACATTCACAGAAAATATTGGTAACAAAAAATATATTTTTGAATATATAAAAAGTTATGTGCTGTTTTTTATTGTGGTAAGTATTATTTTCTGTGGATTTTTCTTTTTGTTTTCAAAGGAAACATTAGCGCTTTTTGATGCAAAATTTATTGTCTATTCCGAGAGTTTTTTAATTTTGGTTTTTGGAGTTTGCGGTATTTTAATTTTCAGAGGACTGTTTGGAAACCTGCTATCATCCATAGGTAAAATAGAAGTTAATTACTATATAACTAGTATTGCTTTACTAATGAATGTAGCAAGTAATTATTATTTGATTCCATTATATGGCATCAAAGGTGCGGCCATAACATCCGCAATTTTAATGTGGTTTACAGTCATATTTTCATGCATTTGGTTTTTATATTTGTACAAAAAAACTCCCATAAATGAGTAAATTAAAAAAAATATTTTCAGCAGTAAAACTACTTCTAAAAAAACCAAGTTTATTAAATATACTTGTTGAAAGCGATGAAAGGTGGGATGTTGAATTGCAGAAAAAACATCCAAATAAAACCGTTTTACCTATTGTTGATATTGATCATTTAATTCCTGATTTTAACGAAACACTGAACACCTTTACGTACTTAGGAGGTGGTTCCTTACCAACAGACATTATGTTATTAAAAGCATTATGCAGACAAATACCAAATTGTTCTTATTTTGAGATTGGAACCTGGAGAGGAGAAAGCGTAGTAAATGTCGCAGAAGTAGCAAAAGAGTGTTTTACATTAAACCTATCTAAACAAGATATTGCTAATTTGGGCTTGCCAAAAAAGTATGCTGACTTGCATGGATTATTATCCAAAGGGAAAAAAAATATCACGCATTTAGATGGAGACTCTTTGTTTTTCGACTTTCATAAATTAGATAAAAAATTTGATGTTATTTTTATTGATGGAAATCACAAATACAAATACGTGAAAAATGATACCGAACAGGTATTTAATCATTTAATAAAAAAAGATTCAATCGTTGTTTGGCACGATTATGCTTACAATCCTGAAAAAGTGAGAAGCGAAATTTTATGTGGAATTTTAGATGGCATTCCAAAAGATTACGAAAATAATTTATACCAAGTATCAAACTCAATGTGCGCGATCTACATAAACAGAGAAATAAAAAGTCAGCTACCTGACTTCCCAATAAAACCCTCAAAAATATTTACAGTTCAAAGCAAAATTAAAGCATTGTAGTTACTTCTTAAAAAACCGAAGTAAATACGGTAATTTATTGTATTTCATTTGCTGATAATCTTCTGTCTTTGCACCAAAACTTAAAAAATATTTTGCAATTGATTTCATTGAGGAACCCCCAAAATTAAAGGTACCAAAGTTTTTTTGAAATTTAAAGACCGCGCGATCAATTAAGAAGGTATTTGCACCATTATTTCTATTTTTAAAATCTGTAGATGACACTAAAATAGTAACAGCATTTTTATGTTTTAAGAAAAAACCAGATGCTACTAAATCGCTATTTTTGTCATAAATAGATAAAATTTCGCCAACTTTTCTTTCCAAACAGGCAAGTATTAAATTTTCTAGAATCGTATAATCATGTTCTAAAATATTAGGAGTTCTTTTACCCACATTATTTTTAAAAAGTGTGATTAATTTATCAGGTTTATCATTCCATTTTTCTGTTAAATCTAAATGGATAGCTTTCCCAATGTCTTTTTTTCTGTCTTTTCTATATTTGCTAAAAATAGCGGGGTACACTTCTTTTAAACTTAAGGTTTGAAATTGTTTGCCAACCAATTGATTTTTGCGAGAAATAAATTTTTCTGTACTATTTAATTTAGACTCAACGAATCTGAATTTATTGAAAAGAGTATCTAAAAAAGGGGCTACCTTAATTTTATTATCCGGATAAAAAACCCCTAATTCTAGAACCCATAAAAGAGGATACACATATTTAATTCCATACTTCCGCTTCCAAGCAATTGGCATAACCGCTTCATAATCATTCAAAATTAAGACGTCCCAATTAGCCGCAACAATATCTAAATACCAAGAATATGCATAAATTCTGGATTGTATTGCATTTTCGATACAGGAATTATACTTTAGAACATCTAAATCTTTTCTTTGAATGTAGTTTATCATATTAAGAAATTGCAATTTTTATCATAGATTCATACAAACGCCTCCAGCCTCTCCAGCGTAAATGATTGCTTAGACTTTCATTATGAAACAAGGTAATAAAAGTGCCATTTACAGTTTTTACTTCGTTTCTTAAATCTCTAATTTTTCCTAAAGATTGTTTTGGTGTTATCTTCAAATAATCATTTAATGTGGTATCCATCAAAGCAAACGGAAAAACTTTTAAAGGTGTTTGAATTTCAAAATCTAAGTCGTAGAAATAAAAAGGTGTGCACGTACTTGCTCTAAAGCCAACGTTGCTTGCATATCCCATAGAATGGTCCTCTTCTATTTCTAAATCAATTAATTGTTGGTACGTTTCTGGTAAGTTAAAACGCAAATAATGCTGTCTAGATCTTACTAAAGGTATGTTCGTAATATTCTCTAAGCGCTGTTTCTCCTTCTTTAGAAGTGCTGCGTTTTGCATGGTAAAATAAGAGGGGTGTAAACCAACGCCGGCATAATCTACCAAATCTTTAAGAAGCAATCTGTATTTATTTTTAGATGCAGAAATATTGGTATCAAAAGTGGTGTAATCTCCGATAGAACAAAAGAAAATAGTGTTAATATCTTTTGCTTTTTTTATATCTAATATTTTTTGAAAATTATCAAAGGGATCTTTTTTTATATTTAAAATAACGGTTAGTCGGTACAAAACATCTAACAATCTTAGTTTAATTAAATCATTAATAAAACCACCAAAAGTTCTAATAAAATTTTTGTGCTTGTATGCAAAGGCATTGTCGATATCTATAGTAGAGATATATTCATATGACCTATTTTTGTATTTGTAATCTGGAAATTTTTCTTTTAATCTTGCCAACAATTTATAGGCCCAAATATCGACCACAGGTTTTTCTAAGAAGCCGTTTTTGTAAGCCAAACTTTCTGACGCTGCATAGCGTCCGTGACTGTCTTTTACATGTGGTAAATATTCTTCATAACGAGAAATTAAGTAGAAACTTGCTGCAAAAATATCAAAAGGAATTGCAGATTTACTTCCAGTCACAAAAAAACATGGAACCTCTTCCCATTTTTGAATATATACCTCTAAATCGTTTACACCTTGCTCAAATAATAAAGAATTACTTTTAATAAAAAATTCTTTTCCTAATGGTGCTTTTGTATACGTTAGCTTCGGTCCGTTATGCGCAACAAATTCCTCTACTTTTGTCGTAAAACTTACAGGAATTAAAAGTGTTCTTGTTAAAATATGTTTAAATATATAACGAACTCTTGGTGTAATTTTATGTGTGTAAACTAGTATCATTGTTTTTTATAATTGCAAAGTAGCAAAGTAATGAAGTTTCAAAGTCTGTAGGCCAATTATAACAAAAAACTTAGAGCAAATTTTCGTCTGCAAAGCTAAAATAGGCTTTTTCGGTAATAATTAAATGATCTAAAAGTTTAATATCTAAGGTAGTTCCCGCTTCT
>JBLIJW010000164.1:0-4332 GCA_047636155.1 Flavobacterium sp. | reverse complement strand
GGTTTTTCAAATGTAAAATATTTTTCGGATATAATAAAACGTTTTGTGGCTTTTAGTTGTGGTTTTTTAAATAAAAATAACAAGCTTTTTAATCGGAAAAATTCTATCGGATTGTTTTGATTTTCAACATCTTTATCTTTATTAAAAACTTTTATTTAAGTTCGTTTACATCTATTTTAAATAAAGCAGCAGCATTTTTCCATAGAATTAATTCTTTTTTCTCCTCTGGTAAATCCAATTGATTCATGAATTTTAAATACGATTCCATATTAGATATTGGCCAATCTGTTCCATATAATAAATAATTAGGATCTCCGGCGTAGGTAATCATTTCTTCTATTTCTTTTTTCATGTATCGTTCAAACTTTTCTGAAAAATCACCTAAAACCAATCCAGAAATATCTGCGTAAACGTTTTTATTTTTATATACAACTTCCATACAATCCTTAATCCAAGGATTTCCTACATGGCAAATTACAATTTTTAAATCTGGATAATCTACTGCTAAATCATCAATATGTAATGGATGTGAAAATTTTACTTTTCCGTTTGGAGAATAGGTATCGCCAGAATGAAACATTACGGGAACATCATATTCTATTGCCATTTCATACATTAATTTAAATCGAATATCGTTTGGATAAAATGGTTCGTAACCAGGATAAAATTTTAATCCTTTAATAAAACCGTTCTCTAAATATTCGCTTATTTCTCGCACGTCGCGATGGTCGTAGTGCAAATAGCTAACACCAGAAACCACTCCTAGATTTTTTCTGTCTTTTATAGCTTCAACTACTTGACGCGTGCTTGGTCTGTGTTCGTTTACTTTGTAGGAAGAAAGTACTAAAGAATAATCTACGCCATTTTTTAACATGGTATCTGTAAGTTTATTTAAACTATCGTCTAATGAAACTACAAGATCTTCATGGTAATTATTTATGTGCGTGTGGACGTCAATGATCATAATTTTATTTTAAAAATAGTTAACCTGTTTCTCCAAATATAGTAAAAACAGATTTGTTTTATCTCATTAAAAAGTAAAAAAACAGATATTAAATCGTACTTTTTTTGACTTTTGAGATACTTTATTATTTCGTTTTAAAGGTCCAAAATACTTTTAATTTATTTTATTTGTACCTTAAAATAAAGGTTTGTTTTGCATCTTGTAATTAGAAATTTCATAAACAATTTTACTTGTAATATCTGGTTATGATTATTGGATAGATTTTGCTTCTATGGCTTAGATTTGGTATTAGTAGTATTTAAATAATTATTTACTCTAAATTTAAAATTCCTTCAAAAACTATTTTTGCTTCACTAGTAACCTCTAATTCGGTTTCGCTTAAAATTTTAAGTTGCATAAATCCGCCTCTTTTTGATAATTGAAATGCAGAAAATTCTGTTTTATTCAATATATTACTCCAATATTTAGCCAAAACAGAATGAGAAGAACCAGTAACTGGATCTTCATTAATTCCAATCCAAGGACAAAAACATCTAGAATAGAAATCATAATTTTTGTCTTGTGACTTTGCAGTAACAATTACTCCTTTTAAAGTATCAGAAGATTGAATCATTTTAGTAAAATCAGGTTTTATATTTTGTAGCAACTCTTTATCTTGAACTTCTATAAGAACCATTTCTAAATCTTTTGAAAATCGAATTACAACTGAATTAGGAATTCCTAAAGATTCATAAAGTATGGCATTTGGCAAATAGTCTATGGTATTAAATAGTGGAAATTTCATAACAATACTTTTGCCATTTGAAATTGCACTTAATTTTAAATTATGAAATGTGGTAAAAGAAACTTCTGATTTTTTTAAATGGTGTAAAACCATTTTGGAAGCAGCCAAAGTAGCGTGACCACAAAACGGAATTTCAACGGTAGGAGAGAAATAGCGAATGGCATATTCTGTTTCTTTACTGGCTACTTGATTTAAGAAAGCGGTTTCAGATAAATTTAATTCGCTTGCTATCGCTTGCATTTTTTTTGCAGAAATATCCGATTTTAATAAGCAAACTCCGGCTGGATTTCCTTTAAATGCTTCGTTTGTAAAGGAGTCAATTATAAATACATTCATGATTTTTTATCGCTGTATAATTATTTTAATAAAACAATTATTTAGTTTATTGCAATAGTAGCAAAAACACCACTTTTAATTAATTTATATATCATTTTTTTTAACGAAAAAATAAATGAAGTTTATCTATAAGTCAATAACCAACAGAAATAATTTGGCTTTATGTAATTTTGGAATAAATAATTTAAATAAAATATTTTAATTATCGGATTCTATTTTATATGAATTATGAATTAATAGTATAAAATATCCAAAAACAACCGCGCCTAAAATTAATGCATTATTGATTATTCCTTCAACAGAAAAGGATAACTTTATTAAAATTGTTGAAATCACAAATCCAGAATTTCTTATTATTTTATGAAAACTATCCGAATAAAAAAATGAAAATAATAATAGTATTACATCTATAATTATCAAAAGAATAAAAAAATCTTCAAAGAAAATATTATTGATATTTTTAAAAGTATTTATGTCATTCCAATTACTTTGTTGGCAATCAATAATCCAATTAATAAAAGAATAAAATGCTAATATAATTACTACTGGAATTAAAATTTTTGCAATTCCTCTCTTTAATTTTATGAACTTATTGATTTTTGAATTAGCATCCTCGGTTTTAAATTCCTCTTTTTTTGCTTGTTTGTCTAGATTTTTATAAAATTGTTGGATTAAAAAGAACAGAATCAGTGCTGTGATTAAATCGAAAGTAAACTGAAGGTCATTTTTTAAATAAAACCAATCCGAAGAAAGTTCCATGTGGCCAATATCTTTAAAAATCCTACGGATTACAATTAGCGTAATAATTTCGTATTGTTTCCCGATGTAACTAGAAATAGATCTAGGTAGATAAAATACTAATAAGAAAACTTCGTAAACAAGAATGAAGGAGAAAGGCGTATAAACGGCAGAAATAGGATTTTTGGTAAGTTTTGAAGAAATATGAATTACATCTTGATGCACAAGAAAAATAATTAGCAAATGCAAAACAAAACTTAGAATTGCAATCACTATAATTACATTTTCTATTCGTTCTCTAAAACTTTCTGATAAAAAATTGTCGAATATTTTTTTCATTTAATTACAAAAACCTATTTCAACTTGAAGAAGAATATCTTTAAGTTTCATTTAATTTTCGCCACTAAAGTAATCTAAATTTGGCAATTAAAATAATTATTTTAATTGCCATTTGAAGTTTTTAGGAGTTGGAAAGCAATGATGTTTAAAAAAGTGGTTAAAGTATTTTCTTATAATTATTTTTGAGATTTAGTATCTACGTCTTTTATAAATTTTATCAAACCGTTGAAATAGGTTTTTTGATCGTCGTACTGGGAACAATGGCTTCCGTTGGTCAATAAAAATTGGCCATTAGGAACTTGTTTGCTCATCCAATCCATATATTTTGGATCCATAGTATCGTATTTTGCACCAATCATTAAGGTTGGCGTTTTTATCTCTTTCAATCTTTGCGACACATCCCAACCTTTTAAGGTAGCATTTCCTGTTACACCAAATTCACTATAACCTTGCATATAAATGTAAATATTAGGATTTAAATGTTTAAAAGCTCTATTTATTGATTCCGGCCATTTGTCAAGCGGCATTCTCAAAACATGTTTGGTATAGTAATATTTAGTCACCAATTCAGTATATCTAGGATTAGCAAAATCTTCTTTGGCTTCTAATTCTTTTATTTCTTTATAAACGTTTGGGGGTAATTGCGGACCTAAAACTTCAGTGGCATATTTTTCATAAGCAGGTATACTTGCCATCATATTAGAAATAATTAATCCTTTTAAATTATCTTGGTATTTTAAGGCATATTCCATAGCCAAAATTCCGCCCCAAGATTGTCCTAAAACATAAAAATTATCTTTGTCAAGATTCAATGCTTTTCGCACTTGTTCAACCTCTTCTACAAAATGTTCGATAGTCCAAAGTTTAGAATCGTTGGGTTTATCACTGTAGTAAGAATCTAATTGGTCGTAATAAATGTATTCTATTTCTTCGTTTGGAAAATAGCCATCAAAACATTCAAAAAATTCGTGCGTTCCGCCTGGACCGCCATGCAGTAATAATACTTTTATTTTAGGATTATTTCCCACACGTTTTGTCCACACATTAAATGTACCCTTTGGCGTGGTAATAGGAATCATTTTTATTCCGCCTGTAAATTGATCTTTTGAGTTGGAATAATCAAAATATGCAGTTTTCTCTGTTTCTTTATAACAACCAGAAAGAATTATTG
>JBLIJW010000163.1:0-4345 GCA_047636155.1 Flavobacterium sp. | reverse complement strand
TACTATACTAACATAATCCATTAAAACCCATTCGGCATTGTCCGTTCCTTCTACATGCCAAGGTTTGTCTTTAATTTCTTTAGATACTATTTTTTGAATCGAATTAACGATTGCATTAACTTGCGTGTTGGAACTACCGTTACAAATTACAAAATAATCGCAAACCGCTGTATTTATTGATCTTAAATCCAAAATTTCAATATCATTTCCTTTAACTTCTTCTATTCCTTTTATTATATTAGCTAATAAAATATCGGTACTAACTTCCTTTTTTGTCATTTAATTAAATTTGAATTACAAATGTATCACTTTTTGTCTTTATTTTTGGCGCTTAACATAAGTTTAAATACTGTTATACCAATTTTTATGCAATATATCAAACTCGATGCCATACCTTCTACCAATGATTTTTTAAAGGATTATGTTAAAAACGAATCGGTTAAAAATTATATCACGGTAATTGCCCATGAGCAAACCAATGGAAAAGGACAAATGGGTTCTGTTTGGAAATCGCAAGCAGGTAAAAACTTAACTATGAGCGTTTATGTTAGTGGTTTGGAGTTAAATTCAAAATCAATATTTACTTTAAACAAAAGTATAGCCTTGTCTATTTTAGATGTTTTAAGAGAATTTAAGTTTGACAATTTAACAATTAAATGGCCAAACGACATTATGGCAGAGAATAAAAAAATTGGCGGAATTTTGATTGAAAATGTCCACTCTGCAACTAACGGAATATATTCTATAGTTGGAATAGGTTTGAATATCAATCAAACTATTTTTGATAATTTACCACAAGCTTCATCAACAAAACTTATTTTCGGAAAAGAGTTAGATGTTCAAAAACTGGCTACAAAAGTTGCGCAAGCAATTAAATATCGATGTGAAAGTTTAAAAAATGCTTTGAATACTAATGGACGTATTGAAGAGGAATACTGGAATGCACTTTTCAAAAAAAATAGCCCGATGGTTTTTGAAGATGTAAACAAAGACAAATTTATGGGAATTATTATTGGAGTTTCTTCCAATGGATTACTTCAGATACAAAGAGAAGACGATAGTATTTTAGAATTCGGAATAAAAGAAGTGAAAATGTTATACTAAAAAAGCGTTTTTTTTTAAAGAAAAACGCTTTGAAATTTTTTGGTAGAGATTTTATAATTTTTCCATATTTTGAGAAAGATTTTCTAAAAATTTAGAAATTGGACCTTTTATCATCATTGCCATCATTGCATTAAATTCGCCATCAAATAACAATTGAACTTCTGATTGATTTTCTAAAATTTCTGTGATATTTGCTGTTAAGGTAAATGGCAATTTGTCACCTGCTGCACCAAGAATAACCTTAGTATTCGGAATTTTTTCTTTCATTCGCAGTTTTATTTCTGGCAAACCTTTTAAACCAAAAATAAACGAATCTGCATCTGTAACTTCATATTTAGCAATGGTTTCTGGCATCAATCTTTCGAAATTTTTTACTTCGCTCAATGCTTCAAATAAATAGTTTGCAGATTTATCTACAATTTTTTTTGGGCTTTCTAATGTCATTTTTTTTTAACTTTTTGAGTTTTAAATAAAATTTTAATTCTCGTTAATTATTGGAAAACCTTCCAAATAGCGGGATTTTTTCTCCATTCTTTCAAGGTTATTTGTTCTTCTTCTGATATGTATTCTTTTGCTACAGATAATTCTAGCAAGGTTTCGTAATTACTTAAAGTATGCAAGTCAACATTTGCCTTTTTAAAATTTTCTGTGGCAACATCAAAACCGTAAGAAAATATGGCTAACATACCTTTTACCGTTGCGCCAGCTTCTTTTAAAGCTTCTACTGCTAGTAAACTGCTATTTCCTGTGCTTATTAAATCTTCAATAACCACAACACTTTGTCCTTTTTGCAAGAAACCTTCTACTTGATTTTGTCTGCCGTGTTTTTTTGCTTCTGGTCGCACATACACAAATGGAATACCTAATTCTTCGGCAACCAAAATTCCAATTCCAATTGCGCCTGTTGCAACACCAGCAATAACATCTGGCTTACCATAAATGGCTTCTATTTGCTTCGCAAATTCTACTCTAAGGTAATTTCTTATTGCCGGAAAACTCAAAATAATTCGGTTATCGCAATAAATTGGAGATTGCCAACCCGATGCCCATAAAAAAGGATTTTTCGGATTCAATTTAATTGCATTTATTTGCAAAAGAAATTCGGCTGTTTTTTCGGCTGTATCTTTATTAAAAATCATACTGCAAATGTATAAAGTTTTTGTGAACGACAAGCCACTTTTTTTAACAAATGAAATCGCAAAGGAAACCGATTTTCAGCTTTTTTTATTAGAAAGTGTTGACATTGAAAGTCTTATTATTAAAATGTTTAATAATAAAATTTCTAAAGCCTATCTTTATTATCCGGATGAAAAAGAAATTCTTAAAAAAGTAAAAGAGCAAATTCCGGTAAGAAAGGCCGGTGGCGGATTGGTTTACAACTCTAAAGGGGATGTTTTATTTATTTTGCGTAACGGAAAATGGGATTTGCCTAAAGGCGGAATCGAAAAACATGAGAAAATTGATGCAACTGCTATTCGTGAAGTTGAGGAAGAAACAGGTGTAAAAAAATTACAAATCAGAAAAAAACTACAAAAAACGTATCATGTATTTAAACGAAACGGAAAATACCGTTTAAAAATTACGCATTGGTTTGAAATGGTTACCGATTTTGATGGCGAATTATTTCCGCAAGCGAATGAAGGAATTGAAAAGGCCGTTTGGCTAAATCCCGAACAAGTAAAAGAAGCACTAAAAAACTCGTACGAAAATATAAAATTACTATTTGATTAATTTAAAATTCGATAAATAGGATATTGTAAATGCGCTTTTTCATAATGTGGCGAATTTTTGTATATCCAATCTAATTGGGCATTTGCATTTTCGTTAAAAGCAGAATCTGATTTCTTTTTATTTTCAAATTCTTGTTTTATTTCAGGATTCTTGTCTAAATATTCTTTAGCTAAATCTTCAAATACATAGGCAGAAAAATATTCTTTCTGTTGCAAAATAGTATCTACAAAATTCCAGTTAAAAAAAGAATCTACTGCTTGTGGTTCTAATGTTTCTAGTAAATATTTTACCGTTTTGCCATCGGTTGTAAACAAATAATCGCCTTTAAAAAACTTAAGTTTTATATTTTCTTTGGAAACTTTTGTATTGTAATGCAAATAATGACCTTCATAAACCGATTTTGCCGTTTGGTATTCTGCGATTTTATAGGATTCAACATAAATTAAAGTATCTTCTTTAATTTCTTTACATTTTAAACCATTTAACTTTAGTAAATTGAGTATTGGCCATTGGCTTTTTGGTATGACGTAATACTTTGGGATAATTACAAAATCGGCAGCTTTATAATCTGGGTAAAATGGAATTTGTTTGGTAAATGGTTTTTTTCGGTCGTAAAACAGACGTTCTTTTTGGGTAACCTCACTTTTCTTATAACTTCCTTCAAATCCTTTAAATTCAATTGTTGTTTGTTTGGTCGAATCAATTTTCCAAGAAATAGGATAGGAATTTCCGGCTTTCAAATCGGCATAACTTTGTTGTCTTTGTAGTTTTATCGTTTTCCAATTTGCATCTGTATAATTAAATACGCTTAGCATAAATTCATAAGTAGCTTTTACTCTTTTTTCGTAGGCTTTTAACATGTGCGTTTCTGGTACAAATCCTAAAATGTTAAACAAAGTAGTATAACCAGTTGCGTACCTTGGCGTATCTGCAAATTGCTCAAAACCAATATCTGGCGTTTCGTTATGGACATTTACATAAGGAGAAACTGTAACATTTTTAGATTTCATGTCGTCAAAAATTTCTTTGGAATAAGTGTTTTTGAAATAATCTCCTAAAATTTTTCCTAAACGTTCATGTTGTGTTGCTATACATGTAAAAACATATTGATAATCTGCGCCATTACTTACATGATTATCGATAAAAATATCGGGCTGCACTTCGGCTATGATTTCTTGAAAACTTCTTGAATTTTTAGTGTCCGATTTTATAAAATCCCTATTTAGATCAAAATTTCTTGCATTTCCTCTAAAACCATATTCTTCTGGACCATTTTGGTTGGTTCGACTTGTTGAATTTCGGTTTAACATTCCGCCAATATTGTATACAGGAATGACAATAACCATCGTGTTTTTTGGAGCTTTTATTTTTTGGATAACCAAATCTCTAAGAAATTGCATGGATGCATCTATTCCGTCTGGTTCGCCCGGATGGATACCGTTATTTATCAAAATTTTGGTTTTATTCTGGTTGAAATCAAAATTTTTGTCTTCTGAAAAAACAACAATTT
>JBLIJW010000162.1:0-4382 GCA_047636155.1 Flavobacterium sp. | reverse complement strand
ATTAGGATGGGGATTTATCATTACAGCAACTGCACTCGGACTTACAGCCATTGGGACCAGTGAGCTTCTTAATGGGATTAGTAATTTATTAGTTATTATGGCGTTGCCTTTCAGTTTTTTATATGGCTATATTATTTTTCTATTTTTTAAAAATATAATAATTAACAAGGAAGCATCCGAGCCAATATCTAAGTCTTGAGTTATTACTTCATTATTTTAAATAGTAAACAATTTAAATCAAAACAAGATGCAAAAGACAAAAACAACAAACAAAACAGACCTAACTACACTTATGATTGACAAACTTAAAAAGTAGTTAAATGAAGGATTAAGTAATTTAGAAAAGAATACGATCAAAGCATTTTTACGAGAAAGTAGGAGGAACTTTTCTTATAAAAATCATCTATTTACCAGAGTATTATGTGACGTGATCTGAGCATGAAATTTTAAAAATACAAAGTGAGACAATCATAAAAGCGTTGCAACTTAAAACCGATACTTTTTTTGACTTGATAAAGCTTGTCGCTGGTTATGGTTTAAAAACCGAAGTACTTTTTAGAGAACTGGATTGAGGAAACTATAGACTTTATTATATGCCAGTAGCTATTTCTCAAGATGCTTTAGACAACTATGAAGCTAATTTTAATTTGTAATTTTTGGAACATCAAATTAATACAAATAGAGCGAAGTAATTGCTAAGAGTTATTTAGTAAGTAAAAAAGCATAATACGTTTACAAAAGCACAACACGATAAAATCTTTTAAAGAAGAGATAACTTCCCTTTATTCTGATTCAAAACAGCTTTACGGAAGTCCGACAATAACAGCAGAGTTGGTTATTTATGAAATTATTTGCCAAGTGTTATCGTTGCCAAACATATGTACAACCAGGACTAAGAATTAAATTAAGTAAGAAATTCAAGGTTAAATTAATCTTAAGTACAAGTACATAATTGTTCCCAATGTTTTGAACAGAGCATTTACGGTTACAGAACCTTCAAAAGCTTGGGTATCGGACATCAGTTATATTTGGTTCTTTCGCTTCAAGAGGGCAATCAGGCTGCTGCTAAAAATGGTAAAAAGTAAAAATCATTTACTCCCTAATCAAAAATTAGGGAGTTTTTGTTTTATTTTTACAACAATATATAAAAACTTTCATTTGAATTATCTAGATTATTTAAACGTACTATTGATAGGATAAAATAACATACATCCTATGTAAAATAACTAACAAAATAAAGTTCTATACTTATAAAGCCGCTTCCACAGAACGATTGCAGCACTATTGGTGTTTGTATCGTTTTGGTAAGGAACAAAAATATTTTGTAATTTTGGGTACTATGGTAATGGGTAATGAAGGCCTTACGCTGGACTATGAAATCAACAAAGTGTTAGTGGAACAGCGGTTAAAGAATGCCGATACTTTTGATATGTACTTGCATTTTAAGCCCAAAGATGTCTTGGAAATTGTATGTCATAATACCGATGCAGATAAAAGGTTTGTTTATGGTTTTAAATAAAAAGGCAACCGTTGGCAGGTTTATGATATTTCGGCTTTTGAATTGATGAACGAGTATGATGAGGTTAAGTTTGGGAAAATGAGGAAATAAGAATTGGAAATTAAAAATTTACATAAAATATGGCATCAGGAATATTTGCATTATTAGACGATATCGCGGCACTCATGGATGATGTGGTGGTAATGAGTAAAATTGCGACTAAAAAAACGGCAGGAATTTTAGGCGACGATTTGGCTGTTAATGCAGAAAAGGCATCGGGATTTGTATCTTCTCGGGAGATTCCGGTTTTATGGGCAATCACCAAAGGTTCTTTTTTAAATAAACTTATTATTTTGCCTTTTGCTTTTTTGTTGAGTTATTTTGTGCCCTGGTTAATTGCTATAATACTTATTTTAGGTGCGGTTTATTTGGCGTATGAAGCTGCCGAAAAAATTTACGAATACGTTGTTCCTCATCCAATAGACGTTAGTGTAATGGATGGAATAGATCTTTCGCCAGAAGAAATTTTAGAACAAGAGAAAGCCAAAATAAAATCGGCTATAGTTACCGATTTTATCTTATCGGTAGAAATTGTCATTATTGCCTTAGGTACGGTTTTAGATAAACCAATAACCACGCAAATACCTGTAGTTAGTTTTGTTGCCATTCTTGCTACGCTTGGAGTATACGGCATTGTTGCTGCTATTGTACGCATGGATGATTTGGGTATTGTATTGACGCAAAGAAAAAGTGCTTTTTCTAAACATTTTGGTACCTTATTAATTCGGACACTTCCGTTGATTATCAAAGGGCTTGCTTTTGTTGGTACTATTGCTTTGATTTTGGTTTCGGGTGGTATTTTTGTTCACAATATTGAACCAGTACACCATGCCTTAGAAGGTTTGCCTGCAATTGTTGGTGAATTTATTGCTGGCGTTGTTGGTGGTATTTTGGCCTTTATTGTGGTTAAAGGGTTTGTACTGCTTTGGAAGAAAATTAAAGGTTAGTTGCTTCGTCTTACCGATTTGCAATGAACTAGTACAAGTCTTGAATTTTATAGGATTTCTCGTTATAACTAAACGTATCGCCTTTTTTCATTCCTTGCATGGCTAAATATAAGGGTGCTTTTGTTGACATGCCGAACAGTTGTTTTCCTGCCACTTCAAAATTTTCTATAGAAACGCAAATGTAAAATGTTATCAAATCGGTAACTACCACTGCGCCAGGTTTGACTGTTTTAAATTCGGTTGTTGTGCTGCCGTTTTTAAGAAATTCCATTTCGCGTTTGGCAAAATCTAGTTCTTTACCTATTGCGTTGGTTAGTTCTATTTTTTCGGTAGAACGATTTACAGATTGGCTGGAGGAAAGGTTGTTATCTGCGGTATCGGCTTCCATTGCTTTTAGTTTTGCAGTAAAACCATCAATTAATTCGGTTTGTTTTGCGATGCAAGCTTGAAGTATATCGTTTTTATTTAGTTTCATAGTAGTTTTTTTTGTTGGAACTTAGTGAAAATTACAACTTTTTTAACATTTTGGCAAATTGGTTTGGATCTAAGTTGCTGGCAGGTAATGAGTATTGCTGGTTTAATCCTAGGCGAATCAAAGGCAGATGCTATTCATAATCAAGAGTTTGCAAAATTTCCCCGCTACCGAATGAAAAGATTTGTAGACTAGGGGAAATACTATCATATGGTCTAGAAGCTTATCCGTGTGGCATGCTAAATATGAAGTGTTATACTCAATAATTAGAAGCTTCATCGTTGGTCATTGATTGGCTGCCGGTTTCTCAAACCAAATAAAGAATTAAATGTTAGCAGAAGTTTCGCTTTTGTTTTTTGGTCTATTAATATCGCCGCCAAGAACCAAGGCTGCAGCAATAATTATTAAATTTTTAATTATGTATTGCCCTTCCAATGTAGGAAGTAAAATATTATTTGACTGAAAAGTTACTTCAGGAAGAAAAACTAATGGCATAAAAGTCCCTATCATCTGAGTAAGTAGAAGTATAATAGCCAACCTTGTTGTTTTTTCAAAGAGAAAGCAAATACCAATAATAACTTCCCACCATCCAATAATTATTAACCAATTATCTGGAGAACCGAATGGCAGCCATACAACAGTTGCTTTCAGCAAACCTTCTGCGGGCGATAGGTGTAACGGTTTTAGTATTCCAAACCAAATAAATATTATACCAAATGACAGACGAATTGCAATTCTGCTCGTCCTTCTCATAATTTTGATTGAACTCTGGTCTAATTTTTTAATAATTTGTTTGTCAAATTTTTTAATAAAATTTTTCATAATCAATTTTAATCTCGGTAGTTATTAGTCGTTCTTATTTAATTGTTGCAAACGGATGGCAGTTTCGTGATATGAAAGAATTTGAAACTTGCGTGTTTTGGGTTTGATAGAATACCTTGAGAAACAGTAATTTTTGCAATAGCTTTTGGTTTATTGTAAAGGCTATCAAACTCAATTTTCGGTAGTGTATTGTAGAAAAAAATCCAAGGTAAAAGTAGTTAAAAAATTATTTACGATAAGATAAAAAAATTAGTAATTAAATTTAATATCTTGTAATTATCAATCAAACGATTGCGTAATTTTATGGTTATGGATTAAAACTTAATAGGAATGGCACAATCGCAATGTAAAAAATTTAAAACCGAAAAGGAGTATCGCAATTTAGTGAGATGGACGAGTGTTCATTGTCCTGGTTAATATATGGCAGATATTATTATTATTATTATTATTATTATTTGGAACGGTTATAAAAAACAGCTTATAAAGAACATTCAGAATCCGTTTTATTTTATGGCGTTGTATAATAAGGCGAAAAAAAAAGACAATCAAAAACCAACGGTGTTTTCAAAAGAAGCAATGGACT
>JBLIJW010000161.1:0-4408 GCA_047636155.1 Flavobacterium sp. | reverse complement strand
GAATTTCTTCGGTGGTATCATATCCCAAACGCATTTTCATCGAAACTAGGATGTCAGACTCATTGTGAACTTGATGCAAAATCTGGTTGATCTTTTCAGTATTACTGATCAATCCGGAACCCATACCACATTTTGTTACCATAGGATAGGGACATCCTAAATTCCAGTTCAATTCTTTATATCCTAATTCCTGTACATACTTTGATACAAACAAAAATTCATCGGCATCGTTCGTGATGATTTGCGGAATCATTTCAAGGGTATTATTGTTTTCTGGTAATAAATCTCGCTGATACGAGGATTTAATAACCATTTTTCCGTTCAAACGGATGTAAGGCGCATAAAAAGTATCAATACCTCCAAAGATCTTGTTTTGGGCATTTCTAAAACGAAAGTCGGTAAATCCTTGTAAGGGTGAGGAAAGTAAGGTGTAGCTCATTTAATAAATAAAAGTGCAAATATAATATACTTTAGGCTGTTATACTTTTCTAAAAGAATTTATGTTTGAGTTAGTCTTTATCGATAGTTTTTTTCAAAAAGAAAAGAATACATCTTAATATAAAGCACAAAAAAAACAGACGCTCAAATAAAAGTCTGCTTTTGATATAGTTGGGTTTGTAATTTATATAATTAATAAAAACTATACTTTTCCTCAGGTGTATAATTGCTCCATGGTGGGGATTAGACTTCCGCCAGCGGGCTCAAGTGTTATCGCAAAGGCTTCTGCATATGCTGTTTTATCCATAGCGAATATTTTTGAATCATTGGCAGTAAAGTCAGACAATAAACCGATACTCGTGGGCGTGAGTTGGGGTTGTAACTTTAAGAACTAAATTTGATACACCATACCTTTTAAAGGTTCTGGCATTCCGGCAGCATCTATATAAACCACCTGAGTTTCTTTATTCCAATATACTTTGGCAAAGGATTCTGGTGCAACGGCTTGTCCACCAAGCGCTACAACTGTATTTTTAGTATCTCTTACGATAGCTAAGTTGCTTTCACTTTCTTTGTTTTTTAGCTCTAGCTGGTGCAGCTCTTGTTCTACTTTTACTTTTTCAGTTGTTGCATTTACAACCTGATTGTTCGTTTGCTTTAATTGATTGTATTGGAATCCAATACCAATTAGCAATAGTATTGCAGTTGACCAGCCGATTTATTGTGCCCAGTTGCTAGTAGGTTCCATTTCTATAACCTTTGTGGGATTGAGTTCAAGTTTGGTTTTAATTTTCTCATAAATCTTCACAAAATGAAAAGGTGCAAAACTGGAGAATAAAGATACAATTGTTTTTAAAAATTATTTAATACATTTTTTATAGAAGTTAAAAAACGTGTATAATTAAGAAACCTAAATACGCATACCAACAATTTTCAAGATTCCAGAATTGAGGTTATAATGTTCTCCGTTTATTTGTTGTAAAAAACCCACATATAAAAATCCAAACACTACACGACCTTCAGGAACAGAACAGGTTAATTCTATAGAATTAGCAGCGGTGTCAAAAAGTACGTCACTTTCGCTTCTTTTGTAGGCACAGGAATTTTCAAAATTCAAACCAACCATAATAAATTGCAAGTTTAGGTGGGTTGTTCCTACAGGTTTTTTTACCAACTCTGTGTTAAAATCAGAAATCACCAAGCTTCCTCCATTCAAGTTTGCTGCATATTTAAAAGGAAAAACACTACCAAATGCAGTAGATTTATCAAATTCAAAACCATCGATAATACCAAAGGCATCCTCATTTTGAAGTCCAATAAATACCTTTCGTTTCCCTCTTTCGCTTACCAAATCTAATTTCGAAAGGTCTTGAAACAAAGTCAATACCCTATTATGAACATATGGAATTTGCATTTTCTTTAGACAATCACAAATACTAGATCTAAAATATTTTCCTGCTTTGGCATTTTCTGCAAATTCACTACTGTTCTCCCGAACTCGCGCATATTTAGGATCTTTCTTTATCTTTTCACCTTTAAAACCGCCAGTTTTTCTAACAATAATTTGCCCATTCATCTCATAAAAAGACAAACCTTCAAAAGAACCAGTAAATTGAATAATACCTTTTAGTTTTCCCATAGGTAGATATAAATACGAATCAAATTAATAGATATAGTACTGTTATAGCACGAATATAGCATAAATTAAGAAAGCAATAAGAAAAATATTGGATAATTAAAAGTACTACTTCTTTAATAATCGCCCTCTCATTTTACTGAAAAATTCTGGGGTAACGCCAATATAAGAGGCAATTTGTTTTTGTGGTATTTTTTGAATTAAAGTTGGATATTTTTGGCAGAATTTTTCAAAACGTTCTTCGGCAGGTAAACTCAAGTTATCCATCAATCTTTCTTGGTGCGCAACTAAAGAATTCTCTGCTAATATTCTAAAGAATCGTTCAAGTTTCGGAATTTGTTCATACAGATCTTCTTGACTTTCTTTTGTAATTGAAACAATTTCGGCATCTTCTAAAACTTCAATAAATAGATTTCCTGGTTTGCCAGAAATGTAGCTATACATATCTCCCATCCACCAACCTTCGCAAGAAAAATGCAAAACATGTTCTACAATATTGTCGTTTACATTAAAACTTCTTAAAATACCAGATTTTACAAAATAGGTGTGTTTTGCAATCTCGCCAGACGATAAAAGAATTGTTTTAGCATCGTATTTTTTAGTTTCGGTTTTAGATAAAAATAAAATTTCTTCTTCAGAATCAAGAGATACATGCTTGGATATGTTTTGTAAAATAGAGTGCATGAGTTCAAAAATACAAATAATAACGAAACTTTTTCTTCAATATTTAAAGATTGCAAAGAGTTTTGCATTTGACTTTGGATATTTATCTTTGATCTTCTAAGAATTAAATCATGAAAACAGAAAAAGAAAAAATGCTTAGTGGTGAAAACTATTTTGCCAACGATAAAGAATTATCGGCAGAGCGTTTGCGTGCAAAAAAACTTTTACATCGTCTGAATGTAACAGAGTACGTTTACAACGGAAATGCGAAAAATATTATACACGTACTTTTACCCAACGCACATAAAAGAATTTATATTGAACCACCATTTCATTGCGACTATGGGTATAATATTCATTCGGGCGAAAATGTGTATTTTAATGTGAATTGTTTGGTTTTAGATACCATAAAAATTACAATAGGAAATAATGTGCTTTTTGGTCCAGGGGTACAAATTTATGCAGCTTCGCATCCGTTGGATAAAATAGAACGAAGAATATTTGAATTTTCTAAACCTGTAACGATAGGAAACGATTGTTGGATTGGCGGAAATTGTATAATACTTCCTGGAGTTACAATTGGTAACGGCTGCACAATCGGCGCAGGTTCTGTGGTTACAAAAGACATTCCAGACAATTCGCTCGCTGTTGGCAATCCTGCAAAAGTAATTCGAGTTTTAAACAAATAAGAAAGCGGAAAATTTTTCTGCTTTCTTATTATTTACTTTGTTTTTGAGGAAGTAATTTAAAAGAAGTTGCAACATATTTTTCGTTTACAATTTCTCCAGAAACTTCTGCCATTCTTATTGCAGAGCAAAACCCATCTTGAGCATGCGCATCACCATGATCATCTAATTTTGTTCCTTCTACAAAATAACTGTTCCCAGCAATTCGCACTGCTAAATCACATCCTTTTTTACTTGTCACACCAAACTTACATTGACCGCAAGATGCCTCAACTACTTGAGTTTTTAATACTTCTATTTTGTCTTGTGAAAATCCTAAACTTACCGTTAGGAAAAATAAAAATGTTATAATTGATTTCATGTTTTTAATATTTTATGTTTATTAATCTTGCTGCGGTTTTTGCTTTTTCAACAATTTCTTTAATTGGTGTTTCTAATAAATCACTAACCAAAGCAACTCCCATTCTTCTGTAAGGTCTTGATGTTGGTTTTCCAAATATACGGAAGTCTGTTTTTGGCAAGGCTGCAATTTTATCCATTCCGGTAAATGTTGGGTTATTAGAATTCTCAGATGCTAAAATTACAGCACTAGCTCCGTTTTTCTCAAGAGTAATTTCAAAAATTGGCAAGCTTAAAATTGCGCGAAGATGCAATTCAAATTCGTTAAAATTTTGTGTTCCAGCTAATGTTACCATTCCGGTATCGTGTGGTCGTGGTGACAATTCTGAGAAATAAACGCCATCATCTGCCAAGAAAAATTCGACACCAAAAAGTCCAGCGCCACCAAGTGCTTCGGTTACTTTTTCTGCCATATCTTGGGCATCAAATAAATCTTTGTCTGATATTTTTGCTGGTTGCCAACTTTCTTGGTAATCGCCGCGTTCTTGTCTGTGACCAATTGGTGAGCAAAATAAGGTTGGATTATTGTTTTGAACTACAGTTAACAAAGTAATTTCTGAATTAAAATTCACGAAGGCTTCTACAA
>JBLIJW010000160.1:0-4463 GCA_047636155.1 Flavobacterium sp. | reverse complement strand
GTAGGAAGTTTACTTGCCATTAACTTTAATGATTTGTCATTAAAAATGATATAAGCAGGCATCTTTTCTTCTTTTGATATCGCATATCTTATTTTCTTGAGAGCCGAAAACAGGTCTTTATGTTCGTTACTGCTAGTAACAGTTTTTACTACCTTCTGTGTTTTCTTTCGATCCTCTGAAGTTAAAGGAGTGGTCAATCGGATTGTTTTTTTTCCTTTTAAAACGGCCCAACCTATTGGTGATATTTTTAAGGCAGAATTTTCGCTGTACATTATTTCTATCAATCCTTGATTTGCCATTTGAATTACATAATCTCGCCAATCAAAAAAACTAACATCTTTTCCTATTCCGTATGTTTTTAAATTAAAAAACTGTTTTGAGTGAATATCTGCATTATTGCTTCCTCTTAAAACATTAATTAAGAGCGTAATTCCGTCTTTTTCTCCCATTCTTACAATTCCTGAAAGCGCTTTTTGTGATAAAATAGTACCATCAAAATCTTGAGGAGGGTTTTCACAAACATCACAATTACCACAATTTTCAGTAAGATGCTCACCAAAATAAGACAATAATATTTTTCTTCTACACGATTTAGCTTCTGCAAATTGAAGCATTCTATTCAACTTTTCTTTTTGCATACCGCTATTGGCGCCATCATCTGCAAACTGGCTATACAAAACAAAATCTCTCATATTATAGTATAGCATGGTTTCTGCTGGCAGTCCGTCTCTTCCTGCTCTTCCTATTTCTTGGTAATAACCCTCGAGGTTTTTCGGTAAATTATAGTGAATTACAAAACGAATATTCGATTTGTCAATCCCCATTCCAAATGCAATGGTGGCAACAATTATTTTTGTGTCATCATTTATAAAATCGGTTTGTGTGTTTTCTCTTTCTTCGTGACGCATTCCAGCATGATAAAATGCTACAGAGTGTCCTTCTGCTTTAAGGTGGCTGGCTACTTCTTCGGTGTTTTTTCTACTCAAGCAATAAATAATACCGCTATCGTTCTTTCTTCGCGCTATAAAACTGATAATTTCTTGTAACTTTTTCTTTTTCTGAACTTGCCCTCTTACCGCGATACTTAGGTTTTTTCTATCAAAAGAAGAAATAAATAATTTAGAGTTTGTCAGTCCCAACTGTTGCTCAATATCTTTTCTGGCAGATTTGTCTGCTGTGGCTGTTAGTGCCATAAAAGGCACATCTGGTAAAGAATTTCGAAATATTTTTAATTGTGTGTATTCTGGTCTAAAATCATGCCCCCACATACTTACACAGTGCGCTTCATCAATAGCTACTAATTTTATATTCAGTTGTTTTATCCACGTATTACTAACTGATATTAATTTTTCAGGAGATAAATATAATAACTGCAATTCATTATTTATCGCTCTCTTAATAACGTCATTTTCTTCTTGTGGAGAATTAGAACTATTAAAAAAATCAGCTTTTATTCCGTTTGATTTTAGGGCTTGTACTTGGTCTTTCATCAGTGAAATAAGCGGAGAAACTACAATGGTAATTCCGTTAAAAATCATTGCAGGAATTTGGAAACACATCGATTTTCCGCCACCAGTTGGCATTAAGACAAAACTATCTTTTCCGTCTATTGTTCGGTTAATAATTTCTTCTTGTAATGCCCGAAAACTGTCGTAACCGAAAATGTTTTTTAAAAGAGTTTGGGATTGTGTTTTCAATTTATCAGCAATTAAGCCACAAAAGTACGTAGATTGATTTGCTTAATTTATGGCAAAGCTATTTTTAATTTGGTCTGGAAGTATTTTTGACTAAGCTAATTTTAAACTCTTCTTTATTAAAGCCAATTTTGTTTTGAATTCCTGAAAATTTTATAAAAAAGGGCACTTTTGTTATCACTTTTTTATTCGACTTCTTCCAAAAGTTACAGAATACGAAGTGACGGACATTGTAGGTTTTCTAATTTACTTTTAGCTTTTTAACCTCCATTCATTTCCTTCTCTGTCGTCAAAACCAATAAACCCCTCATTAATATCAAAATACATATAATCTAAAGTTGGTAAAGGCCAATCATCATATCTAATTGCCGTTTTTGTTAAGTCAATTTTAATAACTCTTTTGTAATTTTTATTATTAAAATTCATTACTACCGAATTTTCGTACTCAATAAAAGCGTGTTGATCTTTATTATTAAAGGGTCCATATCGTCCAATATTAGTAATTAAATGAGATTCTTTAGATAGTTTTTTTAGTTTTATTCCAGCACTACCATCATTAAATTCTTTAGGCCAACGTTTAACACTAATTTGTAAAAATCTAAAAGAATAATCACGATCTAATAAAGTGGATCTTAAGTTCAGTTGTTGCCCATCAAAATAAAAATATTTGTTAGAGCCAACAACAAAGGTGCCTCTAGAATGCAACTGACTTCCAGATTCACTCTTCACAACATCAAAATATAATTCTTCATTTTTTTGATTTACAAAAGTTAATCTAGCGTTAAGTTCTGGAAGTTTTAAAAGATTTGGTGTGTCTTCATTTTTAAATTGAAAATAAGGTAAATCATACTCTAAATCGCTGTCTGAACAATTGATAAATGTAGAACAAACTAACGCCAGTAAAATTAAATTTGAAGTTTTCACAATGTTTTATTTCATTAAAAATAATTTAATTTTTTAAAACTAGAGTCCATAATTTCATGAAACTTCGAATTTCGGACTCCTTTTAATAAAAAAACCCAACTTTTTCAAGTTGGATTTTTATTATTTATAAATATCTAAAAAAATTAGATACTCGATATTACAATTCTAATAATCCATTTGTTGCTTTAACTCCTTCAGCAGAAGCTGTTAAATGTGTTTTTTCAGCCGCACTTAAATTGATTTCAACAATGCTTTCAATTCCGTTTTTACCTAAAACAACTGGAACTCCAATACATAAGTCATCTAAACCAAATTCACCTGCTAATAAAGTTGAACAAGGGAATATTTTTTTAGTATCACAAGCAATTGCTTGCACCATAGCTGAAACTGCAGCTCCAGGAGCATACCAAGCAGAAGTACCTAATAAACCTGTTAATGTGGCACCACCAACTTTAGTGTCTTGTAGCACTTGTTCTAATCTTTCTTCAGAAATAAATTCTGAAACTGGAACCGAGTTTCTTGAAGCTAAACGAGTTAAAGGAACCATTCCCTTATCAGAGTGTCCACCAATAACCATTCCATCAACATCAGAAATAGGTGCACCTAAAGCTTCTGCTAATCTGTATTTAAAACGAGCAGAATCTAAAGCTCCACCCATTCCAATAATTCTATTTTTAGGAATTCCGGTAGTTTTATGCACTAAGTATGTCATGGTATCCATAGGATTCGAGACCACAATAATGATTGTATTTGGAGAATGCTGTATTAAACTAGCAGAAACCATCTTTACAATACCAGCATTAATTCCAATTAATTCTTCACGAGTCATTCCGGGTTTTCTAGGAATGCCAGATGTAATTACGCAAATATCGGAATCTGCAGTTTTAGAATAATCGTTTGTGCTACCAGTTATTTTGGTGTCAAAACTATTTAAAGAAGCAGTTTGCATTAAATCCATCGCCTTGCCTTCAGCAAAACCTTCTTTAATATCTAAAATAACAACTTCAGAAGCAAAATCTTTAATAGCAATGTACTCTGCACAACTAGCACCTACGGCACCTGCACCAACAACTGTAACTTTCATATTTTTAATTTTAAATTATGTTCGAATATTTAAGAGCCAAAAATACAATTTTTTAGACAAGTGTTTGGTTAATTTAAAGCAAAAAAAAGACAGCTACGGGAGCTGTCTTTTTTTTGCTATTTTAAATGTCTTATCTAAGACTAATTGCAATTCCTAAATTTGCCGTATTGTATTCTTGTAAGGTATAACTTCCGAAGATTTTAAGAAAAGGTAAACTTATTCTAGTCCCTATCGTGGTTCTAAAACTACCTGCGTCAAATGCAGAATCAATAGGGTCTGTTATTGTTCTTGACAGAGGTCCGTAGCTTAGTGTGTAATCTCCCAACATTTTAAGTGTCGAGTTTCCTGCACCGTATCCAATTCCGCCATATAAATTTAGGATAGGAAAGTTTAAGGACGCAATTGCTTGAACGGTGTAAGAATTCAACTTAAACTCTGCTAGTCCGTTTTGAACAGCAATATCTTCTGCATCCTCTATGCTGTATTCGACATTCATTGTGGTGTATGCAGCAAGCAAAGAAACATGCAATGGAGTGGCACCTAAAGGGCCAAACCAACTTGTAATCTCCTTTTTTAAACCAACACCAAACAAACTACCTTTTACGTCTTTTTGTCCTACTTTAGGAACTAAACGCAGACTTACCTCAAATTTTGCAGGTAAACCCAAACTTACTTGCAGTGCTGGCGCTGGGATAGCGTTTAGTGGCAAACTTTCTTTTACACCTCCCGGAGCATTAAAAGTTGTACTATAAGTTTCTCCA
>JBLIJW010000159.1:0-4526 GCA_047636155.1 Flavobacterium sp. | reverse complement strand
CTAACGCAAATTGCCAGTCTACAAGAACAAGTCATTAAAAAAACGAATAGATCTTTCAAGCCATACAGGTTTTAAAATCGGATAAGCTCTTTTCTTCTAAATAATCTAAAAAAACACACCCCTCTCCTTTTCTTTTCCTAATTTTGCAATCTAAAATAATTGAAAATGCCACGCAGAGAACGCAACAAATTTGTAAAAAAGAATCAAGTTTTAGAATTAAAAGTTGAAGGTTACGCTTTTGGAGGAAAGGGAATTGCAAGAATTCATTCAGAAGAAGGAAGTTTTGTTGTTTTTATACCAAATACCTTACCTGGTCAATTGGTAAAAGCTCAAATTAATAAATCGAGCAAGAATTATGCAGAAGCAAAATTAATAGATGTTTTAGAACCTTCTGAAGATGAAGTTGAAGTTCCGTATCAAGACATTCCTGGTGCGCCTTACATTCAATTACCAATAGAATTACAACATAAATATAAAAAGGAAAGTACCTTATCACTCTTTAAAAAAATAGGAAAAGTAGAAAATATAGCCGATTTATTTGACGAATTTGTTACTTCGCCAAACGTATTTCATTACAGAAATAAAATGGAATATGGGTTCTCTGCAATTGGGTATGATAGAGTTACAAAAAGAGATAAAGATGAATTTACCTTAGGTTTTAAAAGACGTGGTGTTTGGTGGATGGGAGATGATTTAAATAAGGATTCTGGTTTGTTTGACAAACAAATGGAAGACAATCTAAAAAATATCAAACAATACTGTATCAAAACAGGCTTAGATCCCTGGCATGGACCAAAAAGAGAAGGATTCTTTCGTTATTTTGTAGTGCGTAAGTCTTTTAAAACAGACGAGTTATTGTGTAATTTAGTAACCACTTCTCCCAATTTAGACCAGTTCGATTTAGAGAATTTTGCCAGCTTTCTAAAAGGTATTTTTGGAGAACGTTTGGCTGGTTTGTTGCATACTATTAATGACGAAACAGGTGATAGAACCGTTGCAACTTCTGGAAGTATCGATTTAGTATACGGAAAAGATAAAATTGTAGAGGAACTATTAGGTTTGGACTTTGAAATAAGTATGAAGAGCTTTTTTCAAACGAACCCTAAATGTGCAGAAAAACTTTATAATAAAGTAGTAGAATACGTTTTAGAAGACAAATCTAAAGTAGACAATACGGTGGTAATGGATTTGTTCTGTGGTACAGGAACCATCGGTCAAATTGTAGCTTCTAAAAGTGAAAATGCACAAATTGTTGGGGTAGATATTGTAGCTTCTGCTATTGAAGATGCAGAGAAAAATGCCAAAAGAAATAATATTGATGGCGTACAATTTTACGCTGCAGATGTAGGAAAGTTTCTAACTGCACACCCAGAATATGAAAATAAAATAAAAACCATTATTTTAGACCCTGCAAGGGCAGGAATTGCACCCAAAACATTGCATAAAATAATCAAATTAAATGCAGACAGAATGGTCTATGTTTCTTGTAATCCTGCAACACAAGCAAGAGACACAGAGTTGTTAAAAGAAGCAGGATATTTACTAAAAAAAATAAGTTTGGTAGATCAATTTCCGCATACAGCCCATATTGAGACCGTAGTTTTATTTGAGAAAAGTTAAATAAAGTCCAAATTTATTAAAAATTAGATTTTATTTCTCAAAATGAAACTATTTTAGCAAGACAGCGCAACGAGAAAAATCACAAATAGAT
Source organism: Flavobacterium sp. (assembly GCA_047636155.1). Lineage (GTDB taxonomy): Bacteria > Bacteroidota > Bacteroidia > Flavobacteriales > Flavobacteriaceae > Flavobacterium. The sequence goes on along the minus strand of JBLIJW010000159.1, from coordinate 2,815 downwards.
TGAACTCGTTAAACAATACACAATTAAGGACATCAAGAAATAAACAATTTAACAAAAAAAAAATACAATGATGATTAAACTATCTGAAACAGCCATTGCATCTAAATTAGAAAAATTATTAGAATGGGAATACTACGATAATGCCCTGCATACAGATTTTGAATTCGACAATTTTAAAGATTGTATGTCTGCAATGAATAGAATTGCTTTTGAGTGTGAAGCTTTAAATCACCACCAAGAATCGACAAATGTTTATAATACTTTAGACATTACTTTAACAACACATGATGCAGACGGAGTTACAGATTTAGATTTTAAATTGGCAGCTGCAATTAACAAAATTGTAGAAGTTGAAGAAGAATAATTCAATAAAATCAATCTAATTCTTATATTTGAACTGTGAAGGAACGCATTTTACTTTTAGTTTTTTTTATTGGTATCATTTCCGCCTGCGAAAAAGATGATTTCTGTATAGAAAATCCGGTTACGTCAAAATTAATCATAGCTTTTTATGACGATACAAATAGAGAGACTTTAAAAAATGTACAGCGATTTTCTATCGTTTCAGAAGACAGAGCAGACAGCCTTTTTATAAATAAAACAGTTAATAGCATATCCATTCCTTTAAATTCTTTAAAAACAGCAACTGTTTACACTTTAAAGAAAAACGATGCTGATGGCGCAACGATAGATAATAAAATTGCAACCTTTACAATATCGTATAATACTAAGGAAGAATTTGTATCTAGATCTTGTGGTTTTAAAGTTGTTTTTAATAATTTAACCTTTTCCTCAGACACCAATAGTTGGATAACAGATTTTACACCAACAACCGTTATTAATTTAGATGACCAAAGCGAAGCGCATGTACAAATATTTCATTAGCATTTGTTTGTTTTTTGTGATTGCTGAAAACTTTTCTCAAGAACAATTAAAAGACAGCACTTTTACAAAAGTGAAAGATACGCTTGTGTATAAAACCAATTATGGTTTGCGTTTAGGAATAGACATTAGTCGGCCTGTCTTCTCCTCTCTATATAGCAATTACGCAGGTTTAGAAATTGTGGCAGATTATAGAATTAAGAAAAATATTTATATCGCGACAGAAATAGGCTTTGAAGAAAATACAAGCAGAGAAGATTATTCAAATTCAACCTCTAAAGGAAATTATATGCGTTTAGGTCTTAACTATAATGCGTACAAGAATTGGTTAGATATGAACAACGAGATTTTTGTTGGATACAGGTATGGTTTTAGTCTCTTTAATCAGACTTTAAATAGTTATCAGACAAACGTATCAGACGGAGAAAACGGCAGTTATTTTCCTACAGTTGTAAATACAACTGAGCAATCTTCCGTAAATTTAAATGGGCACTGGTCAGAATTAATGCTCGGTATCAAAGTAGAAACATTAAAAAATGTATTTGTTGGCTTTAGCGTTTCTTACAAGGTTTTAATGAGTGTAAAAGAACCAAACGGATTTAAAACTTTATTTTCACCCGGATTTAATAGGATTTTTGACAGTAATACCGGTTTTGGACTAAATTATACCGTTAGTTACCTCATTCCTTTCTCTAAAAGGTAAATTTCCACTACCACCTGCTGTTTTTTTAGTAACTTTATAGACTGTTTTAATTTAAAATTACAACCATGAATAAAATACCAAGTGTAAACTTAGAAGATTTCTTATCTAACGACCCTCTTAGAAAACAAAAATTTATAAACGAAATTGGCCATGCATATGAAACTATCGGTTTTGTGGCTTTAAAAGGACATTTTTTAGACGATGCTTTAGTTAGCAATTTATATAGTGAAATAAAAAACTTTTTTGACTTACCTGTTGAAACAAAAGAGAAATACGAAATACCAGGAATTGGTGGCCAAAGAGGCTATGTTTCTTTTGGAAAGGAATCTGCTAAAGGTAAAAAAGAAGGCGATTTAAAAGAGTTTTGGCACTTTGGCCAATACGTAGAGGATGATGTAGAAAGAGCAAAGGAATACCCAGAAAACGTGCTTGTCAAGGAGCTTCCAAAATTTAATGAAGTTGGAAAGCAAACGTATCAAATGTTAGAAAAAACAGCAAAATATGTATTGCGTTCTTTGGCATTGCATTTAAATTTAGAAGAAACATATTTTGACCATTATATTAAAAATGGAAATAGTATTCTTCGCCCAATCCACTATCCACCAATAAAAACGGAGCCTAAAGGAGCAGAAAGAGCAGCAGCTCATGGAGATATTAACTTAATTACGCTATTAATGGGTGCCCAAGGAAAAGGTTTGCAAGTGCAAAACCATAATGGAGATTGGATTGATGCCATGGCAGAACCCAACGAAATAATGATTAATGTGGGAGATATGTTGGCCAGACATAGTAATAACAAATTAAAATCTACCATTCATAGAGTTGTAAATCCTCCAAAAGAAATGTGGGGAACCTCTCGGTATTCAATTCCGTTTTTTATGCATCCAATATCAGAAATGAAATTAGATGTTTTAGAAGATTGTATTGATGCAGAAAACCCGAAGCAGTTTGAAGACATTACTTCTGGTGAATTTTTAGACCAACGTTTGATTGAATTAGGATTGAAGAAGTAATCAGTGTTTCAGTTGCAGTAATCAGTAAATAACTAACTGAATACTGCAACTGAATATGGTAAACTATACAAAATGGATTTTAAAGATCAATTGAAAAATTTATTTCCAGAGCATGAAGAAAAACTAGAACCAATAGTAGAGAAATCTAATATTTGGTTGCAAGACGATCCTATCATCTGTAAATACGAAAAAAGAAAAGGCAAACCTATTACCATTT
>JBLIJW010000158.1:0-4538 GCA_047636155.1 Flavobacterium sp. | reverse complement strand
TTAAATGAGGAATCATTTCGGGGTGTAGCGTAGCCCGGTCATCGCGCCTCGTTTGGGACGAGGAGGTCGCAGGTTCGAATCCTGCCACCCCGACTAAAGAACCTTGATACATAATGTATCAAGGTTCTTTTTATTTACAACTCTTTTTTTACCTAGTAAATCAAGTCCGTAATTTTCTAACCACAAATTAACTTGTCCTTTTTAAAACAAGCGGCCACGGATCTCTCTTATAATGTGCATTCTAAAATAAAAAAATCTTTCAATTCGTATCTATTTTGAATGATATTCACAAGGTTCATTTTCTAACCCGCTGACAGCCATTTAAATCTACAAAACAGGTGCCATTTAAAAGTTATAAATAGCATCTAAGTTTGTAATCATTATACTTTTGTTAAAAAAATAAAACTAAAACCTTAAGACATCGTGCTAAGATTAAGCTCAAAAAAAAGCTAGTAAATCATGAGATTTACTAGCTTTTTTTTTAATTTGAAAGATGCTACAAAAATTTTAATCCTATGTTCATTGAGTTAGTCAACAATCGAAAGCGTACCAGTCATAGAACCGTGAAACTCACAATTATAATACAAGGTGTTTGGTGCATCTGAGGGAACCGTAAATGTAATTGTTCCTGTTACCGCTCCATTGTTTGAGACTCCTGAATCGTATTGATTCGCTGTTGTTGTGCCTTCTACCGACTTTATTAAAAACGGATGCGCTGGTACTTCCACATTAAAAGTATAGGTACTTCCTCTTTTTAGAGTAAAGTCTGGATTACTAGCATTTGTAAGCCCTTCACCATTAAAAACATAAGCTGTAGCGCCACTATTCACTACGCTATATGTATTTGAATTCGCCTCCGTTGGCTCAGGATTGGCTGGTGCTCCATACCCGTCGTCTTTATTACTACAACTAACAAACACAGAAGATATTGTTAATAATAGAATGCATACGTTCTTCGTTAAATATTTCATTTTATTTGTTTTAAGATTATTTATTAGCAAATTTATAAACTATCCTCCCTTTGTTTCTGTTTAATTTATGTTAAAAAAAAATAACCAAAAATAACAACTGTATTGAACGAGCACTAATCCATGTTTAATTCCATAAATAAAATAAAAGATTGTATCTTATTTTTGAAATATTAAAACATTTAAACACAAACAGATTCGAATAAAAGCCAAATATTATAGTCGCCAATATTGTCATATCAAAAAAACTAGTACCTCAGAGGATGCACTAGTTTTTATAATTTTAAAAAGTGAATAAAAATTTAAAAGTAAAATTTTTATTTGTTTTCACGCTTGCTCCTAATAAATTAGTCAATAATAGTAAGTGTACCGGTCATAGATCCGTGAAACTCGCAATTATAATAGAGCGTATTTGGTGCGTCTGAAGGAACTGTAAATGTAATTGCTCCTGTTACCGCTCCATTATTTGAAACTCCTGAATCGTATTGATTTGCTGTTGTTGTGCCTTCAACCGACTTTATCAAAAAAGGATGTCCTGATACACTTACATTAAAAGTATAGGTACTTCCTCTTTTAAAGGTAAAATCTGGATTCCTAGCTTCTGACAAGCCTTCACCATTAAAAACATATGCCGAAGCACCGCTGTTCGTTACATCGTATGTTTTAGATTCTGTGCTTCCTGAGTTATTTCCTGTGTTAGCGCCAATATTTCCTTGTGCAATAAGTGTCGCTAAATCAGCATCACTCTCATGGATATTGACATATGCGTTTAGTGTTAGAAACTCTGTATATGTAATTGAAGCACCACTCACTAAACTAGCTACCTGTGTTTTACTAACGCCTGTATCTCCAATTACTGGATTTAATCCCACAATAATATCTCCTGTAGTTGCAATATCGTTTTCATGTATGTGTGCAGGATGCAAGCCTCCATCCGAGGTTCCTAATAAATTAATGGTTACCAAGGTCGTTTGGTTTACACGTTCCGCAAATTCGATAGTACCATTTACTCCTTCTACATCTTTTTCTGTAAGTTCATAGCTCATTTTTTTACCCGTTAATTCATTCTGACCAACATCCCCTTGAGCAATTATAGTAGCAGACTCGGTGGTGCTTAAATGTATATTAATGTACCCGTCAAAATCAAGTAGCTCTGCATAGGTAATTGGAGTCCCATCATTTAGCGTTGTAAATGTAGTTGTGCTTCTTCCTGTAGCACCAATCACAGTTTCTAAAGGCAAAGCAACATCACCGCTCTCGGCAGCTGTATTAAAATGTAGGTGCGCTGGATGTGCATCCCCTTCTATGGTGTTCTCCAATATTAACTCGATGCTTAAAGTGGCATCGCTTTTCTCAATAAATCGTGCAGTGCCAAGAACTCCTGCATCTCCGACAGTTTCAAGAGCGAAGCTTTTGGAATTTAATTCTGTTGGCTCAGGATCTGCAGGATCTACAGGCGCTGTATAGTCGTCATCGCTATTACTACAACTTACCAAAACGAAAGACATCGTTATTAAAAGGAAAAATAGGTTTTTACTAAAATATTTCATTTTTTAAATTTTAAGTATTAATTTTATACAAAGTTCTTCTATAACTTTTTAAAAAGTTGTAGGATACGAAGATAGTCGTAGGATGCGAGAAGAACTAACAGTAAATTACTGTTTAACAAAAAATTATTGTTTAACAGATTAATTAACATGTTAAACATTTGTACCTTTACCCAAAACTTTAATAATTATGGCCCGCAAGAAAAACATCACTAAAGACAACATAATTTCTTGGTACATGGAGTTTGTACTAGAAAACAATCACAATCCAAAATCTGTTTTCAGCTTTGCTAAGGAAAATAATTTTGAAGAAGCCGATTTTTATAAGTACTATGGCACCTTTGAAGGAGTGGAGCAGTCGATCTTTAGTGAGTTCTTTAACAACACAATTAAAGTTTTAGCAAAAAGCGAAGAGTACCCAAATTATGATGCAAGAAATAAATTGCTGAGTTTTTTCTTTACTTTTTTTGAAATTTTAACAGCAAATCGCAGCTACGTTGTATATGCACTTCAAGGAAATGAAGATGTAATAAAATTAAAATCTTTAAAATTATTAAAGGATTTAAGAAAAGATTTTAAAACTTTTTCAAACAATATTGGTATCGAAAAAATCGACTTACAACAAGAACAGCTCGGTAAAATCCAAGACAAAACAATGCAAGAATCTTCTTGGATACAATTGGTGCTTACTTTGAAGTTTTGGCTAGATGACACTTCACCTTCGTTTGAAAAAACAGATATTTTTATTGAAAAATCAATCAATTCTCGTTTCGATTTATTGGATACAAAACCTTTAAAAAGTCTCCTTGATTTCGGGAAATTTATTCTTAAAGAAAAAATTAACTTCAACTAAAATAATTCATGAAAACTATTGATTCCATACCTACATCAAAAATCCATCGTGCCTCTAAATTAGTGAAAACTGGCGCTAAAATTGGTGTAAATTATTTAAAGTATTACGGTGATAAATTTACCAAATCAGAATTAGAAGCAAAAGATCGTTTAAATGTAAGTAATGCTGAAGATATTTATGACGGATTACAGCAACTTAAAGGAAGCGCTTTAAAAGTTGCGCAAATGCTTAGTATGGAAAAAAGTGTGCTGCCGAGAGCATATGTAGAAAAGTTTTCACTTTCTCAATTTTCCGTACCACCACTTTCTCCTGCTTTAGTTGTTAAAACTTTTAAAAAATATTTCGGGAAAGACCCAAGTGATATTTATGACAAATTCGATACTATTTCTACGAATGCTGCAAGTATTGGTCAAGTGCACAGAGCAGAAAAAGATGGTAAAAAATTAGCAGTAAAAATACAGTATCCAGGAATTGCACAAAGTATTACCTCAGATTTATCAATGGTAAAACCCATTGCTGTGAAGATGTTTAATATTAGAGGAAAAGATTCTGACAGGTATTTTAAAGAAGTAGAAGGTAAATTGGTTGAAGAAACAAATTACATCTTAGAAGTAGCACAAAGCAAAGCAATTGTTGCAGCTTGCAAACACATACCAAATTTAAATTTTCCAAATTATTATTCAGATTTATCATCAGACAGAATTATAACAATGGATTGGATGAATGGAATTCATTTATCAGAGTTTTCCACAAACAATCAAGAAATTTCTAATAAACTAGGACAGGCCTTGTGGGACTTTTATATGTTTCAAATTCATAAATTAAAAAAGGTACATGCAGATCCACATCCTGGAAACTTTATGGTTTCTCCAGAAAACGAACTTATTGCAATCGATTTTGGTTGTATGAAAACCATACCTATGGAATTTTACACGCCTTATTTTGAATTGGCAAAGCCAGAATGTATTTCTGATCCTGTGCTTTTTGAAGAAAAATTATATGAATTAGAAATTTTAAGAGAAGATGACACCAAAGATGAGATCGACTTTTTTAGAGCGATGTTTCACGAAATGCTGAGTCTTTTTACAAAGCCTTTTCACAACGAAAATTTCGATTTTTCTGATGATACGTTTTTCGGAGAAATTTCTGAATTAGGAAGCAAATACATGA
>JBLIJW010000157.1:0-4558 GCA_047636155.1 Flavobacterium sp. | reverse complement strand
GGTTTCAATTACTTTTTCGAGTTCTACAATTTCGTAAGCAATATTTTTTTCCTCATTTTCTAGTGCTAAATTTTTAGCTTTATCCAGCAACTTTAAACTTTGCTTGTACAGTCCTTTTTGATATAATACGGTTGCAAAATCTAATTGCTCTCTTATTAGAATTCGGATATTTTTATGAGCAGGATTTAAACGAAGACTAATTAATATTTGTTTGTATAAATGGGCTTTTAAATTAGAAAGTTGCTGTTTTGTAACGATTCCACTATTAATAATAACCTTCTCATCGTAGACTTTTAATTTTTCTAAAAATTTAAAAAGTGAGAAAAATTTTGCATCTACATTTCCATCTAAACGACCAACATATAAGTTAAATTGTCTCTTTTCTGACTTCGTTAAAGACTTAATAAGAACAAAAAGAGCATCATTTTGTTGATTGGCTAATGTAACAGCTTTACTCATAATATACTGGTGGTTAAATGATTGTATTTTCAATAATTACATTAGAAATCGTGCAAGTTAGAATCTAAAACTATTTATTAGCTATGCAATATATACATTTGATTAAATATAAAGATAATCTTTACAAAGTTATGCAAGATAATAAAGTACAAATTTTTGATACAACATTAAGAGATGGCGAACAAGTTCCTGGTTGTAAGTTAGATACTAAACAAAAATTGGTGATAGCAGAAAGATTAGATTTGCTTGGTGTAAATGTAATTGAAGCAGGATTTCCAGTCTCGAGTCCAGGAGATTTTAATTCAGTTTCAGAAATTTCTAAAATTGTGAAAAACGCAACTGTTTGCGGTTTAACAAGAGCTGTTGAAAATGATATTAAAGTGGCTGCGGAAGCTTTAAAGTTTGCAAAACATCCAAGAATACATACAGGAATAGGAACGAGTGATTCTCATATAAAATTTAAGTTTAATTCAACCAGAGAAAAAGTAATTGAACGAGCTATTCAGGCAGTTACATATTCAAAATCTTTTGTTGAAGATGTAGAATTTTATGCAGAGGATGCAGGGCGAACAGATAATGCGTTTTTAGCAAAGGTTTGTGAGGAAGTAATAAAAGCAGGAGCCACGGTTTTAAATATTCCAGATACAACTGGATATTGTTTGCCAGAAGAATACGGTGCAAAAATGAAATATTTACGTGAAAATGTTAAAGGCATAGAAAATGTAATTCTTTCTTGCCATTGTCATAATGATTTAGGCATGGCAACTGCAAATTCTATTGCAGGCGTTATTAACGGAGCGCGTCAAATAGAATGTACCATTAATGGAATTGGAGAACGTGCAGGAAATACAGCTTTAGAAGAAGTTGTAATGGTGCTAAAACAGCATCCATATTTAAACTTAGAAACAAGTATTAATACAAGATTATTGTATGACACAAGTATTCTAGTTCGTGAAAGTATGGGAATGCCTGTGCAACCAAACAAAGCAATTGTAGGTGCGAATGCATTTGCACATAGCTCTGGAATTCATCAAGATGGTGTTATAAAAAACAGAGAAACATACGAAATTATGGACCCTGAAGATGTTGGTGTTACAGAAAGTGCGATTGTTTTAACGGCAAGAAGTGGTAGAGCAGCTTTAGCTTATAGAGCTAAGAAAATAGGGTATGAATTAACTAAAGTTCAGCTAGATGTAGCCTACGAATCTTTTTTAGAGACTGCCGATAGACAGAAAGAAGTAAAGGATAACGACATACATATAATTATGAAAAACGTGAACAAAATTTCTAAAATTGCAATTGCATAAAATAAAGGATTAAACTAACTTTGTTGGCCGTATTTGCAGTGAAATTCTAAAGCGTCTAGCGCATTCATTTTCGGGCAATTCCTTAGATTTGGGAAATTTTTAAAAAATTAGAAAAGTAATATGAAAGTAACAATCGCTGTAATTCCTGGAGATGGGATTGGTCCCGAAGTAATTGCTCAGGCAAAGAAAGCCTTAGAAGCAGTTGCAGAAGTATATAATCATGTTTTTTTATATAAAGAAGCTCAAATGGGAGCTTGTGCCATTGACGAAACGGGTACTCCTTTGCCAGATGCAACTATAGATATTTGTAAAAAGGCAGATGCTGTTTTATTTGGTGCAATTGGAGATCCAAAATATGATAATGATCCAACAGCAAAAATAAGACCAGAACAAGGTTTGCTTCGTTTGCGACAAGAGTTAGGTTTGTATTGTAATGTAAGACCCGTAAAGGCTTACGAGAAATTGATAAAAAACTCTCCTTTAAAAAAAGAGGTGGTTCAAGGTACAGATATCGTAATCTATAGAGAATTAAGTAGTGGAATTTATTTCGGAGAAAAAAAATTAAGTAAGGATAAACAGGCTGCTTTTGATGTTTGTTCTTATACTGTTGAAGAAATTTCGAGAGTAACGCATTTGGCTTTTGAAGCGGCACAAAATAGAAGAAAAAAAGTAACATTGGTAGATCAAGTCAGTGTTTTAGAAACCTCTCGTTTGTGGAGAAAAACAGTAACAGAAATTGCTAAAGAGTATAAAAATGTAACCTTAGATTTTATGCTTGTAAATACGGCTGCAATGCAGTTAATATTAAAACCTAAACAATTTGATGTAATTTTAACAGCAAATTTATTTGGCGATATTCTTTCGGATTCAGCAAGCGTTATTGCAGGTTCAATAGGTTTATTAGCTTCTTCCTCAGTTGGAGAAAAAACAGCATTGTTCGAGCCAATTCACGGTACTTATCCGCAGGCAAAAGGAAAAGATATTGCAAATCCTTTAGCATCAATTTTGTCGGCAGCAATGTTATTAGAACATTTAGGTTTGCACGAAGAAGCAGATGCTATAGAGAGAGCCGTTGAGAAATCGTTGGTTTTAGGGATCACCACAGAAGATATAAAAGGTAAAAATCAATATGCAGCATCTACATCAAAAGTAGGGGGTTTTATTGCTGATTATATTGCCAATCAAGAAGATAGTAACATAAATTTCACAAATATTCATATGGGGCAAAGCACGATTATTTAACCCTTAAAAGAATCAAACCTTAATTTTAAATCACTGACTTCTCAGTGATTTTTTTTGTTAGAAACACTTTTTAAAATAAACTTCACAAGCGATTTCTATAACTAATTACTTATTAATTATAATAAACAGAAAGATTTACCTTCCATTATTTGGTGCAATTTAAAAATATCATCGCCATTAGTTGAAAGGAACTTTTTTGTTAAATGAATGTAAATTGATATAGAAAAGGACTATTTTTTAATATTTAGATAAAACTGAATTAATAACTTTAACACCATTTATTTTTTTCTTTGTAGCATAAATACAGAGGAATATGAGTAAACAAATATTATTTATAGTAAAAATTTCAGCTTTCTTCGTTTTCTTTGGAAGAGCCTACCAGCTATTTTATTTCGGTGCTCCCTACAGAGCAATTTTTTGGGATGAGACATTAATGTCTCCTATAGTCGAGAATGTTTTTAGAAAAACTTGGTATAATTACGCAACGAGTGATGGAGTAGATACTTTTTTAACAATATTTACAAGGTTCAATGGCTTCTTGCTGTTAACAGCTGGTTTAATTTCGCTTTTTTGGTCTTCAATAAAAGCCGTAAGATTAAAGAAAATACTCCTTAAATTTGGTTTGTTCTCTTTAGTTTTTCTAGGTATTTGTATTTCTAAAGACAATAGAAATGATTCTTTTCAATTTTTTGAAATGTGTTTACAATTTTGTGTGCCTTTAGTACTTCTGTTCCAAAATAAATTCGAATCATTACCAATTAAAAATTTAAATTTTTGGTTTAAAATAGCAATCGCACTAACATTTATTCCACACGGTTTATATGCGATGGGGGTAATATACTTGCCTGGACATTTTATAGATATGACCATACAGCTTTTATCAGTTAATGAAAGTCAGGCAAAAAATATTTTATTTCTAGTCGGTTTTCTAGATGTGCTATTTTCAATACTAATTTTTATACCTACTAAATTTAATAAATATATTTTAGGCTATTTAGCTTTCTGGGGTTTTGTAACTGCTTTTGCAAGAATAGTTGCAGGGTTTAATATTGATTTCATAAAGAGTTCTATCCATAATCTTTCTTTTTTAACTATTTATCGTTTACCTCACGGTTTGATTCCGCTTGCCGTATTAATTATAGAGAATAATTTTAATAAAAATAAACTTAACAAAAATAAACGCAACAACAATGAGACTAAAACTAGCTTTAAAAGTATTCTTTCTCTTAATAATATTTAAGAGTTATTCTAATACAGATAAATATCGTATTATTTTATTAGACGACCCTTCATCAACAATAACTATTGGTTGGAATCAAATTTCTGGTATCGATTCGAAAGTATATTATGGTACTGTAGATCATGGAGAAAACTATATGCTCTATGCAAATTTTAAAACGGTAGATAGAGTTGTCGATTTCCGAGGTATGAATAATCAGTTCGCGAGATTGCAAAATTTATTACCAAATACAAACTATTATTTTGTAATTAAAGACAGTGAAAATACAAGTAAACGCCTCTGGTTTAGAACTGCCCCAGGCGATAACAGT
>JBLIJW010000156.1:0-4580 GCA_047636155.1 Flavobacterium sp. | reverse complement strand
TTTAGATAATTGATTGGTTTTGGCAAAAGAAAATATCTTGCACGAACCGTTGTTTTCATCAGCCTTGTTTTGCAATTTTCCGTTTTGAAAAGCCGTTGGGATAAAATTATAATTGGATTCAATTACTGCAATCGTATCCGCAAAAGGTATACTTTCTGGATTTTCTTTAACTTTATTTATGTATTCTGAAATATTATTCGTCATTGTCTTTTCTTTTTTCTTTGATTGAAATTTTTCCACCAACAACTACTACAATTTCTCCTTTTGCAGGTTTTGCTTCGTAAAACCTCAAAACTTCTTCGGCTGTTCCTCGTGTGGTTTCTTCGTGTAATTTAGATAATTCTCGGGAAACAGAAACTTGTCTGTCTGCTCCAAAATACTGGATAAACTCTACCAAAGTTTTATTTAATTTATGTGGCGAAACATAAAAAATCATGGTTCGGGTTTCTTCTGATAAAGCCAAAAAACGAGTTTGTCTTCCTTTCTTATCTGGCAAGAAACCTTCAAAAACAAATTTGTCGTTTGGCAAACCGCTGTTTACTAATGCTGGTACAAAAGCGGTTGCTCCTGGCAAACACTCTACCGGAATTTTGTTTTCTACGCAAGCGCGTGTGAGCAAAAAACCAGGATCTGAGATTGCTGGCGTTCCTGCATCTGAAATTAAGGCGATAATTTCTCCTGCTTGCAAACGCTTTATAATATTCTCTACCGTTTTATGTTCGTTATGCATGTGGTGACTATGCATGTGCGTTCCGATATCGAAATGTTTTAGCAATTTCGAACTCGTTCTTGTGTCTTCTGCCAAAATCAAATCTGCTTCTTTTAGAACTTTAATCGCTCGAAAAGTCATGTCTTCTAGATTTCCTATTGGCGTCGGAACGATGTATAATTTCGACATTTAGACAAATTTTTTGCTGATTAATTCAATAAATCTTGCTTCGTATTCGTCGTTTCCAGACCAATCATTATAATCTGGTTTTACCATATCTTCAATAAAAACTTCTGCTTCTTGTAGTGTATCAAAGGTATTTAATTGCGAAATTACTCGGTTATAATCTTCATCGCTTCCTGCAAATAATTTTTTTACAAATGCAATTCTGTCGTTTAAACCAATATTGATTCCGGCAGAAAACTTATCGTTTAACGAAACGGCTTTTTTCTCTTCTGGTTTATCTTCTTTAGTTTCTGGTTTTGGTTTTTCTTTGTTGTGGTTAACATTATACTCATTCAAGTCAGACGGAATTTCTTCAAAATGCGATTCGACTTTTGTTATTAATTCGTTTGGCTTTACAAAAATTGGTTCGATATAATCTTTTCCAAAAAAATCTTCAAAAGAAATTTGTTTTGGCATTTCTTTTTTGTCAGAATCTAAATCATCTTCTAAATCAAAATGCGGTGCAAAATCTTGCGTTTCTTCTTCTGGTTGGGTTTCTTCTTCTATTTCTTCTGCCGTTTCATTTTCTTGCTGTACTTCTTGTTTTTCAGATTCTGAATTTTCTTCGGTTGCTTTTACTTCCTCAGAATTGAATTCCAAAGTTTCTTCCTCTTCATTTTCAATTATTTTTGGTTCTTCAACTTCCGGTTGTTCTTTTATTTCTTCAATTTTTTCAAATTCTTGTTCTGGTCTTATGTCTTCATGTTTTTCGTTTGTTGAATCCGATTCTGGTTCTGGAGTTTCAAATTCTGTTTCAGCAGTTTCTGGTAAATTATCTTCTGCAGTTTCTTTCGCAACAGCTTCTTTCTCTTGATTTTCAACGAAAGTTTCTTCTTCTAGATTGCCGGAGACAACGGCATCCAATTTTTCTTCAAGCTGTTCTTGAGTTACCAAATTTTTTACAGATTCGAAATTATCTTGGTAAAATTTTAAAACCGAAAGTGTTTCGTATAATTTTTGCGTTTCCTTATATAACTGGTTTACGTCAGAATTATTTTTAAGTTTTAAAACTCTGTGCGCAATACTAATTAATTCCGATTCTAATCTTTTCTTCATAACTTTAAAAATTATAGTGAGTAACTTGTCTTATTTTTATAGTAACTTTGTTTTTGCACAAAGTAATAAAAACAATTCCTTTTATTAGGTCTAAAAATACAAAATGTTTCTCGAAAATACTGTAAATCATAAAGAACAATTTGGATGGATTGAAGTCATTTCGGGCTCGATGTTTTCTGGTAAAACAGAAGAATTAATTCGAAGATTGAAACGCGCACAATTTGCCAAACAAAAAGTGGAGATTTTTAAACCCACTGTCGATGTTCGTTATGACGAAGAAATGGTTGTGTCACACAACCGCAGCGAAATAAGATCAACACCAGTTCCTGCAGCCGCAAATATTGCGATTTTAGCGCAAGGTTGCGATGTTGTAGGAATTGATGAGGCACAATTTTTTGATGATGAAATTGTAAAAATTTGTAATGACTTGGCCAACTCTGGCATTCGGGTAATTGTTGCAGGTTTAGATATGGATTTTAAAGGAAATCCGTTCGGACCAATGCCGGCATTAATGGCAACAGCAGAATATGTTACTAAAGTACATGCTGTTTGCACCAGAACTGGAAATTTAGCAAACTATAGTTTTAGAAAAACCGATAACGAAAAATTGGTTATGCTTGGAGAAACCGAAGAATACGAACCGTTAAGCCGTGCCGCTTACTTTCATGCCATGAAAAAAAACCAAGAAACCGAAGACGAAATTCTTTAAAAAATGCAATTTTTTATTGCACCAAAATAACTATGAATTTATTGCTCCGAAATATTATTCCGGTTATAAAAGCCGAATTTATTGGAAAATCTGATGTTGCCATTATTGATTCTGTTTCTATTGATAGCAGATCAATGCAAAACTTTAGCGGCACTTTATTTTTTGCCATTGTTGGATCAAATAATGATGGGCATAATTATATTGTAGAGCTTATAAAACAAGGTGTTTCCTATTTTGTTGTAGAGCATATTCCTGAAAATTTACAAAATCAAGCTAATTTTTTAGTAGTTCCGAATAGTTTAAAAGCACTGCAACAATTAGCTTCTTACTACCGTCAGCTTTTTGAAATCCCTATTATTGGTATTACAGGAAGCAATGGTAAAACGATAATTAAAGAATGGCTTAATTTTTTATTGAATCCAAATTTTAATGTAATTAAAAGTCCAAAAAGTTATAATTCGCAAGTTGGCGTTCCGCTTTCTGTTTTAGGAATTAATGAAAAACACAATCTTGGAATTTTTGAAGCTGGTATTTCAACTACCAATGAAATGCAAAATCTTGAAGACATTATAAAACCAACCATAGGAATATTAACAAACATTGGTTCTGCGCACGATGAAGGTTTTGAAGATGTAGGTCAAAAAATAAAAGAGAAGTTATTACTATTTTCTCATGTTGGCATCTTAATTCTTAATAAGAATAAAACGGTAGAAGTTTTTTTACCAAATACAATTCCGACTTTCACTTGGAGTTCTAGCGACAAAAATGCAGATGTTTTTGTTATTGCTAAAGAAAAAAACTCTAAAACCCATTTAAAAGTTACTTATCAAGAAACTTGTTTTGAAATTATTATTCCGTTTCAAGATCAAGCATCTATAGAAAATGCTATTCAATGTTTGATGGTTTTACTTTATTTCAATTATTCATCTGAAAGAATTCAGGAAAAAATGGCGCTACTTTATCCGGTAGAAATGCGTTTAAAAGTAAAAACTGGAATTAATAATACGGTTTTAATTGACGATAGTTACAGTAGCGATTACCAATCTCTAAAAATTGCATTAGACTTTTTAGAGAATCAAACGCAACACAGAAAAAAAACAATCATAATATCTGATATTTTCCAAAGCGGATTATCTGATGAAGAATTGTACTCTCGAGTTTCCCAATTAATAATTTTTAATAAAATTCAAAGAGTAATTACAATTGGAGAAACAATCTTTAAATATCAAAAAAAGTTTCTAAACTGTCGTGCTTTTAAAGATACATCCGAATTTTTAAACAACTTAGAATCTATAAATTTTGAAAACGAAACCATTTTAATAAAAGGTGCCAGAAGTTATAATTTTGAAGAAATAGTTAAAATTTTAGAACAAAAAAATCACGAAACGGTTTTAGAGATAAACCTAAATGCTATTTCTCATAACCTAAATTATTTTAAAGCCAAATTACTATCAAAAACTAAAATGATGGTTATGGTAAAAGCTTTTGGTTATGGCAATGGCGGATTTGAAATTGCCAACTTACTACAGCATCACAACGTAGAATATTTGGGTGTCGCTTTCGCAGATGAAGGAATATCCCTAAAAAATGCAGGAATTACAATTCCAATAATGGTTTTAAATCCTGAAATTACTAGTTTTTCATCCATAATAAATTTTGAATTAGAACCAGAAATTTATAGCCTTAGAGGATTAAATGCCTTTTTGAAAATTGCCAAACAGAAAAAAATTACCGCCTATCCTATTCATATAAAATTAGATACTGGCATGCATCGCCTCGGGTTTCAGTCTGAGGATTTATCTGAATTAATTGGTATTTTAAAAGAAACCACTTTAGTTAAAGTTGCTTCAATTCTTTCCCATTTGGCAACTAGCGATGATG
>JBLIJW010000155.1:0-4581 GCA_047636155.1 Flavobacterium sp. | reverse complement strand
AGTACTGCTTTTACTTTTTTTACCTTTCAGTATTTTTGCTAATTTTTATTCAGGAACTATTACTTTTAATGATAATTCAACAAAAAAGGGGTTAATTGAAATTCCGGATGATCCAACAAATCAAAATCTAAAATTCAAATCGGAGGAAAAAGGTAAAGTAGAAAAATTTAATATTGACGATATTATTGGTTTTATAATTCCAGAAGATAGTAAAACCATTTCTCAATACGTTAGTATTTATTTGGCAGAAGGCACTGTTTTTAATCCAGGTGAATTTAAAAAAAATAAAAAAAAGTCATGGGCAAGAGTTGAAAAAAAAGGCAAAATAACTTTATATTCTACTTATCTGGGATACAGGAAAGCGGTAATAACACCAAAAAACACGCAATCCGGATGGCCATCACAAACCAGATTTTACGTTCAAAAACCAAATGAGGAAACTGCTAATTTTTATTTTTTGCACATGCAAAGTGCCGGAACAAGTTTTGCAATAAACAATTACAAAGTATTAAAAAAAATGACGAAATATCATTTTGAAAAGGAGTGTCCTAACTTAGAAAACCTAGTGAATATAGAAGATTTTAAGAAAAATGGAATTACCAGAATAGTCGATTTGTATGACGAAAATTGTGGAAAATAGCATTTAGAAAAATAATAATTCCTTTCAAAATAAAAAAATCTATACTAATTTACTTCGTTTTTTTTTGTTTAATAAATCAGCCAAAAAGCTAAACACTATTTTTTTTAATTGTATCTTTACAGAATATATAAATTTCAAATAAGTAATTATGTTTACAAAATTTAAAAAATCAGAACTATTAATACTTTTTATTGTAATTGTATTAATTTTCACTTCAGAATATTATTATGTTGTTTTAAAAGATCCAAATAGAGCTATTTTTATCGGTTTATGGCCGCCAACAATAGTAGGATTACTAATATTTTTTAATTTAAAACTTAAAAAATAAGATGGAAAATTTAGACCTAATAATAATGACTTCGGTTGTAGTATTGTGTTTTCTGGTTTTTTTTGTTTCTACATTTAAAGCTTTTGAAAACGCCGCAGATACAAAAATACCCATGGCAGCAAATCGTGGAATTATTTCAAGATTTCTTGCCTATTTGCAAAGCTTAGTTACGGAGTAATAATTAATTTAATAATGAAATCAGATGCAATCCATACCAGAAAAATACCAGATTAAAACTCCATTAAACCAAGAAACCTATCTGATAAATGGGGAATTAAAAAAGTGGAATGGAGAAATTATAAATATCTATTCTACTATTTCTTCTACCCAAGAATATAAACCAACCTTATTGGGTTCAACTCCAGTAATGGGAGAGAAAGAAGCTCTTGAAGCTTTAGATTCTTCTGTCTTAGCATACAATAATGGTCAAGGTTCGTGGCCAACAATGAAAGTTATAGACCGAATAAAATGTATGCAAAATTTTGTAATCGAGATGAAAAAAACTCGAGAAGAAGTTGTAAAACTTTTGATGTGGGAAATAGGAAAATCTTATGTAGATTCTCAGAAAGAATTTGATAGAACGGTAGATTATATTAATGAAACTATTGAAGAATATAAAATAATTGATAGAAATTCTGCTAAATTTACTAAAAACCAAGGAATTAACGCTATGATTCGTCGCGGTCCGGTTGGTGTTGTATTGTGTCTCGGACCATATAATTATCCATTGAACGAAACTTTTACATTGCTAATTCCTGCTATAATAATGGGAAATACCGTGGTTTTTAAACCAGCAAAACTAGGAGTTTTATTGCTTTCCCCATTATTGGGAGCTTTCCAAAAAAGTTTTCCAAAAGGTGTCATAAATATAGTATACGGCCGTGGTCGTGAGGTTGCAACACCAATAATGCAATCGGGTAAAATTGCAATTTTAGCCTTAATTGGTAATAGTAAAGCAGCCGTGGCCTTGCAAGATCAAAGTCCAAATAAAAACAGATTACGATTAATATTAGGACTTGAAGCCAAAAATCCTGCAATAATTTTAGAAGACGCTGATTTAGATTTAGCAATTTCAGAATGTATTTCAGGAAGTTTATCTTTTAATGGTCAACGTTGCACAGCGCTTAAAATTTTATATGTTCACGAATCTGTTGCTGATGAATTTAATAAACGTTTTTGTGCCAAAGTGGATGAATTAACATATGGAAATCCTTGGGATGAAAATGTTTTTTTAACACCTTTGCCAGAAAAGGAAAAACCCGAATATTTGCAAGGTCTTATTGATGATGCCGTTGCAAATGGCGCGAAAGTGATTAATAAAAAAGGCGGAGAACGTCAAGAAAATTATATTTATCCTGCAGTTTTATATCCTATAAATAAGAAGATGAAAGTATATTATGAAGAGCAATTTGGTCCTGTTGTACCAATATTAACTTTTAAAAATATTCAAGAACCACTAGATGATATGGCAGAATCTAACTACGGGCAACAAGTGAGTTTGTTTGGTAAAAATATTAAAACTATCGCACCTTTAATTGATACATTGGTGAATTTAGTTACAAGAGTAAACCTAAACAGTTCGTGTCAAAGAGGTCCAGATATTTATCCGTTTACAGGAAGAAAAGATTCTGCTGTAGGAACATTAAGCGTTTTTGATGCACTTAGATCTTTTTCAATAAGAACGTTTGTAGCATCCAAAGACAATGAATATAATAACGAAATTTTGCAAGCATTGCTAAACAATAAAGAGTCTAATTTTATCAATACAGATTATATTTTATAAACCAAAAATGATTTTAGAAATTCAAACGCCGGCATTATTGTTCTCGGCAACTTCGCTTATATTGTTGGCTTATACCAATCGATTTCTAACTATTGCACAAATTGTTCGTGGGTTAAAAAAAACGTACGATGTGGATCATAGCAAAACGATTTTACTTCAAATAAAAAATTTAAATTTACGTATTTCACTTATTCGATATATGCAATTATTTGGAGTTTTGTGTTTGTTTTTATCGGTTTTTGCAATGTTAGTATTATTTCTTGAACTGCAAACTTTAGGAATAGTATTTTTTGCAGCAAGCATGTTGTGCTTGTTAATTTCTTTGGGATTATCGTTTTGGGAAATAAGTATTTCAGTTAAAGCTTTACGATTGCATTTGAGTGATTTGGGTGAAGGAAAAAATAAGATATTATAAAATTAAGAATAAAATGAACAAATTAAAATTAGCTTATATAGTATTGGTAGTAAGTTTGGTTTTACTCTCTATAAACACTTATCGATTGATTTTTTTTAAAATTGATAGTGGCAATTTACTTGGGATTATTAGTAATTTATGCTTATTTGTAGCGATGTTTATAAATATTCAAAATTTAAAAAAGAGTAAATAATATTAAAAGTTTTTTTTAATGATTCTTTGAATATAAAAGGCACTAATTTCTTTTTGAAATACGAGGAATTCCTGCTATTTTCTTAACATAATTGGACTTAATTTGCTCTGAACTTCTTGGATTTGAAAATTTTGGGAAACTAGCTTCTTCTGTTTTTGAAGAAGGTTCGATTAATTGATTTAACTCAATTATTTCATCTGGAGATAATTCACGAAATCTTCCTAGCGGAACATCTAAAGAAATATTAATAATGCGAGTACGTTTTAATGCCGTTACTTCGTAATCTAAATATTCGCACATTCTACGAATTTGACGATTTAAACCTTGCGTTAAAATAATCTTGAAAACATTTCCGCTTATTTGTTCTACTTTACATTTTCTGGTTATTGTATCTAAAATCGGAATTCCGTTACCCATTCGTTCTATAAATCGATTTGTTATCGGGCGATTAACGGTGACTAGATATTCTTTTTCATGATTATTTCTAGCGCGTAATATTTTGTTTACAATATCGCCGTCATTTGTCATAAAAATTAATCCTTCACTTGCTTTGTCTAATCTTCCGATAGGAAAAATGCGCTCTGGATAATTAATATAATCTACAATATTATCGCGTACATCTAAGTTGGTAGTGCATTCAATTCCGGATGGTTTATTAAATGCGAGATAAACTAGTTTGCTAGTTCGTTCTCTTATAATTTTACCGTTTACTCTTACTTCATCGCTAGGAGATACTTTCGTGCCCATTTCAGGAACAATTCCATTAATTGTGACTTGTCCTTGTTCAATGAGTTTATCGGCTTCACGTCGCGAACAATATCCGGTTTCGGATAAAAACTTATTTAAACGGGTTAATTTCTCTTCCATACTGCAAAGATAGTGTTGTAGGATTTAATCTTCAGTCAAAAACTGATTAATTTGTTGGTACAACTCGGCATCGTGTAAACTGTGTCCTAAATTATTTGTGGTAATGTATTTGTTATTTTTAAACCCTTTTTCGTACTTCTTAGATTCTTCAAAAAGAACCACAGCATCTTTGGTATCGTGAGCAATTAAAGTAGGAATAGGAATAGATTCTGCATAAATTTCTCCAGAAAAATCGTCTGAATTTATTTGAAATGTATTTTCAAAATATCTGTAAAACTCTTTTTTGCCTTTTTTACTTAAACTTATTAATTGCGCATAGTTTTCAAAAATAATTTGCAATTCTGCTGGCGCGCCA
>JBLIJW010000154.1:0-4622 GCA_047636155.1 Flavobacterium sp. | reverse complement strand
CACTCCGTTGGAATACATTCAACGTGTAAAAATAGAAGCCGCAAAAAAGAGTTTAGAATCTACAGATTTAAATATTCAAGAGGTGATGTATAATGTTGGCTATATCGATGAAAAAGCGTTTAGAAGTACTTTTAGAAAATATACAGGTTTATTACCGTTAGATTATAAAAGCAAATACAATCGAGAATTATTATCTCGTTAACTAAAACAAAAAAGAGGGATAAGCAAAAATCCAGTATTTAACCCTGATTTTAATTATTTTAATGTAAAAAAAATTAATAATTTAACACATACGTTTACTAATATTAATTACTTTCTCTTAACGAAAGTTAAAAAATGTTAATAAAGTCCAATAGATTTGATAAATATTTAAGAGTATATGAAAAAATTATCACACTCATTTTAGTATTAACTATTGGATTATCTTATAGCTGTAGTACTAACAATAACAACTCTTCTGGAAATAATGATGTAGATTATGAATTTACGATTACTATTATGGCGAAATGCACAAAGTAAAAGGCAACTCAATTGATGGCATTCCTTTCGCCGAGGTTGTTGAGGCTTTACAAGATAAATGTATTACATCATTTTCTCTAAGTTTTGGTTAAAGTGTTCAATTGTTTGTCAATGATGTCGCAACTCCTAATTGAATTTCTGGTCAGAACATGCAAATGATGATAACTTTACCAAACCCCCTTTTAGGAACTAATCATGCCTAATTAAATTTTACTAGGAACTATTTTGATACATTGGTAGCAAGTCTTGTAGCAAATTATATAAGATTCAATAGTTATAGTAGTACTTTGCTTACAGTTAATGGAGTATTTTTAAATACTACAATTCCTGTTGTAATTACAGATTTAGGTACGACTAAAACTCTTAGTAATAATGGTTCTTGATACAGCTTTGGTCAAACAATAAAAGGAAATTATTCTGGAACTATTTATTTATGAAGATTAGCTAGTGGTAGTGATATTTTTTATGATATTCCAGTACAATTTAGCATCGATTTTAAAGCGTTAAGATTAAATTAAGATATCCATTTTAAATTTTTACCATTGCTGTATTTACCAAATTTGATAATCAAAACGTTTAATAACGAAAGTAAATCGTCAGCAAAAAGTGTACTGATTTAGTCAAAAACTAACAAACAGCGTATTTAGTAGTTTATATATTATATTTGTATAATTGGTTAAAATCAATACCAAAGCTCTACCAAAGTCTATAAAATTGAATTTTTAATCTTTTAAATAATTGTAATATGGTTAAAATTGGCGGAGGTATTCTTGGAGGAGTTTCCGGTAAAGTAGCAAACGTTGTTGGCGCAAAATAGAAAGGAAATGATTACATTAGAGCTATGCCTCAAAATGTAGCAAATCCTAAAACATTGGCACAAGTAAATCAAAGAACAAAATTTACATTAGTATTGAGGTTTTTATAACAAAACTTAAATTTTCCCAGAGTATGTTATAAAACTATGTTATTAAGAAATCACAATTTAATAGATTGATTTCTAATGCTTTAAATAATGAAATAACAAGTATTTCACCAAGTTTTGATATTGATTATTCCTAAGCATTATTAACAAGGGGTAATTTAACAGGAGTATAAACCCTGTATTTGATTTATCTACAGCAGGACAAGTTCAATTTTCTTGTGATGATAATTTAAATGGAGGTAGTGCTTTAGCAAAAGACCAAATTATGTTTGTAGCTTATAATCCAACAAAAGGGGAAGGCCTTTATTTAACAGAAGTTACAACAAGAACTACTTCATCACAAATAGTAAACATTCCTAATAGTTAATCAGGTGATGAATTACAGATGTTTATTTCAATCAGTAACGCAGAAGAAACACAAATGTCAAACAGTATTTATATCGGCTCTGGTACGGCTCTATAAGTTTTATAAATACTTTTTAAAAGAACACCTGTAAAAGGGTGGTTTTTTTTATGCTCAAAACATAATCATTGTGGGGACATTGTAGGGATAATTGGCAAATAAAAAACCCTAACTTAACAATTAACAGTGGTTAGGGTTTTAATTCAGCGGAGAAAGAGGGATTCGAACCCCCGGACCTGTTACAGTCAACAGTTTTCAAGACTGCCGCATTCGACCGCTCTGCCATTTCTCCAATAAAAAGCATTCAATTTCTGAAAGCGAATGCAAATATAGAAAGGTTTTTCTGTTTTACAAACAGAAAAACCTATTTATTTTAAATAAAATGAACTTATTTATATTGTTATTTTTATCTGTTTGTCTTTTAGGGATTTATAAAAATTAGTATTTTACATAATCCACAATTTCCAAACCATAACCAATCATTCCGACACGTTTACTTTGTTCGTTATTAGAAACTAATTTTATTTTTGAAATATCCAAGTCGTGCAAAATCTGAGCGCCAATTCCGTAATCTTTGACATCAATTATAATTTTAGGCGCCTTTATAGTGCCATTTTCTTGTAGCACTTTTAATTCTCTTACTCTATTCAATAAATTAAAATTTTGCATATTTTGATTTATAAAGATTACAGCACCTTTTCCGTTTTCATTAATAACTTTAAACATATCATCCAATTTTTCATCGGCATTATTTGTTAGTGTTCCTAATAAATCATTATTTACTTGCGATGAATTAATTCGAGTTAAAACAGAATCACCTAAATTCCATGTTCCTTTCGTAAGCGCGATGTGAATTTGGTTATTGGTTGTTTGTTCGTATGCTCGTAACCTAAAAAAACCAAAACGAGTTTGGATATCGAAATCTTCTTTTTTTAATATTAAACTATCGTGTTGCATTCTATAGGCAACTAAGTTTTCGATTGAAACCAATTTTAGATCAAATCGTTTGGCTACAGCAATAAGTTGTGGTAATCGCGCCATCGTACCATCTTCATTCATTATT
Organism: Flavobacterium sp.; assembly: GCA_047636155.1. Lineage (GTDB taxonomy): Bacteria > Bacteroidota > Bacteroidia > Flavobacteriales > Flavobacteriaceae > Flavobacterium. The sequence continues at coordinate 1,715 of JBLIJW010000154.1, read as the reverse complement.
TCGCAAATTACACCAGCTGGTTTAAAACCTGCAAGTCTTGCAAAATCAATTGCAGCCTCTGTATGTCCGGTTCGTCTTAAAACACCACCTTGTTTTGCAACCAAAGGAAATATATGTCCTGGTCTTGCTAATTCAAATGGTTTTGTAGATGGATTTACTAAAGCTTCTATGGTTTTTGATCTATCTGATGCAGAAATTCCTGTTGTAACACCGTTTCCTTTTAAATCAACGGATACTGTGAATGCAGTTTCCATAGGATCGGTGTTGTTATGCACCATCGATTTTAAATCTAATTCCTTGCATCTGCTTTCTGTTAATGGTGCGCAAATTAAACCTCTTCCGTGGGTTGCCATAAAATTTACCATTTCTGGAGTAATACATTCTGCAGCAGCTAAAAAATCTCCTTCATTTTCCCTATCTTCATCATCAACCACAATAATAACTTTTCCTTGACGGATATCTTCAATGGCTTCTTCAATTGTATTTAATTGGAATTTTTCTAACAACATGATTATGCTTTTTTTATTCGTAACATGGTTACTATTTTTTTCTTTAATGGATGCAATAGGTTATCAAATGAAAATATGCCTCCTATGTCATTTATCGCCCGATAGGTTAATAAAACTGCTAAAGGCAATAAAACTATAGTCGACATCCAAGTACCTAAAAACGGAGACAGTTCATTTTGTTGGGCAACTTTTTTACCAAAAGTGTTAATAAAATGGTATACAATAAATATGGCAACTGCAAAAACAATTGGTAAACCTAATCCGCCTTTTCTAATAATTGCTCCCAATGGTGCGCCGATAAAAAACATCAAAATACAAGAAAAGGCTATTGCAAACTTTTCGTAAAGTGCTATCCAATGGTTATTTATATTTTTCACCTTTTGTTCTAATTCTAAAACAGAACCATCTATACTATAGCCAGTGTTTTCAATGGTAGTTGTTGCAACTCTTAGCAAATCTAATTTTTTATTTTCTTCTAATCCTTGTAAAAGATTATTGTAATTTATAGAATCTTTAGTCTGAATTAGAGTTGGAATATTAATATTTAATGTTGCTCCAATTCTCTGGTAAATATTCTCTGCAAAAGATTGTACGTCTTTTTTGTAATTTATATTTAACGAATCTAAAGTATATTTTAATTCACTAACATTTAACATTGTATTGGTATTCATGATCTCGCCATCATCTGCAGATTGATTTAATTTTGACAAATCAATATTAATGACATCCTTTTTAAAATCTGCTTTAGCGAAAGGTAATTTTTCTCTATCCTCAAACTTTTTAGGCATTATATCTTCATAATAGTTGCCATCGTAGAGAACCATTTTAAGAATATTAGAAGATTCGCTACTAATTAATTCACCATTTTGCGCTTTTATGATGGTCGTGTTGCCGTTAAAACCAATTGCTTGTTTGTGAATAGTTACACCTTCTAACTTATTACCATCTTTCCCTAGTTTTTTGTCTACTTTAATGGTATAATTTCCAACTTTGCTAAATTGACCTTCTGCAATTGCTAGTGCTGGCTTCACTTGTGCGATATTTCGTCGAAAATTTATAAATTTATATTCTGCAAATGGAATTACATTATTAGCAAATACAAAAGTTATTATGGATAAAAACAGAATGAAAACGGTTAAACTTTGCATGGCGCGTTGCAAGGAAATACCAGAAGATTTCATTGCTGCAAACTCATAATTTTCGGCT
>JBLIJW010000153.1:0-4640 GCA_047636155.1 Flavobacterium sp. | reverse complement strand
CGCAACCTATCGCGAACCATAACAATTTTGTGAAAAAAAGTATCAATTGGATTTTCTTTGTTAGAAGTTTCTGTTCCTGGTTGTAAAATAATTTTCCCACCTTTCCATTTATCCGCAATCGGAACTATTTGAGAAACATCTGACCATTTTTGTAGCAAATTCTTTAAGGTTTTTTCTACTTCGTAAAAACTAACTGAATCTACTTCGTCTTCCACGGCTTCAATTACCTCAAAATCCGAATCAATTTCGATCGTTTCTAATCCATTTTCTATAAAAGTAACCCAATAATGTTTACTAGTAACATTGGTTACAACACCTAAACCAAATTCGTTTGTCTTAATTCTCGATCCAATTCCTAATAAAGTCATTTGCTAATTTTTTTTAAATATAAATATCTTTAACAAATTCTTCTAATTCATCTATCTAAAATTAACCTACAAAATCGTATTTTTGCCGTTCGCACTTTTTTAAAGTTAGCGTTAAATTTATTTTTAAAAAAATACATGCTGGAAAACGAAAATACTATTGAAGTTTTAGGTGCGCGAGTTCATAACCTTAAAAATATAGACATATCGATACCAAGAGAAAAACTAGTTGTAATTACTGGACTTTCTGGATCTGGAAAATCGTCTTTGGCATTTGACACTATTTATGCAGAAGGCCAACGTCGCTATATCGAAACGTTTTCTGCATATGCGAGACAATTTCTTGGCGGATTAGAACGTCCTGATGTAGATAAAATTGACGGACTTTCTCCGGTTATTGCAATTGAACAAAAAACAACAAGTAAAAGTCCGCGTTCCACAGTCGGAACAATTACCGAAGTGTACGATTTTTTGCGACTACTTTTTGCTCGTGCCGCCGATGCTTACAGCTACAATACTGGTGAAAAAATGGTTTCTTATTCTGATGAGCAAATAAAAAATCTGATACTAGAAACTTTTGATACCAAACGAATCAATGTTTTAGCGCCTGTAATTAGAGCACGTAAAGGACATTATGCAGATTTATTTCAGCAAATTGCAAAGCAAGGATTTGTAAAAGTTCGTGTAGACGGTAAAGTTACAGATATAACCGCCGGCATGAAATTAGATCGATACAAAAACCACGATATTGAAATTGTAATTGATAGATTAGAAATTTTAAATAACGACGATATTAACAAACGATTGGACGAAAGCATTAAAACTGCAATGTATCATGGCGAAAATGTAATGATGGTTTTAGAACACGAAAACGACGATGTTCGTTTTTATAGTCGAACATTAATGTGTCCAACTACTGGAATTTCCTATCAAAATCCCGAGCCAAATTTATTTTCATTTAACTCTCCAAAAGGTGCATGCGATAATTGTAACGGCATTGGAACAGTATATGAAATCAATCGTAAAAAGATAATTCCAGACACTAAAGTTTCTATCAAAAAAGGTGGAATAACGCCTATTGGAGAATATAAAAGTACTTGGATTTTTAAACAGTTAGAAACCATTGGAGAAAAATTCGGATTTAAACTGACCGATCCTATTGATTCGATTTCGGAAGAAGCAATGGAAATGATTTTGAATGGTGGAAATGAAAAATTCAGTGTCATTTCTAAAACTGCAGGAATTACTAAAGAATATAAAATTGAATTTGAAGGGATTTCTAAATTTATTAAAAATCAATTTGATGCCAACAGCACGACTTCTATAAAACGTTGGGCTAAAGAATATATGGATGAAATTCCATGTCCGGTTTGTGAAGGTTCGAGATTGAAGAAAGAATCTTTATATTTTAAAATTCAAGATAAAAATATTGCCGATTTATCTTCAATGGATATTGTAGAATTAGCCGCTTGGTTTAAGCAAATTCCAGATAAATTATCGGAGAAGCAAAAACTAATTGCAACCGAAATTTTAAAAGAAATTAACGACCGATTACAGTTTTTGTTAGATGTCGGATTGAATTATTTATCGTTAAACCGAAGCTCTAAATCGCTTTCTGGTGGCGAAGCACAACGCATTCGTTTGGCAACACAAATTGGTTCGCAATTGGTTGGAGTTTTATATATTTTAGACGAGCCGAGTATCGGCTTGCACCAACGAGATAACGAACGATTAATAAATTCGTTAAAAAATCTTCGCGATATCGGAAATTCTGTTTTAGTTGTTGAGCACGATAAGGACATGATTCAAAGCGCCGATTATGTTATTGATATCGGACCAAAAGCAGGAAAATATGGCGGAAAAATAATCAGTAAAGGAACGCCACAAGAATTATTAAAAGAAGACACACTTACTGCAAAATATTTAAACGGCGAACTAGAAATTGAAGTTCCTAAAATAAGACGCGAAGGCAACGGAAAATTTTTAAAATTATCTGGTGCAACCGGAAATAATTTAAAAAATGTAACAGTCGAATTTCCGCTAGGAAAATTAATCTGCGTTTCGGGAGTTTCGGGTAGCGGAAAATCTACTTTGATCAACGAAACCTTGTATCCTATTTTAAACGAGCATATTTTTAACGGTGTTAAAAAACCACAACCTTATAAAAAAATTGAAGGATTAGAACATATCGATAAAGTAATTGATATTGATCAAAGTCCGATTGGTAGAACACCAAGAAGTAATCCAGCAACTTATACCGGCATGTTTTCTGAAATTCGTAATTTATTTACTATGACTCCAGAAGCCATGATTCGTGGTTATAAAGCTGGTCGATTTAGTTTTAACGTAAAAGGTGGAAGATGCGAAACCTGCGAAGGTTCTGGAGTGCGAACTATTGAAATGAGCTTTTTGCCAGATGTTTATGTAGAATGCGAAACCTGTTTAGGGAAACGTTTCAATCGCGAGACTTTAGAAATTCGATTTAAAGGAAAATCCATATCCGATATTTTGGATATGACGGTAGATGAAGCCGTTCCGTTTTTTGAAAATATTCCAAAAATTTACCGAAAAGTGAAAACGATTCAAGATGTAGGTTTGGGTTACATAACTTTAGGTCAACAAAGTACGACACTTTCTGGTGGCGAAGCGCAACGTATAAAATTATCTACAGAATTATCTAAAAAAGATACCGGAAATACTTTTTATATAATGGACGAACCAACTACTGGTTTACATTTTGAAGACATTCGGGTTTTGATGGATGTCATTAATAAATTGGTAAATAAAGGAAATACGATTGTTATTATTGAACATAATTTAGATGTAATTAAGTTGGCAGATTATATTATTGATGTTGGTCCTGAAGGTGGAAAAGGCGGCGGTGAAATTGTAGCCAAAGGAACTCCAGAACAATTAATAAAAAACAAAAAAAGTTACACTGCAAAATTCTTGAAAAAAGAATTACTTTAGCAGGCTTTTTTAGCCCAGATTGTAGAGAAAATACTTTTTTAAAATTTGTAGGCACGAAAATTTTTAAAAAAGATTGTAACGGAAAGCTGGAAATAGTTTCAAAGAAAAAATTAAATTAAAATAAACATATGAATACAGAATTTACAAGCGACGACGATAAAATAAAAGATAAATTAACACAAAAGAACTGGAACGAGGTACGAACAAACGATTCTTGGGCGATTTTTAAAATCATGTCCGAATTTGTGAATGGGTACGAAAGCATGGCAAGAATTGGTCCGTGCGTTTCTATATTCGGATCGGCAAGAACAAAACCAGACGACCAATATTATCTATTGGCAGAAGAAGTAGCTTTTCAAATTAGTAAAGCAGGTTACGGAGTAATTACTGGCGGTGGACCAGGAATTATGGAAGCGGGAAATAAAGGAGCGCACAAAGGTGGCGGAACTTCTGTTGGATTAAATATAGTTTTACCTTTTGAACAACACTACAATCCATACATCGATAAAGATAAAAACTTAAATTTTGATTATTTTTTTGTTCGTAAAGTAATGTTTGTGAAATATTCACAAGGTTTCGTAGTTATGCCGGGTGGTTTTGGAACCTTAGATGAATTGTTTGAAGCAGTTACCTTAATTCAAACTAAAAAAATTGGTAAATTCCCAATTATTTTAGTCGGAACTTCTTTTTGGTCCGGATTATTGGATTGGATTAAAACGGTAATGATTGATAAGCATAAAAATGCAAACGCAGTAGATTTAGATTTAATTCAGATAGTTGACTCAGCAGAAGAAGTTGTTTCAGCTTTAGATAAATTCTACAAAAAATACAATTTAAGTCCGAATTTCTAGTTATACTAAAAAAGGTACATTCTATGTGCCTTTTTTAATACAACCAAACGAATCAAATCTTCGTAATTATAGCATATATACTTTCCATTGAAGAATAATTTTAATTTTTTTGTACATTTTTTATTTACCATTTTTTCTTTTTCTTGTTTTGCCCAACATGATATAAAATTAGTTGTAGCAGTTAACAAAAAAAGTAACAGTTTGCAAGTATACCAAACTGTTACGTATCACAACCAATCAAAAGATACTTTAACTTCTATATATTTTAACGATTGGAATAATGCCTATTCTGATAAAAATTCGGCTTTAGGAAAACGTTTTTCAGACGAATTTGTTCGTAGTTTTCATTTGGCATCAGAAGAAGACCGTGGAGCAACCTCAAACCTTACGATTTTTGATGATAATAAAAGTTTTTATGCATGGAATCGGTTGGAAAAAGATGTTGATTTACTAC
>JBLIJW010000152.1:0-4741 GCA_047636155.1 Flavobacterium sp. | reverse complement strand
GAACCTTGTTGCGCTGTTACAATAATTTCTGCAGCTTCTCTAAACAACACATCGCGTTCTGAAATGTCAATATCTAACTTTACATTTCCTTCTTCACCAACATATTCTGGTAATAAATAGGCGGTAGGATAAGCCTTTTGTGCCCCAATAAAATCTACAATTCTTTCAACTTCTGGCGTATCAACAAAAGCACATTGTACTCGAACTAAATCATTTCCGTTAGAAAATAATAAATCACCACGACCAATTAATTGATCGGCACCACCAGAATCTAAAATAGTTCTCGAATCTATTTTGGAAGTTACTCTAAATGCAATTCGAGCAGGGAAATTGGCCTTTATCATTCCTGTAATTACGTTTACAGATGGTCTTTGCGTTGCTATAATTAGATGAATTCCTATTGCTCTTGCCAGTTGTGCTAAACGTGCGATTGGAGTTTCTACTTCCTTTCCGGCAGTCATAATTAAATCGGCAAATTCATCAACAACCAAGATAATGTATGGTAAAAATCTGTGTCCTTGTTCAGGATTTAATTTTCTGTTTTTGAATTTATCATTGTATTCTTTAATATTTCTAACCATTGCATCTTTTAGCAAAGAATATCGGTTATCCATCTCAACACAAAGTGAATTTAAAGTGGTTATAACTTTAGAATTATCTGTAATAATTGCATCCTCAACATCTGGTAATTTAGCCAAATAGTGACGTTCAATTTTATTAAATAACGTAAGCTCTACTTTTTTAGGATCAACTAAAACGAATTTAACTTCTGCGGGATGTTTTTTATAAAGTAAGGAAGTCAAAACTGCATTTAGTCCTACAGATTTTCCTTGTCCTGTTGCTCCAGCCATTAGTAAGTGTGGCATTTTTGCCAAATCGACTACAAAGGTTTCGTTACTAATTGTTTTTCCTAAAGCAATTGGTAATTCCATTTCGGCTTCTTGAAATTTTGCAGAAGAAATTACCGTTTTCATCGGCACCATTGTGGGATTTTTATTCGGAACTTCAATTCCGATAGTTCCTTTCCCAGGAATTGGTGCAATAATACGAATTCCTAAAGCCGCAAGAGATAATGCAATGTCATCTTCTAAACTTTTTATTTTTGAAATTCTAATTCCAGCTTCAGGAACAATTTCATATAAGGTTACAGATGGTCCAACGGTCGCCTTAATCTGAGCAATATCAATTTTATAATTGCGAAGTGTTTCTACAATTTTATTTTTATTTTCTTCTAATTCTTGTTGGTTTATTGTAATTCCAGTAGTAGGATATTCTTTTAATAAATCTATTGTGGGAAATTTATAATTAGATAAATCTAACGTTGGATCAAACAACCCAAAATCGGCTACTAATCTGGATGCTAAATTCTCTTCGATAAGTTCTTCTTCTGGAAGTGTTTCTACCACAAAGGTGTCTTCTTTTGCAGGAACATGCATTGTTGGCTCTTCTTCAGATGGCATAAAATCTAAGCTTAATTCGCCTGGTTTTTTGGCTTTTTCAATTTCAGAAAAACTAGTTATTGTTGGTTTTAGTTCTTCTTTATTTATTTCAAACTGCGATTTTGGCTTTAATACAATAGCATCTAAACCTGCTTCCTCTTCATCAATTGCGAATTCTTCTAAATTATAAGCACCTCCGTTTTCTGCTACAGCAGCAGTGCTAAAAGCACCATCATTTTCTTTAATTTTAGATTTTTCAAAAAATGCAGAAATTGCATCTGGCGAAATTTTAATTTTAAAAATTAAATATATAATTATTCCAAAAACAAGTACTAATAAAGTTCCTGTTTTACCAATATAATCTTGTAAAAAGATATTCATCTCATAGCCAATAACGCCACCAAGTTCGGGAAGAGTAGTAAAGAAAAATCCAAAAAGCATGGAAAGAAATAGCATTACATACAAATCCCAAAACCAAATTGATTTTAATTTTTTAAGAGATAATTTTAAAATCAAAAAGACGCCAGTTAAAAATAAAACTTTTACCAAAAGAAAAGCTGCTGCGCCAAAGCCACTATAAATAAAAAAATCGGCAACAATTGCGCCTAATTTCCCTAGCCAGTTATTGGATAGTATTTCTCTTTCAGAAATAGTATTAAGGGTACTTTGATCACTTCTTCCGTTAACGAAAAAAGACACGAATGATAATAAAAGACCAATAGCAAATAGGACAAGTAAAAATCCTAAAACAATTTTAGTTTGTTTTTTAAATTTCCAACTAGGCGGAACTTCATCAGGAAGTTTATCTGTTACTTTTTTAGCTGTTTTTGTACTTTTTTTAATCATTTACTATAAATACTACAATCAATTTTAAATAAATATTTTAGGAAGATATATTACAAAGCCAATTGCAAGGGCAGTTATTGCAGCAAAAAGTACAGCTCCTGCAGCAATGTCTTTTATAAAACCAATTCTGCTATGAAAATCAGGATGTACAAAATCTGCAATTTTTTCAACTGCGGTATTTAAACCTTCGATACTTAAAACCAATCCGATAGAAAGTATTTGAAAAAGCCATTCTGTACTAGAAATTTGGAACGCGAATCCAGCAATAGTTGCAATAACAGCTAATGAACATTGCACCATAATACTATGTTCTGTAGAAATTAATTTGTACGCACCTAAAACGGCAAACTTTATACTTTTTAGACGACCAGAAAAAAAGGTGTTATCTTTTTGAAATTCCATTTCTTATTTTAATGATGCTAAAGCTGCTTCGTAATTTGGTTCGTTTGCTATTTCTGAAACTTGTTCTGTATAAGTAACCATTCCTTTATCGTCTAATATTACAATTGCACGAGAATGTAAACCGGCCATTACGCTATCTTCTAATTCTAATCCATAATCTTTTCCGAAGCTACCATTTTTAAAATCAGAAAGATTTACAACATTTTCTAAACCTTCTGCCGCGCAAAAACGTTTTTGTGCGAATGGTAAATCTCTAGATATGCATAATACTTTTGTGTTTTCTAAATTACTTGCTTTCTCATTAAATGCTCTAACAGAAGCTGCACAGGTTGCAGTATCTACACTAGGAAAAATATTTAAAATAACTTTTGAACCTTCAAAATCTGCCAAGGTTGCTGTAGATAAATCATTTTTCGTTAAGCTAAAATTTGGAGCTTTTTCACCAATTTTAGGTAATTCACCATTTGTATGAACAGGATTTCCTCCTAAGTTTACAGTCGCCATATTGTTGTTTTTATTAGTTTCCAAAAGTAAGAAAAAATAAAATAGTAACCGAGTTTTCCGTTTTGGGATTTTTCTTTAAATAGGGTTTCTTTTTAATTAATTCTCAATACACTTGTTTATTTATTTTTATATCGTAATATTGCAATAAAATAATAAATAAAAATGGGCGCATCTAAATCGGATTCCTTTTCTTTAGAACATAACGAAATTGCAAATTTATTTAAAGCATTATCGCATCCTGCAAGAATTGCTATTGTAGAATATTTATTGTCTGTAGAAAGTTGTATTTGTGGCGACATTGTAAAGGAATTGCCTTTGGCACAACCAACAGTTTCTCAACATTTAAAAGAATTAAAAAATGCAAACATTATTCAGGGAAGTATTGAAGGTACTGCAATTTGCTATTGTTTAAATCCAGAAACACTGTCTAAAATAGAAAATTATTTTGGTAGTATTTCTAACAGTTTGAGAACTAAATGCTGTTAAATTTAAATAAAATAATAATTTTCTAAAATTTAAAATCATGAAATTATCTGAAATTAAGTCAGAACTTAAAAAATTATCGACTATCGCTTTTCAATTGCCAAATGGAGAATTGGTTCCTAATCATTTTCATGTTACAGAAGTCGGAAAAGTAACCAAAAATTTTATTGATTGTGGCGGAGTTGTTCGAAGAGAAGAAGTGGCTAATTTTCAACTCTGGGAAGCTAACGATTACGATCACCGATTACATCCAGAAAAATTGAGTCATATTATCGAACTATCAGAAGAAAAATTACAAATTCCAGATTTAGAAATTGAAGTTGAATATCAAATGAAAGAAACTAAGGGAAAATTTGATTTGGCTTTTGATGGAACCAATTTTCTTTTAATATCAAAACTTACGGATTGTTTGGCCAAGGATAAATGCGGAATTCTGGAGGAAAAACTTAAAGTAAAAATGGACGAGTGGAATCCAAAATCGGCAAGTTGTGAACCAAATTCCGGTTGTTGCTAATATTTTATAACGCATTATTCTTGATGCCATGTTTGAAATCCTAAAACAAAAATGTACAGACCTATCTAAAATTTTAATTTCCAAAGAAAGACAAGAAATCCTGCAACCTTTGGTTGATTATATTCAAACAAAAGTTGCCAATAATCAAGAAGTTAGGTTGCATTTTATCTGTACACACAATTCGCGTAGAAGTCATTTAGCACAAGTTTGGTCGCAAACGATGGCATTTCAATTTAATATAAAGAACGTTTTTTGTTATTCTGGCGGAACCGAATCAACGGCTTTATTTCCTAAAATAGTAGATACTTTGAAAAATCAGGGTTTTGAAATTCAACAAATTTCTTCGCAATCAAACCCTATTTATTGCATTAAATTTAATGAAAACGAACAAGGGATAATAGGTTTCTCAAAACTGTATTCGGATGCTTTCAATCCCCAATCTGAATTTGCTGCAATCCTAACTTGTTCGCAAGCAGACGAAGGTTGCCCATTTATTCTTGGTGCAGAAAAAAGAATTCCAATTACTTTTGATGATCCTAAAGAGTTTGATAAT
>JBLIJW010000151.1:0-4777 GCA_047636155.1 Flavobacterium sp. | reverse complement strand
GTACCAAATTCCATATCTTTATAGAATCTATCTGCCAGATCAGAAGCATTTGAAGTGATTAATTCTTGAATTTCTTGCTGCGTTTCCGCATCAAAAGTAGGCGATAACCACTGTTTTGCCTTGTCTAATATTTCGTTCATGTAAGTTGAATAATTTATACTAATAAAATGCAAATATACATTTTAGAAATTGAGTGTTTCCTTTATTGAGTAGTGTTTTTCGTTGCTTTTGGACTTTATGATTAATTCGCCTATAAATCCTGCTAAAAATAATAAAGTTCCTAAAATCATAGAAGTTAATGCAATATAAAACCAAGGATTGGTGGTTATAAGTACTGTTTTAGCACCAACGTATAGTTTATATAATTTTAAAGCACCAATGTAAAATGCAGTCGTGGTTCCAAATAAAAACATGAATGTTCCCCAAAGGCCAAAAATATGCATTGGTCTTTTGCCAAATTTAGACAAAAAAGAAATGGTAATTAAATCTAAAAAACCATTTACAAACCTGTCCATCCCAAATTTTGTAACGCCGTATTTTCTGGCTTGATGTTGTACTACTTTTTCGCCGATTTTAATAAAACCTTCATTTTTAGCTAACACAGGAATGTATCTGTGCATTTCTCCGCTAACTTTTACAGTTTTAATAACCAAGTTTTTATATGCTTTTAAACCACAATTAAAATCGTGTAATTTTAAACCCGATGTTTTTCTAGCGGCAGCATTAAATAATTTAGAAGGAATATTTTTAGTTACAACATTGTCATATCTTTTCTTTTTCCAACCAGAAATAAGGTCGAAGTCTTCTTTTATAATCAGGTCATAAAGTTCGGGTATTTCGTCAGGATTGTCCTGTAAATCCGCATCCATGGTAATAACTACCTTTCCTTGCGCCAGTTCAAAACCAGCATCTAAGGCTTGCGATTTACCAAAGTTTTTTTGAAAACGAATTCCTTTTACGGCTGTATTTGTTGCTGATAGTTTTTCGATAACATTCCAAGAAGTATCTGTACTTCCGTCATCAATAAAAATAATTTCGTATAAATAACGATTGGATTGCATAACTTTTGCAATCCAATCGTGTAATTCTTGTAAAGATTCATCTTCATTCAGAAGTGGTATTACTACCGAAATATCCATATTTTTAAGTTTGAGAAGTAAGCGTTAAAAGAAGGTTGAATACCTTTACTTTAACGGCACTCATGGCGAACTTTAGAAAGTAGTTTAGTACGTTTCTTCTTCTGATTTTTTCATAATCGCCGCCGCAATTGCAGCAACCACAAAACCACCAATAGCACTTCCAATAATTCCCAATGCGGCGATTAAAAAGGGTGCTTGAAATGCTTTCCCCATTTCGTTGATAGCTTCAATTTGAGCTTCGGTTTGACCTTGATCTAACATTTTTTGATTTGAAACTTCCATAGCTTGACGTATAAAATCAGGTTCTATAAAAGACATGAAAAGATAATTATAAATGGTGCCAATAAGTGCAGCTACTATTGCAATTCCTACACCAATTTTAACCCCTTGTCCCCATGTTAAAAACCCATTATTTAGTTCTTTATATTTTTTTATTCCAAATACAATTAAACCAATAAATAATATTCCTGAAATTAGAGATACAGACCAGTGTGGATCTAAATGCATTCCTAAGGCATACGTGATAAGGCTAATGAGCACAGTTGCAACGCCAAGGTAAATACCATAATTAATAATTAAACTTTTGCTGTTTGCCGGGTTTTCCATTTTTTTAATTTTAGTTAGATGTACAAATATATCCTTTTCATTGAGATAGTTTTATTTTTTATAAAATTTTATAAACTATCAAAACAACCTATTAGTAGTCAGTGCCTTAAAAATGTTACAAAATTTTACTAAAATATTAATTGTTTAAATAAAAATAGATTGTAGATTTGCCGCGGCAAGTCCTACACAACTAGCTCCCTTTGAATCCTCCAGGGCGGGAACGCAGCAAAGGTATTAGGTTGTAGCGGTGTGATGTAGGTAGCTTGCCATTTTTTTGTTTTAAATTCTTTTAGATTTTTTACAATTTCTTTATTCCTCAATTTATTTTTCTTTCAGTTTTTAGATTCCTCAAGTTACTTTTCAGATATTTGTAAACTAATGCAAGTATTCAAATACGTAGTATTGAATCTTTTTAATCTTTCAATCATTTAATAATCAATGTCTAAAATTGTTTTAGTTACAGGAGCCTCTTCGGGTATAGGAAAAGCGGTTGCTACTTTTTTATTTTCAAAAGGATATAAAGTTTATGGTACAAGTAGAACTCCTAAAAATCAAAAAGATTTTCCTTTTGAAATGATAGCTCTTGATGTCTTAAAAATTGAAACCATTAAAATGGCGGTTCATTTTATTATTAAGAAAGAAGGAAGATTAGATGTTTTGGTAAATAATGCAGGAATTGGGGTTACAGGTCCAATTGAAGAGACGCCCACGGATGAAATGCGAAATGCATTTAACACCAACTTTTTTGGTGCAATAGATGTCATAAAGACGGTGTTACCCTTTATGAGAGCGCAAGAATACGGAGTCATTGTAAATACAACTTCTATTGCAGGTTATATGGGATTGCCTTTTAGGGGAATTTACTCTTCATCTAAAGGAGCCTTAGAATTGGTCACAGAGGCAACAAGAATGGAAGTTAAAAGGTTTGGAATTCATATTGTTAATATTGCACCAGGAGACTTTGCTACAGATATTATTTCTAGAAGATACCATACACCACTTTTTGAGGATTCGGTGTATAAAGAAAATTACAAGTCTAATTTAGATTTAATGGATTCTCATGTAAAGACCGGGAAAAACCCGGTTGAAATGGCTAAGAAGGTCTACGAGGTAATAAATACAAAGAATCCTAAAATACATTATAAAGTAGGTGGTCCCTTAGAAAAATTCTCGATCGTTTTAAAAAGAATTTTGCCAGATACATGGTTTGAGGCCTTATTAATGCGACATTATAAATTGTAGGAAATACTCTTTTCCTGTGTTTACAAGTAAAAAAAAATAGTAGTCCTTCACTTCTTAAATTTACAAGCAAGTAACTATCTTTGCATTAGGGATTAAAGCGACATCCTTTTTAATTTCGATTAATATTGGTTTTTCAGTACAACACCGATAATTAAATTAAAAAGATACTGCACAAAGTCCGATCTTTCGAAAATGCCAAAAAACAAAACAATTACAACTAAATAAATACAAATGAAATTTTTTATTGATACTGCAAATTTATCTCAAATTAAAGAAGCGCAAGCTTTAGGAATTTTAGACGGTGTTACTACCAATCCTTCTTTAATGGCGAAAGAAGGGATTACTGGAGAACTGAATATTATTAACCATTACAAAGCCATTTGTGAATTGGTAGAAGGCGATGTTTCTGCAGAAGTTATTGCTACAGATTTTGATGGAATGGTCAAAGAAGGTGAAGCTTTGGCTGCCTTAAATCCGCAAATTGTGGTGAAATTACCAATGATAAAAGATGGTGTAAAAGCATGTAAATATTTTTCTTCTAAAGGAATTAAAACAAATGTAACCTTAGTTTTTTCTGCAGGACAGGCATTGTTGGCGGCAAAAGCAGGAGCAACTTATGTATCTCCTTTTATTGGACGTTTAGATGATATTTCTACAGATGGTATGAACTTGATTTCTGAGATTCGTTTAATTTATGACAATTATGGTTTTAAAACTCAAATTTTAGCAGCTTCTGTGCGGAATACAATGCATATTATAAATTGTGCAAAATTAGGTTCTGACGTTATGACTGGACCTTTAAGCGCTATCGAAGGTTTGCTAAAACATCCTTTAACAGATAGTGGTTTGGCTACATTTTTAGCAGATTATCAAAAAGGAAACTAGTTTTAAGTAGCAAAGTAACAAAGGATGAAAGTCAGAAAGTTTAGAAGTATCATACTTTTTACTTTTTGACTTTTACTATAAAAAAATAATGCAGTCTTAAAAGATTTTAACTTTATAACTTTGCAAGTTTGTACCTATAAAAAATGTATCCAAAAAAAGAACTCGCACAAATTGTAATTTCAGCTTGCACTCAATTCCATATTGACACGGTTGTTATTTCTCCAGGATCGCGCAATGCGCCACTTACTATAGGCTTTTCTAATCATAAAGATATAGAAACTTTAAGTGTGGTAGACGAGCGTTGTGCTGCTTTTTTTGCTTTAGGCATTGCACAACAGACACAGAAACCTGTTGCAATTTTATGTACTTCTGGTTCGGCTTTGTTAAATTATTATCCTGCAATTGCAGAAGCTTTTTACAGTAATATTCCCTTAGTAGTTATTTCTGCTGACCGACCAAAACATTTAATTGACATTGGAGACGGGCAGACAATTAGGCAAGAAAATGTGTTTGAAAACCACATCTTATTTTCTGCAAATTTGATTGAAAACGAGAAGTACAAAACACGTAATTCTCAACTAATTGGAGAAGCTTTACAAATAGCAGTCTCACAAGGAGGTCCTGTGCATATAAATGTTCCTTTTGATGAGCCTTTGTACGAAACTGTTGAAGAGTTGAGTACATTTAGTTTTCCGCATATTTCTCTAAGCTCTTTAGATAATTCAAATATCAACTACAAAAAATTAGCGAAAATTTGGAACGGTGCGGAAAAGAAAATGATTTTGGTTGGGGTGAATTATCCAGATGCTGAATTACATCAATTAATGGATTTATATGCAGAGGATGATTCTGTTTTAATTTTTACAGAAACCACCTCTAATTTGCACCATGATAAAGCAATAGAT
>JBLIJW010000150.1:0-4804 GCA_047636155.1 Flavobacterium sp. | reverse complement strand
ATATATTTAGTCAAAGCAACCTCATAATTCCCTACCCTGTATTCCGTCTCTGCTTCCCAATATTGTGATCTTTGTTTAATTTCTAAAGTTTTAGATTTTTTTCCATCAATAAAATAAGGAAGTGCTTTGTTAAACTGTTTTTTGTTAAATAATTGAATTCCTCGATACAATGAAACTTCTAAAATGAATGCGAGGTTTTCGGAGGTTTTTTTTCTAGATAAGAACTTTAAAGCACCTTCATAGTCTTGCTGACTTAAGAAGGAAGAAACTAGTAATTCATTTATTTCTTCGTAGGCTTTAGACTTCGGATATGTTTTTAAATATTTCTGTAAAACTTCTGCAACCGGTTCAAAAGGATTTCCTTCTTCATAACTTAATTTTACATAATTTAAAGCAGCATCTTCTTGAATATTCTTGTCAAAACTCATTTCAGAAGCAGATTTAAAAGCATTTAAGGCTGCAGCTTTCTTATCTAAATTCATATAACATTCCCCTAAATGATAATAGGCATTTTGAGAAACTGTATTCTTCTCATCAAGAATTTTATTGAAGTTATTTACTGCGTTTTCAAAATCGTTTTGTTTGTAGTATGCGTAGCCTAATTGATAGAAATCTGTATTACTCCATTTTGACCCTGTCCCTTTATATCCCTTTAAATAGGGGATGGCTTCTGCGTATTTTTTAAGATTAAAATAACTTTCGCCAATAATTTTGGAAACGTCAGATTTTAATTTTTTGTCTATTGTTTCGAGCAGCGCTAAACCAACATGAATCGCACGGTTAAACTTGCCAGTTTTAAAACTAATATCTAATAAATAATAGGAGATCTCTGCTCTGTAAGATTCATTGTCTGCAATTTCCTTTAAAGTAGATTCTGCAACACCATAATCTTCTAATTTGTAGGCAATAAAACCATAATAATATCTTGAATCGTTTCCATATTTTGCATCATTAATTAATGGTAAAAAACGTGTTTTTGCCAAAGTTAAATTTTTAGAAACTAAAAAACTATAGCCCATTTTAAAGTGCAAAGCCTTTTGGTTTTCAAGAGAAAGTTTTTCAATGTTTACTTTTTTGTACCACTTTAAAGCGTATGCAGCTCTTTTGTTGGCAAAATAATAGTTTCCAACCTTAAAGAATATGCTATTTTTTCTAGTACTGTTTGGGTTTTCTTTAACAAATAAAAGTATTTTTACACCTGCCTCTGGCTGGTTCAGTTTTATAGCGCACATTGCTTCGTAATAAGAAGCATTTTCTTTTAAATTAGATCCATAAGAAGCATCTCTCGAAACCTTATAAAAGGTTTTTTGTGCCGCCGCATATGCTTTTGTATTGTACAATTTTAATCCATTATTATACGCTGTTAAATCTGTTGCATCTGATATGGTCTGCTGCGAAAAAGTAGTAGTAGCAAAAAAAGAAATACATAAAAAAAGCAGCAGTTTTGTTAAAAAATAATGTTTCATAAAATTATTTTTACTCTCAAAAGAGATAACGGACAAATTATTAATTTGTTGGGTAATAAGTCAAGCAATATCAAAATTCTACCCAAAAATAACAATTGTTATCAATTAATAGTAAAAAATGATCAGAAACTTTTAAGTTTGTAAAAACTATTTAATGTTATGAACAACCCTGTTTTACAACTAGAAGATGTAGATATTTATCAGAGAGATACCTTAGTGCTATCTAAAGTGAATTTAACCCTTAATAAAGGAGATTTTTACTATTTAATAGGGAAAACAGGAAGTGGTAAAAGTAGTTTAATGAAAACCCTTTATGGCGACTTGCATCTTCGGAAGGGAGCTGGAAGTATTGTAGATTTTGATTTAAAACAATTAAAAGAAAAACAAATTCCATTTTTAAGACGAAAAATTGGAATTGTCTTTCAAGATTTTAAGTTGTTAAATGACCGAAATGTTTTTGATAATTTAAAATTTGTTTTAAAAGCAACTGGCTGGAAAGATAAAGAGCTAATTAAAAATAAAATTCATGAAGTTTTAGACAAAGTGGGTTTAAAATCTCAATATTATAAAAAAACCTTTGAGCTTTCTGGTGGTGAACAGCAAAGAGTTGCCATTGCAAGAGCGCTTTTAAATGACCCAGAATTAATTTTAGCAGACGAGCCAACAGGAAATTTAGACCCCAAAACTTCGATGGAAGTAATGGAGCTTTTAAATGAAATTCATAAAAGTGGTAAAACCATTTTAATGGCAACACATGACTATCAATTAATCGTTAAATTTAAACAGAAAACTTTAAAATGTGAAGGTGGTAAATTGTTTGAAGTAGCGCAGCAAGTGGCCTCTTAATGCTTTCCGTTCTGATACCAACATATAATTATAATACGTTTTCTTTGGTAAAAGAAATGCATCAACAATTAACTTTTGAAGCTATAAGTTTCGAAATTATTTGCTTGGATGATGGCTCTAAAACATCATTAAACGTCAAAAACGAACAGATAAATACCCTGTCTTTTTCCAGTTTTAAAAGTTTGGAGAAAAATGTAGGTAGAAGTGCCATTCGTAATTTATTAGCAGATACCGCCAAATACAAATGGCTCTTATTTTTAGACGCCGATGTTATTCCTGTAAGATCAAACTTTGTAAAAAATTATATAGCCTGTTTTAAAACGGACAAGACTGTTTTTTGTGGGGGTATTTTATATCAAAATAAAAAAGAAAACGTTGGTTTGCTGCGTTATAAATATGGTAAAAAACATGAAGAAATATCGTCACAACGGCGCAACAAAAATGCAGAAAAATATTTTTTTACATCTAATTTTTTAATTCAAAAATCGATTTTTGAGGTATTGAGGTTTGATGAAAATTTAACTCAATACGGTAAAGAGGATTTACTGTTTTCTAGACAATTGACTCAAAAAAGCTATCGAATAGAACACCTTAATAATGAAGTATATCATTTAGGATTGGATGAAAATAAACTTTTTGTTTCAAAAACTAAAAAGGCGATGGAAAATCTTGTTTTTTTGGACAATCAAGCACTAATTGATGCTAAAGAAACGCCTTTGCTTGAGATGGTTAGAAAGATTACGTTGCTTAAAATGACGATAATTATAGCCAGCTTTTATCCTTTTTTTGAAAAGTTAACGAGTAAGAAATCCTCAGTTTTTTTCTTAAACTGTTTGAAAGTAAGTTATATATGTCACTTAAAAACAACACATAAATAGTGATTTAGCAATCAGATAATTTGGAGTGAAGTAGTTTCTATAATAGAAAGTAAAATATTTTTCTTGAGCTTAGATGGTATTTTGTAGTTCCTTATGCATTTCAGTTGGTAATTAGAAGTTAGCGCAAGGCTGCAGTAACTAAAAAAATAATCATTTTAAATTATTAAATATTGTTAGTAACTGGTCTTCTTGATTTTCCCAAATCAAACCCGCTTTCGCTACTTTTAATGCTTGGGTAAAATCTTTTTCTAAAAGCTGTTCAATCTGTTTAGCCAATATCTTGGGAGTTCTATTTTGAGCAATTTCACCCACATTATAATGCTTCACAATAGCACTCATTTCAGGTAAATTGGAAACTAAAATAGGTACTTCTGCTTGAATATAATCAAAAATTTTGTTCGGTAAAGCAAATCTATAATTTAGGCCTAAATCTTGTTCTAAACTAATTCCTAAATCTGCCAATGGTGTTAATGTATGCAATTCTTTTGGTGCAATTTTGCCTAAGAAAATCACCTTATTATTTAGTTTTTCAGCAGAGACGAGCTCTTTTAGAGACTTGTAGATATCTCCGTCTCCAATAATTACCAAAAGATGATGCTCTAAGAACTTCATTGTTTCAATAATGTTTTCTAAACCACGCCCAATATTTATGGCACCTTGGTACAAAATTATTTTTTTACCATTTGTTTCAAAAGAAAATACACCTTTTTCAACTTCTTTTTTAATGGGAAGGTTCATAATAGTTTTAAAATGTACGTTGTATTTATTTTTATAGAAATGTGCAATGCTATTGCAAACGGTGTAGTTGTTTTTAAGTTTAGGAAGTATGCTTTTCTCTAAAGAAAGCCAGATTTTTTTCACATGAGGTCTGGCTACCAGCTCAGGGATTTCAGGAAAAAGCTCGTGACTGTCAAAAACGATTTTTTTTCTCTGGATAGTACTAATTAGATAGTTTGGTAGTAAAGTGTCTAAATCGTTGGATAACAAAATATCTTTCCGACTGAATAACAAGAAAAAAAATAATCTAAAATTGTATTCTGCGAAAAAAAGAAAACCGGAGTTAAATATTAAACTAAATCTTTCTGTTTTGTATTTTCTTTCTACAATTTTACTGTTCTTTAATTTCCTGCCAATTAATAACACTTCAAAATTATTGTTAAATAAAGTAGTACAAACTTTTGCTACCCTTTGGTCTGTAGATAGATCATTTGTAACCGCAACAATAACTCTTTTCAAATTAGATAGATTTGTTGCAATATAAAAACATTAAACGTAATTAGAGGAAATTTTATTTTTTGAGAAAGGGTATTCGTTCGAAAAGAGGTACAATTTATTTTATATACTTATGGTTCCCAATGTATCGGATAAATAATTTTTTTTTATCATCTGTCTGATATTTTTGAATCTTTTTAACTTTGTTATTTCTTAATTATTCAGAAACTATTAATATCTTTAACTTTAATATTTTTATTAAATTTAAAGACCCCCATCTCATGAAAAAACTATTACTTCTATTTGCGGTATGTATTACTGCAGTAAGTGCTGCTCAAAACAATTTTTGGGAGCAAATTAATTCTGTAGACAATCAATTACCTTTGCAAGCTCGTCGTGCTA
>JBLIJW010000149.1:0-4824 GCA_047636155.1 Flavobacterium sp. | reverse complement strand
TTATGGCCGCAAGAAAAATCGATACAATTAAATTTAGTTCCAATTTAAAAGGTTTTCATAATTATGATTTAAATATTAGTATAGAGTATGCATTTCATAATTTTAAAATAATGGTTACCAATTCTATTCTAATTACTCATTTTTCTCTAGGTAAAATTGATGCGTCTTGGATAAATTCTACCATCCAATTTGATAAATTGTTTAAAGATAAATTACCTTTGAATACTAATTTTACTAACTTAAAAAAACAAGAATTTAAAAATGGCATATTGTTTATTGAGTTATTAATAGAACATCATCATCAAAAAAAAGCATTTTTTTATTGGTTGCAATTATTTCAAATAAAACCAATTTCTAAATATCATTCTTTACTCTTAAAAAAAATTCTATCCAAAATTTAAATGTTAGCAATCGTAATACCTTATTTTAAGATTGATTTTTTTGAAGAAACGCTACAATCTTTGGCAAATCAAACCGATAAACGTTTTCATGTTTATATTGGTAACGATAACAGTCCGTCTGATCCTAAACCAGTACTTCAAAAATTTGAAGACAATTTGAATGTTACCTATAAAAGGTTCAATACTAATTTAGGTAGTATTTCTTTGGTGCAACAATGGAATCGATGTCTTGCACTAGTTCAAGACGAACAATACATTATGATTTTGGGTGATGATGATATTATTTCTAATAATTTTGTTGAAAGCTTCTACTTAAATTTGGCTTTATTTCAAAATAAATATGCTGTTATTCGCTTTGCAACTTACAAAATAGATAAATTTGGAAAAATATTTTCAGAATTACATTCCAATCCGCAATTAGAAGAAAGTCTAAAAATAATTACAGAAAAAAAACGAAGTTCATTAAGTGAATACATTTTTCACAAAACTAAAATAAAGGAAATTGGTTTTAAAAATTTTCCTTTAGGTTGGTATTCTGATGTACTTGCAGTTTTAGAATTTTCTGATTTTAAAGTTCTTTTTTCTATAAATGAGGCATTTGTTAAAATTAGAATTTCAGATAGCAGTATTTCTGGAAAAAATAGTAATTTAAAACAAAAGTTAGAATCCAAATTTTTATTTTATCAATATCTTTATCAATCTATCGAACATTTGAAAACTGAAAATGTGAATCGATTAATTCTAACTGATAATTGGAGTAAAATATACATCAATGATAAAAAACAAATTAAACGTTTAAAAATTATCATCATCAATTATTTAAGACGAAAAGATTTAAAGGCTTTATTAAGACTTGTTCAATTAATTTGGATTAGTAAAAAAAGTAGAAAATTATAGTGCTCTAAAAATTTAAAATTTATTTATGCAAAATATATTAGTGACTGGCGGCGCAGGAAATGTGGCAAGTGCTTTAGTTCACAAACTATCCCTAAACAGCAACTATTTCATCGTCATAATTGATAATCTTTCTACAGGTAGTTTGCAAAAAATACCAAAAGTTTCTAATGTACTTTTTATAAAAGCAGATGTAAACCATTACAACGACATTGCACCAGTTTTCGCTCGCTATAACTTTGATTTTGTCTTCCACTTTGCCGCCATGGTTGGTGTTAAACGCACGCTGGCAAATCCGATTTTGGTTTTAAACGATATCGACGGAATCAAAAATATTCTTTCATTAGCCAAAAATTCTGGTGTACAAAGGGTGTTTTATTCCAGTTCTTCGGAAGTTTATGGCGAACCATTTGAAATTCCGCAAAATGAAAATACAACGCCATTAAACTCCAGATTGCCGTATGCCATTGTTAAAAATGTAGGTGAAGCTTTTTTTAAATCCTACCAAAAAGAATATGGTTTAGAATATACTATTTTTAGATTTTTTAATACCTATGGACCAAACCAAAGCGAAGATTTTGTGGTGCCAAGGTTTTTAAAAGCAGCTTTAAAAAACGAACCTATTTATTTGTATGGTGATGGTTTACAAACGCGTTCCTTTTGTTATGTAGATGATAATGTAGATACGTGTATAAAAACTTTGGAAGAAAATAAATGCATTAACGATGTTATAAATGTTGGTAGTGATAAAGAACAAACCATACTTTCATTAGCAAAAACCATTATAAAATTGACCAACTCACAAAGTGACATTATTCATTTGCCAGCCTTGGAAGAAGGCGATATGGCAAGACGTTGTCCAGAAACTACCAAAATGAAAGAAGTTTTACAACGCGAATTAATAACTTTAGAAGAAGGATTAAATAAATTAATCGAAACCTACAAAAAAATCTAAAATGCGAGTAGGAGAAAATCCAACTAAAGGAGGGAAATTAATTGAACGCGAATTTTGCAGCCACAGAGTAATTATACCATTGCATATTCCGCACGAGTTAGATTATTACAAAGATGCTTTCGCAATTTTTTTAATGTGCTTACAATCTGTGTCCGATACCAGTACAACAAAACTTAAAATATCAGTAGTTAGTAATAATTGTAGCGACGAAATTAACCAACGTTTACTTGATTTATACAAAGACAATAAAATAAACGAACTAATTATAGAAGAAGAAGGAATTGGTAAAATTAACAGCGTTTTAAAAGCTTTACGAACTACAGAAGAACGATTGGTGACTATTACAGATGCTGATGTTTTATTTACCAACGGTTGGGAAGTTGCAGTGGTTGATGTATTTGAGAATTTCCCAAAAGCAGGTGCGGTTTGTCCAACGCCGGTTTTTAGAAAACAAATGCATCTTACTACTAATATATGGGTGGATTATTTGTGCTCAAAAAAATTACAATTTTTGCCAGTTCAAAATCCCGATGCAATGGAAAAATTTGCTCAAAGTATTGGCTGGACAGCATTGGAAGATCGGTTTAAGGATGTTATTGCTTGCATAGAAAGTAAAAACGGAACAAAAGCAGTTTTAGGATGTTCGCATTTTGCTGCAACTTACAAGACTGAAATTTTTGAAAACATACCAACAAAAAATAGTGTATATAAGATTGAAGGTGATAGCGAATTTTTATATACCGATTTGCCCGTTTTAAAAATGGACGGCTACCGATTAGCAACTTATGATAACTATACCTACCATTTAGGTAATAAATTAGAACCTTGGATGTCGAATAAATTTGAGGAAAATAATTACCAGAAAAAAATAGAGACAACTTATACAAGTATTCCCAAATTATCTAAAAAACCGATTCGATATTTTTTTACAGAAAAAATAGTTAAAAAAGTGATAATCAGAAAAAAAGTGCAGGAGTTTTTAATGCTTAAAAAAGGACTTACCAAAAAACAATTGGAAACGTTTTGGTATTAAACAAGCTAACTATGATTTTAAAAACTAAATTCTAAATCGGTTTAAAAATGTTTTTACAAAAAAACAAGAGCAATATCTAAAACATAATGAGTTTTGGATTCAAAAAGTGAAAACCCGAACTGTTTCTGTTCGGTTTTCTTTTTTTGAAGATGTTGTAAAAAACAAAACGCTGTTGCACTTTGGTTGCAATGATTGTCCAATTTTTAATCCGTCGTACAATTTACATATTAAGTTAGCTAAATATGCTTCAAAAATTGACGGTTTTGATATTGATTTAGAAGGTATTGAAAATTTAAAAAAATATGTAAATCAGGATTATTATTCTAATTTTGATCAATTAGTTGGAAAATAATATGATATTTGTTTAATTCCGGAAACTATTGAACATGTAGATAATGTTCGTTTGTTTTTAGAAACTATTTCGCAGGTAAATGCCACAACATTTTACATCACAGCTCCAAACTGCTTCGCAAAAAAAACTCATTCAGCGTAATTTTTATGGTAAAGATGAGTTTATTGAAGTAGTTCATCCAGACCATAACGTTTGGTGCAGTCTATTTACTTTAAAAAATCAAATAGAAAAATACAGCAATTTAAAAGTAGATGCTGTTTACTTGTTAAATCAAGATACCATGGTTTGCTGTCAAGCATCAAAAAAATAAATTCTAATGAGTAGTAAATCAGTAATTAAAAAACAACTATTTTTTATATTAGGAATTTTTAATTACCTTATTTTTAGAGCCTTAGAAACAAAAAAAATAAAAAATGCCGAATTAGTTTTTTTCTTTCCTTATTACCATACTGGCGGAGCAGAAAGGGTTCATATTAATATTTTAAACGCTTTAAAATCTAAAAAATGTGTAGTTATTTTTACGCTTGGTTCGGCCACTAAAAGCTTTTATAACGATTTTAATGCAAATGCGAAACTCATAGAGTTAAATTCTATTACCAATAAAAAAAGCACGTTTCTAAATTATATTACTCAAAAAAAAATCGAAAAGTGTATAAATTCGAGTAATAAAATTGCATTCATTTTCGGAGCAAATTCAGATTATTATTACCAAATTATTCCAAATATAAAAAAGCAAATAAAAAAAATAGATCTTTTTCATGCTTTTGAAGAAAACGATATCAGAATACCTAAAATAATCCAGTCGGTTTCTTACATTAATAAAAGAATTGTGATTAATCAAAAAGCAAAGTCAGATATTATTCAGTTTTATAAGGAAAACAATTGTAATGAAGAATTCATTAAAAGAATAGAAATCATTCCGAACGGAATTCTATTAAACAAAAGCAAGATTAAAAAAAGCAGTAATGGGAATTTAAAAATTGGATTTATTGGAAGATGGTCGCCAGAAAAAAGACCAGATTTGTTTTTAAAAATCGCTAAAAATATTAAAACAAAAATGCCGGAAGTTAGTTTTGTGATGGCAGGAACAGGAATGCGAGATAAAGTAAATACTATTACAACCGCAGGAATTGACTTTTTGGGTGAAATTACTAATAAGGCCGAAATGAATTCGATTTATGAATCGCTA
>JBLIJW010000148.1:0-4899 GCA_047636155.1 Flavobacterium sp. | reverse complement strand
TATATCTTTTTGGAGCACTCATGTGTTCTTTGTATTATTTTGGACTAATTTTTGAAGTGTAAAAGTACAAAAAACGGAGTTTCTAAAGTCATTGAAAATAGATACATTTACAGGGGTACAATTTTTGAACTATTATCAATAAAAAACAAGACAAATGTGGAATAAAATTATACTTTGTTGCTTTTTATTAATAATGAATTTTTCTTTTGTAGCCTCACAGGAAAAGCAAGATTCTTTAAGAGTGAAGACAAATTCTATACTTTTTGCAGGAATAAATTTAGGGCATGCAAATGGAGGGTTAAAAGGGATACATGTCAGTTTTGATATAAACTATCAATTTAAAAGTAGTTTATTTACTCTAAAGTATGCCGCAATTACGGGTATAAAAGCTGGTATTTTTTTTTTAACACCATTCAGACAATTAAATTCATCAACTGAAGAGGTTTCCCTGTTATACGGTAAAAGATATGTTGTAAACGGTTTCTCTTATCACTTTTCTGGCGGAATTTCTTATGCTAATACAAAGGGTGCAATCTTTGATAAAACATACAACTACTTTGGCTTTCCAATAGAAATTGGTGCAAATTGGTTTCAATCTAAAAAGAAAAGGCTTAGTATTTTATACGGTTTAATTCCTTTTGGGAAACCTATGGGTCTAGGAAATTCTTTCGGTTTTAAGTTACATGCAAATATTGCTAAAAAAAGTTATGTTGGCATAAGCTGCAATTTTGGTTTAGGGTGGCATAAAAAATATAAATAATGAAATATAAAGGACTTTCAATTTTTCTTTTGATGATTTTTTCAGCAATAGCTGCACAGGAAAAAACAAACAATTTAAGCAGTCCTCCTTATTTGCAAGTGGGAGACACCATTGCAATTGTTGCACCTGCGGGAATTTTAAACAATAGAGAAGGCACGATTCAAAAAGCGAAAGAGTTAGCAGAAAATTGGGGATTAAAGGTTGTTTTAGGAACTAATTTATTCAATCAAAACAATCATTTTTCAGGAACAGATAATGAGCGATGTGAAGATTTTCAAAAAGCATTAGACAATCCAAATATTAAAGCAATATGGACCGCAAGAGGTGGTTATGGTTCGGTTAGAGTTTTAGACAAACTTAATTTCACTAAGTTTATAGAGCATCCTAAATGGGTTGTTGGCTATTCTGATATTACCGCGTTTCACAATCATATTCATAATTTAGGTATTGAGACTGTACACGGAATGATGGCGACGAGTTTAGAAGGAAATCCAGAAGAAATTATTGAAACAATTTTATCTTTTAAAAAGGCGCTTTTTGGAGATATTTTGCAGTATTCAGTTCCTGCATCAATACACAACAGAAATGCTTTGTTAAGTTCAACAAAAGGAATAGAAGGGCAAATGATAGGAGGAAATCTTGCAATTTTAACATCTATGTTAGGCTCAAACAGTCAACTTTCTACAGATGGCAAAATATTATTTATTGAGGAAATTGGTGAGTATAAATATGCGATTGATAGAATGTTACAGAGTTTGAAAAGAGCGGGTTATTTTTCGAAAGTAAAAGCAGTTCTTATTGGTAATATGTCTTCTATAAAAAAGAATTCTACAAAATGGGGAAGTGTTATTGAACAATTAATTTTAGAGGCTATTCCTAAAAATATTCCCGTGTTATTTGACTTTCCTGCTGGACACGAAGCAGATAATAGGGCATTAATTTTTGGTAGAACTGTGAAGATATCAGTGGATAAAGAAAATTATTCAGTAGTTTTTGAGGATTAAACAAAACTTTTTATTTGGAAAAGTGTGGTATCTAAATCATTATAACGTGTATCAAATCTTCTTTTACGGTTTATTTGATATTTTATTTACCTTTCTTGAGAACCACCAATAAAATGTAACCATTTTATTTTAGATGATTGTGATGCTCTTCGTTTAAGTTGAAATCAATTTTCGAAAGTTCAAACTTTAATTTTTCAGAGAAGTTGCTTTTTTCAGTGTTCTCAATACCTCTTTTTATTTCAATTTTTATAACTGATTTAATTCACTATTAGTACTAATTTCCTCGTTCTAATATCTTAGAGAATCAGTTTTAAAAAACTTTAAACACTTTATTAATGTTTCTTTAGTCATGCTTTATAAAACTAGTCATTAATTTGTAATTTAACAAGATGGCAGAACACAACGAACTTGGTAAAAAAGGAGAACAAATGGCCATCGATTTTTTAATTAAAAACAAGTATAAAATTTTAGAAAAAAACTACCGTTATTTAAAGGCAGAGGTAGATATTATTGCTCGAAAAGAAAATACCTTGGTAGTTGTTGAGGTGAAAACGAGGAGTACTGATTACTTTGGAAATCCTCAAGATGCTGTAAAACCTAAAAAAATTAAACTCTTAGTTTCTGCGATAGATTATTATGTAATTGCTAAAGATTTAGATGTTGAAGTTCGGTTTGACATTATTGCGATTATTCATCGAAATAATAAGACAAAAATCGAGCACATAGAAGATGCTTTTCTTCATTTTTAGCGCCCAATAGTATTTAAAAAGTTCTAAATTCAATAATCAACCTTTTGTAATTTGTAAATAATAGCTTCTAAATCTTTTAAACTGTTTGGCTTTGCTATGATTTTTTTATTGGCATCTAAAACAAAGTAAGAGGGAGTAGCAACAATGTTATACGTTAAAGCGGTTTTATTTTGCCATTTATTCAGCCCTAAAACATGGTGCCAATTGGGTAGGGTAATTTTCATGTTTGTCCAAATAAACTTATTTCTTTCCATAGCAAAAGCGATTACTTTAATATCTTTTTTCTTTTCTAAGAAGGTATGGAATTCAGGAATTTCTTTTAAACAATGAGAACAATCTGTGCTCCAGAAAAGCAGCACATAATTTTTTGCCTCGTTTAAGGTAGAAAGCTGTAAATTTTCGCCTTTTTCTTTCCAAGAAAAATCGGGTGCTTTTCTGCCAACTTCTGTTCCAAGCAATGTTAACTTTTCATTTTTAAATGCATTACTTATTAGCGACCTTGGCAACTGATTATAGTAGTTTTCAAAAAGAAAATCTATTATTTCTAAGTTTTTAGTTTCTTCAAATTTCTCAACTAAAAACTCAATTACATTTTTCTTGAAAACATTATTTTTAACTTTAGAAAACACTGTTTCAATAGCCTGTTGGTAAAGTCTTTGTTGCGTTTGTTCATTGTCTGAATAGTTAATGTAAAAAATGTAATTTGTAATTTTATCTAATAAAAAAGAAGAGTTTATAAGTGTTGGATTCGAAAAGTTTATATTGTCAAAAAAAGTAGTTCTCACGTGATGGATGTACTCTTTTACATCTGGCTTAATGATTAATGCGTTCGTCCGCAAACCAGCCTTAATAAAAGGGTAGACATACATTTCTTTTGAACTTCGTAAGTATTTTTGTTGAATATTATTTAGTGCTGCTAGTTCCGCTGTATAGGGTAACTTTAAATCCAATTGGTTGTTATTAATCGAGGTAATTTGTAGCGAATCTAATTTTTGTTGCTGCTCGGCAATTTCAGTTAAGTAATTTTTATAGATTATATTTTCTTTAGATTCAGAAAACAACACCGTTTGTTCGGGGTAGTCTGGATGAAATGCAAAACTCACATCTTCTTCATTGAATACAAAATCCATAAAACCTTCTTCACGATTGCTATATTTAATTCTATAAGAACCAGCTTTGGTGTCTGCTGGCAATTCAAACTGAAAGGTTCCGATTGTTTGATTTCTGCCATTCATGAAAACATTATCCTTTTTGATTGTTGTATTTTGAACAAACTGTTGTTGGGAATCTTTGTTCTGATATAGTACAACCCAATCTGTGTCTAAATTGCTGGTCAATGTTCCGTTTATAGAAAATTGCGCTTGAGTAAATGAAGATATTAACAGTATAAGAGCGAGAAATTTTTTCATTTTTTGAAGTGATTTTGGTGCTATAAAAACTATTTTTAAGTACTACTTCAAAAATACTATTTCTATCACAAATTAAGTATATTGTAAGTCACAAATAAAGTCGTATTATGTTTTTTTCTAATAAAGTAATTTGGGTTACTGGAGCGTCCTCAGGAATTGGTAAGGCACTGGCCATTGAGTTGTCTCAACAGAACTGTAAACTTATTTTATCATCCAGAAATAAGGAAGCTATCGAGTTGGTGAAAAAGGAGTGTAAAAACCCTATGAATATTTCAGTTCTAACTTTAGATTTAGAAAATTATACAAGTTTAAAACAAAAAGCAGCAGAAGCTATTTTAGCTTTTGGTAAAATTGATATTCTTATTAATAATGGCGGAGTTAGTCAACGGTCTTTAGCTGAGCACACACAGATTGAGGTGGATAAACGAATTATGGATATTAATTATTTAGGAACTGTAGCATTGTCTAAAGCCATATTACCTCATTTTATTGAAAATAAATCAGGTCAATTCGGTGTAACTACAAGTATTGTTGGTAAAATTGGTACACCGCTTCGTTCTAGTTATGCAGCAAGTAAGCACGCCTTGCATGGTTTTTTTGACAGTTTACGGGCAGAAAATTATAAAAATAATATTGCTGTCACCTTAATTTGTCCAGGCTTTATAAACACCAATGTTTCTAAAAATGCATTAACTGGAAACGGAACTCCGCAAGGAAAGATGGATATGGCTACTGGCAACGGGATGTCTTCAAAGCACTGTGCAAAACGAATGTTAAAGGCAATTAAAAATAAAAAAGAAGAGGTTTATATCGCAGGTGCAAAAGAAAAATTGGGGGTATATGTAAAACGATTTTTTCCGACGTTATTTTCAGTCCTAGTCCGAAAAATGAGTGTTACTTAATCTTCGAAATACTTTAAAGCGTCAAAGTAATGAAGAATTGCTTCTTTCATTAAAACGGTTTGCTCACCTGGTTTT
>JBLIJW010000147.1:0-4912 GCA_047636155.1 Flavobacterium sp. | reverse complement strand
ATTCAAATAAAAAGAGAAAGAAAACATCAATACCGCATTTTGAAGCAATTGTTATCTACTTCACATCTATTTGATATTATGTATTTTAATTGATATAATATTTTTTACTATCAAATAATAGGTTAATTTAAAAAAATAATTTCTGATTGAAAAAACGGAAATACAAATGTTATAAAAACGTATAAAAATTATAAAAAAAAATAATTTGCCTACAAAACCAATATTATATATATTTGTTGTCATCTAAATTACTATAAAGCGATATGGGAGTAACAAAAAAGTTTGGCTTTGCTTTTAGAATTAATGAGTTGGCAGATATTTTAAAAGCAATGGGAAATCCGGCAAGATTAAAAATAATTCAATTTTTAATGGCAAATACAAGCGCAAATGCTACAGAAATATTACAAGTTCTTCCATTAGCACAATCTACAGTTTCTAAACACTTGGCAGATTTAAAACGAGTGAAATTACTAAATGCTAAAATAAAAGGAAGTGCGATTTATTATTCTATAAATGAAAAAACCTGGAATAAGTTTCAAGATTTTTTACAATCTGAGATGAATTTTGAATTAGACACAAACAATTAACATAATGTTTAAATTATATTTCTTTTACATTTCTAAATTTACCCAAAAAACCAATTTATGAAAAACTTGTACATTACTTTATTTTTGGGTTTATTCTGCACCTTAGGATTTTCTCAATCAGATTCGACTCTTGTATCGTTTCCTAAAAACGAATTTAAATTAAATGCCATTGGACTTTTAGCTGGATTTCCTGAAATTACTTATGAACGAATTCTAAATGACGAATCTAGTTTAGGAATTAGTTTTGGAGCTGCAATAAATAATGATTCGGAAACTCGGTTTACGGCAACCCCTTATTACCGCCTATTTTTTGGAAAAGGAAATGCAAAAGGTTTTTTTGTTGAAGGTTTTGGAATGCTTAATTCATTAAAAATTCAAGAAGATTCGTATTTTAGTTATGATCCGAATACTGGAAATTATATTTCAGATGAAGGAGAAAGTTATACTGATTTTGCTTTAGGATTAGGTATTGGTGCAAAATGGATTAGCAAACGCGGAGTAGTTTTTGAAATTAATGGTGGTATTGGTAGAAATTTATTAAATAGTGATAAAAACGACTATTACGACCACACTTTTGTTGGTCGTGGTGGTTTTTCTCTTGGTTATCGTTTTTAAAATAAAACATAGATATATAAAAAATCCACTTTCCAGTGGATTTTTTTATACTCTAAACCAAATATTACATTTTTCGAAGCCAATTTTTTACAGAAACTTCGTCCTCAATAATTCTATATAAATCAGAAATTGCAACACGATCTTGCTGCATACTATCGCGATGGCGAATCGTTACTGTTTTGTCTTCTAAAGTCTGGTGATCTACTGTCACGCAAAATGGTGTTCCGAGTGCATCTTGTCTTCTGTATCGTCTTCCTACAGCATCTTTTTCATCATAAGCAACGGCAAAATCCCATTTTAAATTTTCGATTATGCCTTTCGCAACATCTGGCAAACCATCCTTTTTAACCAATGGTAAAACAGCAACTTTGGTTGGTGCTAAAACCGATGGTAATCTTAAAACAGTTCGAGTTGAACCATCTTCTAGGGTTTCTTCTTGTAATGAAGTTGCAAAAACAGATAAAAACATTCTATCCAAACCAACAGAAGTTTCAACCACATATGGTACATAGTTTTTGTTTTCTTCAGTATCAAAATATTGTAATTTTTTACCAGAAAATTCTTCGTGCGCTTTTAGATCAAAGTCTGTACGTGAGTGTATTCCTTCTAATTCTTTAAATCCGAAAGGGAAATTAAATTCAATATCCGCTGCAGCGTTTGCATAATGTGCTAATTTATCGTGGTCGTGAAATCGGTAATTTTCTTTTCCCAATCCCAAAGACAAATGCCATTTTAAACGCGTTTCTTTCCAATAGTTGTACCATTGCATTTCTTCGCCTGGCTTTACAAAATACTGCATTTCCATTTGTTCAAACTCGCGCATTCTGAATATAAATTGTCTTGCAACAATTTCGTTTCTAAACGCCTTACCAGTTTGCGCAATTCCGAATGGAATTTTCATTCTACCTGATTTTTGTACGTTTAAAAAGTTTACAAAAATCCCTTGTGCCGTTTCTGGTCGCAAATACAAATCCATTGCAGATTCTGCGCTTGCCCCAAGTTTTGTGCCAAACATTAAGTTAAATTGCTTTACATCCGTCCAGTTTCTTGATCCGCTATCTGGACAAGCAATTTCTAATTCTTCAATTAATGCTTTGACATCTTCTAAATCTCCGTTCCCTAAAGATTTTCCCATTCGTTCTAAAATTTCTGCTCTTTTTGACAGATATTCTTTAACTCTTGGATTAGTAGATTTATATTCTTCTTCATTAAAAGCTTCTCCAAAACGAACGCGCGCTTTTTCAATTTCTTTATTTGCTTTTATATTTAATTTTTCTGCATAATCTTCAATTAAAACATCTGCACGATATCTTTTTTTAGAATCTTTATTGTCAATTAAAGGGTCGTTAAACGCATCTACATGACCAGAAGCTTTCCAGATTGTTGGATGCATCAAAATTGCAGCGTCAAGTCCTACAATGTTTTCATTCATTTGCACCATCGCCTTCCACCAATAATCGCGTATATTTTTCTTTAATTCTACACCATTTTGAGCATAGTCGTAAACGGCACTTAAACCGTCGTATATTTCGCTTGACGGAAAAATAAATCCGTATTCTTTTGCGTGCGAAATAACATTTTTAAAAGTATCTTCTTGTTTTGCCATGCTGCAAAAATATAAAAACTAATAGAATTGTTTGTATACCAATTGATTTTTATATTTTTATATAATAAAACTTTTTATGTTTAGCAATTTATTGCATTTGCTTTTTCCGAAAACATGTTCTGGTTGCGGTTTGCTCTTGCAAGACAGCGAAGCGATTATTTGTACCATTTGCAGATATGAAATGCCCTTAACAAATCACAATCTAGATCTTGAGAATGCGGCATTCAAAACTTTTTACGGACGATTAGACATCCAATTTGCTGGCGCTTTTATTGAATTTCATAAAAAAGGAATTGTACAAGAACTAATTCATAAGCTTAAATACAAAAGGCGACAAGATGTTGGAACTTGTCTCGGATATTGGTGTTCTGAAAGTTGGAAAAAAATGGAAATTATTGAAACTATTGATTATATAATTCCGGTTCCTTTGCATAAAAAAAGATTTCGAGAACGAGGATACAATCAAATAACTACATTTTCTAAAGCATTGTCTGAATCTTGGCAAATTCCGATATTAAACAATCTATTGTACAGAAAACACTATTCAAAAACACAAGTTCGTAAAAACCGCTCCCAACGTGGACAAGAAATTGCGAATGCATTTGAAATAAAAAACATAAAGGATTTAGAAGGCAAACATTTTCTTGTTTTAGACGACGTTTTAACAACCGGTGCAACTTTAGAATCTTGTTGCAAAGAGTTACAAAAAATAAAAAACATTAAAATTAGTATAATTTGTATTGCAATGACTGTTTAAATGTTTTTGTGCTAGTTCATTAAAATAAAATACTTGTCTAAAAAACTAAAACAATCTTCCTATAATTTTGCTAAAAAAGTGGCGTTGCATCAAATATAGTTGTTATTTTGCGTGTAAAAGAAGGAATATGAACAGCAGTTTTCAGAAATATTGGATTATTATTTTGGCAGTTTCCTTAATAGGTTGTGCCAAACGCGGAAGCATAACTGGTGGTTCGCGAGATACTTTAGCTCCAAATATGATTGGAAGTTTTCCTAAAAATTTTGTTACCGATTTTAAAGGAAATGTCATCAAATTAAATTTTGATGAATATGTAAAATTGAAAGATGCAACCAAGCAATTGGTAGTTTCTCCGCCATTAAAATATGCTCCAGAATTACTACCATACAGTGCGTCGAAACAAATTATTATAAAATTTAGAGATACTTTATTGCCAAACACAACTTACAGTTTTAATTTCGGAAATAGTATTGAAGACAATAATGAAGGTAATGCACTTTCGCAATTTAAATACATTTTCTCCACCGGGAGTTATATTGATTCGTTATCAATAAACGTAAAAATTGCTGATGCTTTAGAACGAAAAGTAGATAATTTTGTATCGGTTATGTTATATGAAGTGGATGAAAACTTTACCGATTCTATTATTTATAAAAAACAACCACGCTACATTACCAATACTTTAGATAGTTTGAAAGTAGTGAAGTTAGAGAATTTGAAAGCAGGAAAATACCAATTAATTGCTATAAAGGACGGAAATAAAAACAACAAATACGAACCTAAATCGGATAAATTAGCTTTTAGAATAAAACCTTTTTCCATTCCCAACGATACGGTTTTTGTATTAGATTTATTTAAAGAAAAACAAAAATACAAAGCTTTGAATGTCTCTCAAGTTAGCGGAAATAAACTAAGTTTGGGATACGAAGGCGATTATAAAAACATGAAATTAGATATTAAAAATGGTTCCAATTCTGTTCCGTTTAAAATGTCTAGAACGGACAGTAAAAAAGATTCTCTCAACATTTGGTTTAAAGCAAATAAAGGCGATTCGATTGTGGTAACTTCCTCAAAGGATAACTTTTCTAAAGAATTCTCTTTAAAAATTAAAGATCAAAAAAAAGACACTTTAACTTTAGGCGCAGTTCAAACCTCTACTTTAAAATTTAGGGAAAATTTTGCAATTCGATCTAGTTTACCAATTGAATCTTGGGATAAATCTAAAATTAAATTGATAAATAAAGACTCTGTTGCTGTAGATTTTACCACCAATTACTTGGAAGAAGAACAGCAATTAGAATTTTTGTTTAAAAAAGAAGCACTTCAAAATTATAAGTTTCAAGTTTT
>JBLIJW010000146.1:0-4916 GCA_047636155.1 Flavobacterium sp. | reverse complement strand
GGATGTTTTTTCTTCAATTACACTTCGCATCACCATATTTCCGTACAAGATAATAAACATCATAATTAGATATCCGAACGCACCACCGATAACAATTTTAATTTCGTTTAAACCCTTTAGCGATTGCTCGCCGGAAGCTTTTTGTAAGCTAATTGCTATTTTTGACTTCGCCTTTTGAATAGCCAAAGTATCTAAACCAGCGTTGGTGTAATTTATTTGTGTAATTTTTTTATTGATTGCGTTTTGCATTTCTTCAATAAAATTAACGCTTGGACTATCGTTGGAAATGTATTGAATTCCGGTTTGTAAAGAATCGTTTATAAGTTTGGTCGGGATTACTAATAAGCCTTCATAAGATTCTGCTATTATACTATCTTTTACTTTTTTGATTGGTAATGAGGTAACATCAATGTATTTAAATTCATCTGTACTTTGAAACTCGTCTATGAAACTTCCAGATTCGTCATGAATTGCGATTGTTTTTAAATCCGATTTCATGGTACTTAAATAACCAACAAAAACTGCAATTCCTACAAAAAGTAACGGACTTAAAAAAGTCATTACAATAAAAGACTTGTTTTTAACTTTGGCGATAAATTCGCGTTTTATAATTAGCGGTAACTTACTCATAATTTAAAATTTTATTGTGTTACCGATTGGATAAAAATATCGTTTACTGTTGGTATTTTTTCTACAAAATGGGTTACTTGTCCTTGCTGGGTTAATAAAGAAAGTAACTCGTTTGGTTTTGCGTTTCCTAAATTAATCTGCAACTTTAATTCGTCGTTTAACGATTTAAAATTGGTTTGACTTACAGTAAAATTCTTGGTAATTTCGTACATCAGCTTTTCTACATTGTTAGAAATTATACCTACTTCAAAATTATTGGTTCGATATTGTTTTTTAACATCGGTAAGTTTGCCTTCTATCAATTTGTTTGATTGGTGAATCAGAGCAATATGATCACACAACTCTTCTACACTTTCCATTCTGTGTGTAGAAAAAATAATCGATGTTCCGTTTTTGTTTAACTCCAGTAATTCGTCTTTTATTAAATTTGCGTTTACTGGATCAAATCCAGAAAAAGGCTCGTCAAGAATTAATAATTTTGGCTTGTGCAATACGGTTACCACAAACTGTATTTTTTGCGCCATTCCTTTACTTAATTCCTGAATTTTTTTGTTCCACCAACCTTGAATACTCAATTTATCAAACCAATAATCTAATTCTTTTTTTGCTTCTTGTTTGGTTAAACCTTTTAATTGAGCTAAATACAAACATTGTTCACCAACTTTCATGTTTTTGTACAAACCACGTTCTTCTGGCAAATAACCAATAGTTTGCACATGTTTTTGCTCTAAAGGTTCGCCATCTAACAAGATTTGTCCGTTATCTGGTAAGGTAATTTGATTGATAATTCGTATTAAAGAAGTTTTTCCTGCACCATTTGGACCTAACAATCCAAAAATACTACCTTTTGGAATTGTTAAAGAAACATCATTTAGCGCTGTAAAATCACCATATTTTTTGACTACGTTAGAAACTTGCAGAATAGGATTCATAAATTATAGTTTGGTTGTAATGACTTGTTAGTACTAAAAATACAGAAAAAGTTACAAAAAAAACCCACCCTTATTATTACACAAGGATGGGAAAAATTGCTATGAAAAAGAAATTACTAGTAACCTAGTAATACTTCAAATGTATAATTAATTTTTGAATTATGAAAACATATCTTTTACTTTTTCAAAAAAAGATTTATCCGACTTTTCTGGATGCGGTAAAAAGTTATCGTCTTCTAAATTTTGTTCAAAAAATTGTTTTTGGTCTTTAGTCAATGTTTTTGGCGTCCAAACATTTATGTGTACTAAAAGATCTCCGTTTCCATAGCTATTAAGACTAGGAATACCTTTCCCTTTTAATCTTAAAATTTTTCCGGATTGAATACCTTCTTCCAACTTAATACGAACTTTACCCGTTACGGTTTGTATTTCTTTAGAAACTCCTAAAGCAGCTTCTGGAAAACTAATATACAGGTCGTAATGTAAATTTTCTCCTTCACGTTTTAAGAATTCGTGTTCTAGTTCTTCAATTGCGACAATCAAATCTCCCGGAATTCCATTTCCTGGTGCGTCGTTACCTTTACTAGATACTTTTAACTGCATACCATCAACAACTCCAGCTGGAATTTTGATAGATACTGTTTCGTCTTCTAAAACCATTCCGTAAGCATCTGCTTCTGCCGGTTTACTTTCAATAGTTTGTCCAGAACCACCACAAGTAGAACAAGTTGTTGCAGATTGCATTCTGCCTAAAATCGTGTTAGTTACTCGTAATACTTGGCCTTGACCATTACAAGTTGGGCAAGTTTTATATTTTACGCCAGAAGCTTGCACTTTACGTTTTACTTTCACCTTTTTCTCTACACCATTGGCAACTTCTTCTAAAGTTAATTTTACTTTAATTCGAAGGTTACTTCCTTTCACGCGACGTTGTTGGTTAGAGTTTCCTCCGAAACCACCAAAACCGCCACCACCAAAAATATCGCCAAATTGACTGAAGATATCTTCCATGTTCATTCCGCCGCCGTTAAAACCGCCACCGCCGCCTTCAAAAGCTTGATGCCCGTATTGGTCATATTTCGCTTTCTTTTGCGGATCACTTAAAACTTCATAAGCTTCTGCAGCTTTTTTGAAATTTTCTTCGGCTTCTGAATTTCCTGGATTTTTATCGGGATGGAATTCAATAGCTTTTTTACGGTAAGCCTTTTTTATTTCGGCTTCTGTTGCTGATTTTGCAATTCCTAATATGTCGTAAAAGTCGTTTTTCATTTTTAAAATTGTATTGAAATGATTAGTTGCTTTTCATTTCTTAAATGGAATAAAAATTCTTGTTTTTATGCACCAAGAACCACTTTTGGGAAACGGATTATTTTGTCGCCAAGTTTGTATCCCTTTTCTAAAACGTCAACAATTTTTCCTTTTAATTTTTCTTCTAGAGCAGGAATTTGAGTAATTGCCTCGGCATAATCTGCATTAAATGCGTCGCCTGCGCGAACTTCCATTTGTTCTAATCCTTTGGAAACTAATGTAGATTTTAATTTTTCGTGAATTAACTCCACACCTTTTTGTAGTATTTCGTTATCTGCTTTGGTTATTTCTACCATTGCTCTGTCAAAATCGTCTAAAACTGGTAAAAGTGCTTGTAAAACTTCTTGATTGGCAGTTTTAAAAAGATCGATTCTTTCTTTAGAAGTTCTCTTTTTATAGTTTTCAAATTCTGCAAATAAGCGGATGAATTTATCTTTCTCTGCTGCTAAATCTTCAGTTAATTGTTCTTCTACAGAAAGGGCAACAGGCTGTTCTTGTTGGTCTTGTGTGTTTTCTGCCGTTGTTTCTTGTTCTATTTGTTCGTTTTCCGATGTATCTGTACTCATTGGATTCTTATTTTTTTTATTGGAGAAAATTGTCTTGAAATTTTTCATTTGGCAGAGAATTGCAAACATGTTGCCAATTGTTATTTTGTGTCAAAATGTCATTTTGAAACCTAATTTTATTCGGATAACTGGAAGCTAGCCCTGATACTGCAATTGTTGAAGTTGCGTTTTTTTCTTGAAAACGCAACGACTTGCTGTAGCAGGAATTGCATTTATTGAAGAAGCCAGAAAAATATGCTTCGAATAAAATTTTAATACAATTTTAAGACGAAATCGTTATCGAATTGTTTAGCTTTGTTTTAACAAAAGGTTTTAGAAGGCATTATGCCATTGCATATTATTAATTCAAAGTATAAAGAGTAAAAAAAAGTCCCAAATTTAGTTGGGACTTTTTTTATTTAAATATTTGATCTAATGCAGCGTCTATTGTTGGATATTGAAATTTGAATTGCAGTTCTAATGCTCTTTTGGATAAGATATTTTTATTGTCAAAGAGTAATTTGTGCATATCGCCTAAGATCAATGCCATTACCCATTTTGGTATGTTTGGCAGAAAAAGTGGTTTGTTAAGCTTTTTTGCTATTTTCTCTGTAAGTTCTTGGTTCGTTACAACTTCTAATGCGACCGCATTGAAAACTCCTTGGTGTTGGTTGTTTAAAACAAATGCGTATAAATTGGCAATATCTGTGAGATGAATCCAGGTTTGTTGTTGTTTGCCAGATCCAAATGCCGTTCCAACTCCTAGTTTTATCGGTTTTATAATTTCTTGTAATGCTCCACCTTTACTTGAATATACTACGCCTGTTCTTATTTTTGTAATTTTAAGATTTAATTCTTGAAACTGATCTACTGCGTTTTCCCATTGTACGACCACATTTCCTAAGAAGGTTTTTGCTATTTCTTGCGAACTTTCTATATAAATGTTGCTGTAACTGTCTGGATAAATTGCTGTTCCAGAAGCAGATATAATATGTTCTACTTGGTTTGGATTGTTTTTAATTAAGCTATACAAGATATGCGTGGTTTGCAATCTGCTTTGTAAGATTTCTTTTTTGTAAGAGGTTGTCCATCTTTTTGAGATGCTTGCTCCAGCCAAATGAATTATTGCATTTACCCCTTTTATACAATCGGCATCAATTTCGTTTTGAGAAGGATTCCAATAAAAACCTTGGTAATTTTTTTGACTTCTTAGTTTGTCCTTACTTGTAGTTAAATAATTAACCTCGTGATTTTCTTTCAATAATATTTTTACTAGTTCGGAACCAATTAAACCTGTTGCTCCGGTTACCAATATTTTCATATTTCTTTATTTTTTATTTCAAAGTTACGTTTTATAAATGCTTTAACTTGATGCAATTATATCTTTAACATTTGTTGAATGTTAATTTGAAATTATTTTTAAAAATATGTAACAAAAAAAAACTCCAAAGATAATTTTGGAGTTTTTAAATTACTTTTACATTGCATCAATACTTCCGCC
>JBLIJW010000145.1:0-4936 GCA_047636155.1 Flavobacterium sp. | reverse complement strand
TTATGCCTTTCCATATGGAAATGGATCAACATTTTATAGCTGCAATTCTTACCGTAATTGGTTATTCTATGAATGATACTGTTATTGTATTTGATAGAGTTCGTGAATTCTTAGCTGGTAACATCAAAGGTAATTTCAAAACGGTAGTAAATGCTTCAATTAATACTACTTTATCTAGAACGATTAACACTTCATTGATGATGGTAATCGTTTTGTTAACGATGTTCTTATTTGGCGGTGAATCAATTAGAGGATTTATCTTTGCTATGTTAATAGGTATCTTAGTGGGTACATATTCTTCTTTATTCATTGCGACACCAGTTTTGGTTGATTCGATGGGCAAAAAAGATATTGAAGAAATTGAAAAAAGACACGAAGGAACTAAGGTTTAATTCGCTTCACATATTAAAATAAAAAAACCACTTTCAATGAAAGTGGTTTTTTTTATCTTTTACTGAAATATACTAAACTTTAAAATATACTAAATTTTAACTCTAACAGAATCTGGTACTAACATTTGGTATTCGCCACCATTTCTTATTACATCACGAACGATACTAGAAGATATATAAGACGTTTTTGCAGCAGTTAATAAAAATACCGTTTCAATCTTAGATAATCTTCTATTGGTATGTGCAATGGCTTTTTCGAACTCAAAATCTGCTGGATTTCGTAAACCACGCAATATAAATTCTGCTTTTTCCTGTTTACATAAATCAATAGTTAATCCGACATAAGATATAACTCGAATTTTTGGTTCATCAGCGAATGCTTCAGCAATAAATCGAATTCTGTCTTCAAGCGGAAACATATATTTCTTTTCCGCATTTATTCCGATAGCAACAATTATTTCATCAAATAATGGAATACTTCTTTTTATAATATCAAAATGGCCTAAGGTTATAGGATCGAATGAACCTGGGAATATTGCTTTTTTCATGGTATTTTTTTCAAATTATATAACTGCCAATTCAATGGCATTATCAAACAAATCTTCTAAACTAATTCCGGCTTCTTTTGCTTGTTGCGGAATCAAACTTTCTGACGTTAAACCAGGAATTGTATTCATTTCTAACATAAACGGTTCGTCATCTACAATTATGAATTCACTTCTTGAAAAACCAGTCATTTTTAATATTGTATAAGCTTTTTTAGCTGCAAGTCTTACCTTGTTTGCTATTTCATCTGAAATTCTTGCGGGTGTTATCTCTTGAGATTTCCCCATGTATTTTGCTTCATAATCAAAGAAATCATTTTCTGAAACAATTTCGGTAATTGGTAAAACTGTAATTTCGCCTCGATAATTAATTAC
The DNA here is from genome assembly GCA_047636155.1 of Flavobacterium sp. Lineage (GTDB taxonomy): Bacteria > Bacteroidota > Bacteroidia > Flavobacteriales > Flavobacteriaceae > Flavobacterium. Next base: position 3,624 of record JBLIJW010000145.1, on the reverse strand, counting down.
CCCAACAGAAACTTCTGTACCATCTAAAAAACTTTCAATAATTATTTCGTCATCTTCTTGGTATGCTATTTCAATAGCTTCCAACATGCCAGATTTTTCCATTACTTTAGAAATTCCGAAACTTGAACCAGATTTATTGGGTTTTACAAAACAAGGTAATTTAACTTTTTCAATAATTTCATTCAAATTAATTTCATCACCTAAATTAAGATAATAAGATTCGGCTGATTTTATGCCATATGGTTTCAATACAGATAATAAATCGCGTTTATTAAAGGTTAGCGCAGCTTGGTAATAATTACAAGATGTTTGCGGCATATTTAGTAATTCAAAATAAGCTTGCATTAAACCATCTTCTCCGGGCGTACCATGAATTGCATTAAAAACTACATCAAATTGTATTTTTTTCCCGTCTTTAAGTACAGAAAAATCATTTTTATCTACTTTATGTTGCATTTCATTGTCATCCATATAATACCAATTTTCTTTAAAAATATGAATACGATAACCTATGTATTTTTCTTTTTTTAAATGGTTAAATACCATGTTTCCACTAACTAAAGAAATTTTATATTCGCTAGAATAACCTCCCATAATTATCGCAACGTGCTTCATTTTTTCTAATTTTTTATTACTTTATTAAAAAACAAAATTATCATTTTTTTTCGAACCAATAGCTTTTAAGAATTTTATATCTTTGCGATAAATATAAATAAATGAGTTTTACTAAATATCTTTCTAATCGCGTTTTTTTTGCTCAGTTAATTGCAGCCTTTGCTATAGTTGCTGTGTTAACCTACAGTTTTTTTCACTGGATTACTTATGTTACAAATCATGGCGAAGAAATTACAGTTCCTAATCTGGCAGAATTGACTTCAGAGCAGGTAGAAGAAAAATTTAGCGATTTAGATTTATTTTTTGAAATTATTGACACAGTAGATTATAATCCAGATTTTCCTAAATTATCGGTTGTTCAACAAGAACCAACTTCTGGATCTAAAGTAAAAGGCGGAAGAACTATTTATATAAAATTAAATGCCAATACGTTTACTAAAGTTGCAATTCCAGATTTGATAGAAAGAACCTATCGTCAAGCCTTACCCACCTTGAAAGCTATAGGTTTAGAAGTTGGAGAAATTAGTTATATTCCTTATTTAGGAAAAGATATGGTCTTAAATATGCTAATTGACGGAAAAGAAGTTAAAGCAGGAACAAAAGTTCTTAAGGCAACAAAAATTGATTTAGTCTTGGGTGATGGTAAAGTTATCTTTGACGAATCCGAATTAGAACCTACAATAGAAACGGAAACAGATTCCGTACAATAATGAGTGATACAAACCAAAATACCGATTTAGAAGACGATTTATTCGAACATTTTAAAGTCGAAGTTCCAAAAGGACAAGCCTTATTGCGAATTGATAAATTTCTGATGGGATTTATTCCAAATGCAACGCGCAATAAAATTCAGAATGCTGCAACCAATGCAGATATTTATGTAAATGATATTCCGGTAAAATCTAATTATAAAGTAAAACCTGCAGATGTTGTTAGAATAATGCTAACCCATCCGCCATTTGACAATACGGTTTTGCCAGAAAATATTCCGTTAGATATTGTTTATGAAGACGATACACTCTTATTAATAAACAAACCACCTGGCTTGGTTGTGCATCCTGGTCATGGCAATTATACCGGTACTTTGGTAAATGCCTTGGCGTTTCATTTTGAAAATTTACCAATGAATAGTTCAGAACGTCCAGGTTTGGTGCATCGCATCGATAAAGACACATCAGGACTTTTGGTAGTTGCTAAAACAGAAATTGCCATGACACATTTGGCAAAACAATTTGAAGCTAAAACATCCGAAAGAGAATATGTTGCCTTAGTTTGGGGAAATGTAAAAGAAGAATCTGGAACTATTGAAGGTAATATTGCACGCCATGTGAAAGATCGCATGCAAATGTCTGTATTTAGTGATCCAGAAATTGGAAAACCTGCAATTACACATTATAAAGTTTTGGAACGATTTGGATATGTTACCTTAATTTCTTGCAAATTAGAAACTGGAAGAACGCATCAAATTCGTGTTCATTTAAAACATATTGGTCATACTTTGTTTAACGATGAGCGTTACGGCGGACACTTAATTTTAAAAGGAACTACGTTTACTAAATACAAGCAATTTGTAGATAATTGTTTTAAAGTTTTACCAAGACAAGCATTACACGCCAAAACTTTAGGATTTGTCCATCCAACCACGCAAAAATACATGCAGTTTGATTCACCAATTCCAGATGATTTTCAGGCTTGTATAGATAAGTGGCGCAACTATTCAACATCTGTTGAGTTGGAGATTGCGGATTAGTTTTTACTAAGCTAAAATCTTCTTAAATTATACTTAAAAGCACTTGCAAAGGTATTATTCTAAACGATTTTAAAGTACTTTTGCAGTTCAAAAATTTAGTTCCAAACCATGGAAAAAAGAATTCTTTCCTTTTTGTTTTCTACACGTTTAATGGCGGTTTTATTTATTGGTTATGCAGTTGCAATGGCCGTTGGTACTTTTATAGAAAACGAATACAACACAGATACTGCTCGAATGATTATTTATAATACAAAATGGTTTGAAGCCATTCATGTATTTTTCCTAATTAATTTTTTCGGAAATATAAAACGGTACCAATTATATAAAAAAGAAAAATGGGCGACTCTATTGCTGCATTTGTCTTTTATCTTTATTTTAATAGGAGCAGCAGTTACCAGATACATATCTTTTGAAGGCATGATGCCAATTAAAGAAGGCGAAACAACAAACCAGTTTTTTTCGGAAAAAAATTATATTACTTTTTTTGTTGATGGAGAATACAAGGGGGAAATGAAGCGTAAAACAATTGAAAAACCTTTAATTTTATCCCAAGCTGCAAATTCTGATTTCTCAATTTCGGATAAATTTGATGACACATCTTACGAAGTAAATTACAAAAATTTTGTGATGGATGTTAAAGAAACTATCAAACAAACGCCAAACGGTAAGTATTATCTTAAAATGGTAGAATCTGGCGATGGTGAAAGACACGAACATTATCTTGTAGAAGGGGAAGTGCAAAACATTCACAATGTTTTAATGGCGCTAAATAAGCCAACTCCAGGTGCAATTAATATTATAACCGACGGAAAAAATACCACTTTAGAAGCTCCTTTTGAAGGAACTTTTATGCGAATGATTGATAAATTTCAAGGAAACGTGGCGAAATCTGAAACACAAAATTTAATGTTTCGGTCTTTATACAACTTAGGCGGCGCACAATTTGTTTTTCCAGATCAACCAATAAAAGGAGAAAAGGATTATATTTCTGGTGGCGATTATAAAAACAAAAAATCAGAAGATGCTTTAACAGTTACGATTTCTGCAAAAGGCGAAACCAAAGAAGTAACTTTAGTTGGTAGTAAAGGCAAACAAGGCGAACCGAAAGTGGTTAAAGTCGGTGGTTTAGAGTTTACTTTATTCTTTGGTAGTAAAGTTTATACTTTACCATTTAGTATTAAATTAAAAGATTTCGTTGCAAATAAATATCCGGGTACAGAAAATAGTTATTCTTCTTACGAAAGTAAAGTTGTTTTAAT
>JBLIJW010000144.1:0-5012 GCA_047636155.1 Flavobacterium sp. | reverse complement strand
AAGATTTAGAAATTGAGGTTGAATATCAAGGAAAGGAAACCATTGGAAAATACAACTTAGATTTTGATGGAACTCACTTTCTATTGACCTCAAAAATTACCGCATGTTTAGCCCAAGATGCGTGTGGAATTCCAGCAAAAAAACCAAGAATTAAAATTTCTGACATGGGATCAGCAAACTCTTGTGCTCCTGATTCTGGTTGTTGCTAAAAACTAGTTTTTGTTTTGAATCCTTTTAAAAAAACCTAACTCGTAAAATAAATATTTTATTTTACGAGTTAGGAAATTTGTTAATTTAATTCAACATCTTTCGAATTCTCTGAATAGGTTCTCCATTTTTCTAAACAATCTGTAATATCTTGTGGTACCTCAGAGTTAAATCTCATAAACTCTCCAGTTGTAGGGTGCGTAAAGCCTAAAGTTTTAGCATGTAAAGCCTGTCTTGGCAGTACCTTAAAACAATTATGCACAAACTGCTTGTATTTAGTAAAGGTTGTTCCTTTTAAAATGTCATTCCCGCCATACCGCTCATCATTAAAAAGAGTGTGCCCAATATGTTTAAAATGTGCTCTGATTTGATGGGTTCTACCCGTTTCTAGTTTGCACTCTACCAAAGTAACGTAGGTTAATCTTTCTAAAACTTTATAATGTGAAACTGCATGCTTACCGAAATCCCCATCAGGAAAAACAGCCATTTGCAGTCGGTTTTTTAAACTTCGTCCAATATTTCCTTCTATTCGACCTTCATCTTCGTCCACATTTCCCCAAACCAACGCGTAATACAAACGCTCTGTTGTTCTGTCAAAAAATTGACGTGATAAATTGGCCATTGCAAATTCTGTTTTAGCAACAACTAACAAACCACTTGTATCTTTGTCAATTCTATGCACTAAACCAGGTCTTTCATTCGAATTTGTCGGCAGATTTTCTATGTGATGAATAAGTCCATTTACCAAAGTTCCGGAGTAGTTCCCGTGACCAGGGTGGACCACCATTCCAGCGGCTTTATTTACTACAATTACAGCGTCATCTTCATAAATGATGTCTAAAGGAATATCTTCCGCAACTAATAATTTTTCTGCTGGTGGATATGCTAAAACAATTCTAACAATATCATTTGGCTTTACTTTATGATTCGATTTTACAGCAACCTCATTCACTAGAACATTACCTGTTTTTGCAGCCTGTTGTAGTTTACTTCTTGTAGCATTTTCAATAAAATTCATTAAGAATTTATCTACTCTTAATGGTTCTTGACCTTCACTTGCTACAAACTTATGGTGTTCGTATAATTCTTCGTTTTCTAAATCTTGATTCTGATCTTCTTGCAAAATGACTCTTTTATTTTACTATTATTTAATTAATATAACAACTCGAAAGCGATAAATAATCAGCGAATTAACGCCCTTTTCCGTTACCTAGAACCAAATCTAAAATTGAATTTAATGGTAACTTATCTCCTTCATTTATAATTTCCCCTTTAAAACGTAACCCTCTCACAACATCTTTGCCTATATCATTTACATATATAAACTCTGTACCTATGTTTAATCCCATAGCTCTTAATTGAGCAGATGCTTGTCTTTTTGTGCGTCCGTTTACATCTGGAACTTTAATATCTCTATATTTAGATGGATTTAAAGTCAAATATATTTTACGCTTTTCTTTTACAAAATCACCCGCTTCAGGTTTTTGTTCTATCACCGACTTTTTTGGATACTCTGGATTAAAACTAGTACTGTCAATAATTTTATAGTCCAAGTCCAATTCCTTTAATTTTCTATCAACAGCATCTAAAGTTAATTTTTGTAAATCGGGTACTTGTATCTTTTGATCGTGATTTGTAGTAACTCCCAACCAATACTTTAAGACAAAAACAAGCAACAATAGACCAACAATAGCAATTGCTATTTGAATAAAAAAAGTTTTACTTTTTAAAAACTGAAACAAACTCATAACCATTTTTTTAATCCTACAAATATATAAAAACTAAACGTTGCTGATTCTATTTATATTTTGATAAATTTGTTTTATTATTTTTTATAAAATGAAAAAAAATATTGCCATAATTATGGGTGGTTATTCATCCGAAGTACACATTTCAATAAAAAGTGGAAATGTGGTCTATACGCACTTAGACAAAGAAAAATACAACACTTTTAGAGTCCTAATTTTAAAAGAAAAGTGGGTAGTTTTAGATGCTGCCAATAATGAATATTTAATTGATAAAAACGATTTTTCTTTTAGTCTTAAGGATGAGCGAATTCTATTTGACTGCGTTTTTAATGCAATTCACGGCGCACCCGGAGAAAACGGACAAATATTAGCCTACTTAGATATGGTCAATTTAAAACATACTTCTGCCCCATTTTACCAGATGGCGCTCACCTTTAATAAGAGAGATACTTTAAGCGTCGTGCGCACATATGGTATTAAAACCGCAACTTCTGTTAATTTAAATAAAGGAGATGCAGTTAACACTAATGACATTATTCAAAAAGTTGGATTGCCTTGTTTTATAAAACCGAACAACGCAGGCTCTAGCTACGGAATTTCAAAAGTACATTCTGTTCAAGATATTTTACCTGCAATAGCCATTGCTTACAAAGAGGATTCAGAAATTTTAATTGAATCCTTTTTAAACGGTACAGAAGTTTCTGTTGGTGTTATTCACTACAAAGGAGAGACAAAAGTATTGCCAATTACAGAAATAGTTTCAGAAAATGATTTCTTTGATTATCAAGCAAAATACGAAGGAAAATCTCAGGAAATTACACCCGCAAGAATTTCTAAGTTGCAGCAAGAGAAAATAGAGAAAACTGCTAAAAAAGTATATGAAATTTTAAAAATATCTGGATTTTCTAGAGCTGAATTTATCTTTGTAAATGAGGAGCCTTATTTCTTAGAAATCAATACAGTTCCTGGCTTAACTGAAGAAAGTATATTACCTCAGCAAGCGAAAGCAGCAGGAATTTCTTTAGCGGAATTGTTCGAAAACGCAATTGAATCGGCTTTAAATTAACAAACACAAGTTTATAAATTTGTGGCAAATCAACTAAAAAATGAAAAGAGCAATTTTTCCGGGGTCTTTTGATCCAATAACTTTAGGTCATTTTGATATTATAGAGAGAGGTGTAAAACTTTTTGATGAACTAATTATCGCTATCGGTATCAATGCCGATAAAAAATATATGTTTTCTTTAGAAGAACGCAAAAAATTTATACAAGATTGTTTTGATTACAATCCAAAAATAAAAGTGGTCGCTTATGAAGGTTTAACAGTTCATTTCTGCCAAAAAAATAATGTTGATTTTATTTTAAGAGGACTCCGAAATCCTGCAGATTTTGAGTTTGAAAAAGCAATTGCACATACAAATAGAGATTTAGCACCTATAGAAACTGTGTTTTTATTAACTGCCGCTAGTACCTCTTATATTTCCTCTTCTATCGTGAGAGATGTAATAAGAAATGATGGAGATTACACCAAATTAGTTCCTAAAACAGTGCGTATTAAATAGTAGATTTCATGAGAAGCCTTTTTTTATTATGCATCCTTATTTTTGTTTTTTCTTGTAATAACTCCTCAAAAAATAACAGAGACTTTACCACTAAATTCGAAAAAACAAAAGGAAAAGAAACCCCAGAATACGGGGATATAATTGGATACTATGAAAAACTAGCGGAAGAATATTCGCAAATCTCGTTATTTACTTTTGGGCAAACAGATTCAGGTGAACCGCTGCATTTAGTAGTTTATAGTGGAACGGGAATTTATAATGTGAAAGAAATTACAAATTCAAGAAAGAGTAGGATTTTAATAAATAATGGCATTCACCCAGGAGAGCCTGATGGTATCGATGCTTCTATGCTGCTATTACGAGAGATTGTACAGAACGATTCTCTCCAGAAAAAATATAAAAATTCATTAATTGCAATCATACCGGTTTATAATGTTGGTGGTGCGTTAAATAGAAATTCAGAAACAAGGACAAATCAAAATGGACCAGTTTCTTACGGATTTCGAGGAAATGCAAGAAATTTTGATTTAAATAGAGACTTCATCAAACAAGACAGCAAAAACGCAGCTGCTTTTGCTGAAATTTTTCATATTGTGAACCCTGATGTTTTTATTGACAACCACGTAAGTAATGGTGCGGACTATCAATATGCCATTTCCCATTTATTTACACAACATAATAAATTGGGCGGCAACTTAGGATTATTTCTAGAAAATGAAATGCGCCCTCAAATTGAAAAGTCTTTAAAAGAAAAAGACATAATCATAACGCCCTATGTAAATGTTTGGGGCAATACTCCAGAAACTGGATTTTCTCAATTTTTCGATGCTCCAAGATATTCTACAGGTTACACAACGCTATTTCATACACTTGGTTTAATGGTTGAAACACACATGTTAAAACCCTATAAAATACGTGTTGAACAAACCTATGAACTACTATTTTCCGTGTTGGATTTTACAGAAGAAAATTCAGAAACAATCAAAAACCTCCGAAAAAAAGCAGTTCAAGAAATTTTAAAAAATAAAAACTATCCAATTTCTTATACAGTTGATAAAAAAAATCCGACAACATTGAATTTTAAAGGATATAAAGCTACGTTTATTGACAGTAAAGTTACCAGCGGAAAACGATTGTTTTACGACACCACAAAGCCTTTTGAAAAAGAAACAAAATATTACAACAACTTTCTGCCTAAAAAAGAAATTACCATTCCGAAAGCATACATTTTACAAAAAGGATGGCATAAAATTATAGACCGTTTAAATAATAATCATATTGCATTTACTCGTTTTAAAAAGGATACCACGATTACTGTAGAAGTAAATCATATTGAAGATTACAAAACAAGAGAAACTTCGTATGAAGGGCATTATTTGCATTATAACACCAAAATTTCAAAAAAAAATAGAGAAATTACTTTTAAAACTGGCGACCTGTTCATTCCTACAGATCAAAATGGTATTCGTTATCTGATAGAAACCCTTGAGGCGGA
>JBLIJW010000143.1:0-5089 GCA_047636155.1 Flavobacterium sp. | reverse complement strand
GTAAATCTATCCTTTTACTAAGGTACAATTTGTTAAATTTGCCGCTATAAAAAAATCGAAATATGTTACAGATTTCCTTCATCAGAGAAAATAGACAAAAAGTTATTCAAGCTTTAGCCAAAAGAAACATGAATGCTACTGAGTTGGTAGACCAAGTTATATCGTTAGACGAAAACAAAAGAAGTGTTCAGAACGAAATGGAAAATGCTTTAGCAGAATCAAATAAACTATCTAAAGATATTGGAGAGTTGATGAAAAAAGGAGAAAAATCTAAAGCGGAAATTCTAAAATTGAAAACAGTATCTCTTAAAGAGAAAAGCAAAGAGGCTTCTGATCAATTAGATAGTTTAAGCGAAGAATTAATGGCAAAAATGTATTTGCTTCCAAATTTGCCAGCAGACATTGTTCCTAACGGAAAAACTCCTGACGATAATTTAAATATCTTCGAATCTGGGGAAATACCAAAATTACACGGAGAAGCTTTGCCGCATTGGGAATTAGTAAAAAAATACGATATTATAGATTTTGAACTCGGAGTAAAAATTGCTGGCGCAGGTTTCCCGGTTTATAAAGGAAAGGGCGCTAAATTACAACGCGCATTAATTACTTATTTCTTAGATAAAAATACCGATGCTGGTTATTTAGAATACCAAGTTCCGCATTTGGTTAACGAAGCTTCGGCATACGGAACTGGGCAATTACCAGATAAAGAAGGTCAAATGTACCACGATTCTCGTGACGATTTATATTTAATTCCAACGGCAGAAGTTCCGGTTACTAATATTTTTAGAGACGTTATTTTATCAGAAAACGAATTGCCAGTTCTTTGCACAAGTTATACGCCATGTTTCCGCCGTGAAGCTGGTTCCTATGGTGCGCATGTTCGCGGTTTAAATCGTCTACATCAATTTGATAAAGTAGAAATTGTACGTATTGAACATCCAGATAATTCTTATAAAGCATTAGACGGAATGGTAGATCACGTTAAATCCATATTAGACGAATTAAAATTACCATACCGCGTATTACGACTTTGTGGTGGCGACATGGGATTTGCATCTGCACTAACTTACGATTTCGAAGTGTTTTCTGCGGCGCAAGATCGTTGGCTAGAAATTTCATCTGTTTCTAATTTTGAATCCTTTCAATCCCAAAGATTAAAATTACGTTTTAAAGGTCAAGATGGCAAAACCCAATTAGCACATACCCTTAACGGAAGTTCTTTAGCATTACCTCGAGTTTTAGCCGGAATTTTAGAAAATTACCAAACAGAAAACGGAATTGAAATACCAGAAGTATTAAGAAAATATACTGGTTTTGATCGTATTGATTAATTCTTAAAGTTAAAAGTTATACTATAAAAGCACTAAATTGACACAAATTGTGTTATTTTAGTGCTTAATTTATTCTGTCAAAAATGCGTAAATTTATCTGTTTGTTGTTTCTTAATTTCATTTGCCTTGCTTGGTCACAATCAGAGCAGTTGGCACAAAATTATTACGACCGTGGCGAATTTGAAAAAGCACAAATTGCCTTTGACGAATTACTAAAACAACAGCCAAACAACTACAATTACTTTCAAAAAAGTATTGATATTTATCAGCAATTAGAACAATTTGATAAAGCACAGTTTGCCATTCAAAACCGATACGATAAATACAAGCAATCTGGGTTATTAGTTGAGTTAGGATATAACTTCCAACTTCAAAAGCAAGAGGATAAAGCCAAAAAACTATATGATGAAGCACTTTCTAAAATTGAAATTTCACCAAATGAAGTGTATCAAGTTGCCTATGTTTTTGATCGGAAAACGCTTACAGATTATGCATTAAAAGCATACCAAATTGCAATAAAAAAAGATCCTAACCTACATTTTAATTATCAGATGGCCTTGCTTTACGGACAAAAAGGCGATACAGATAACATGATAGAAATGTTTCTTACAGAAGCCCAACTTTCTCCACAAAGTTCCGTTTTAATTCAAAACCAATTAAGTCGTTTCTTGAACGAAGATAATTCTGGCAACTTTAATTCTGCATTAAAAAAAGCCCTTTTAATTAGAATTCAGAAAAACCAAGATTTATTTTGGAACCAGTTTTTGAGTTGGTTGTACGTTCAAAATAAAGAATATTATAAAGCTTTCATTCAAGAGAAAGCCATTTATAAACGCGATTCCGATTCGTTTTCTAATATCGTCAATTTGGCACAATTGGCCATGGAAGATGAGAAAATTGAATCTGCAACAGAAATTTTAAATTTTGTTTTAGAAAACACACAAGATTTAGATTTGCAAATTCAAGCACATGCTTTTCTTATTAATCAAAAAATAAAAACAGCAAAACTAGCTGATTATTCTGCAATAAATACCGAGTTAGATACCGTACTTAAACAATTCGGGATTAGTCCTTACACTTTAGATTTAATTCAGCTAAAAGCACATTTCACTGCATTTAATCTAAAAAAACCAGAAGAAGCTATTGCATTAATTAAAAAAACATTAGATCTTTCTTTAAAACCAAATCAAGAAAATGAAATTAAAATGGAATTGGCAAATATATTCTTATTTCAAGAAAAATTCAACCAAGCATTATTGTATTATTCCCAAATAGAAACTAATTCTAACAACAATCCGACCGGTCAAGAAGCAAGTTTAAAAATAGCAAAAACTAGTTATTATAAAGAAGATTTCACTTGGACAGAACAGCAATTAAAGGTTTTGAAATCGGCTTCCACACAATTAATTGCAAACGATGCTTTAGAATTATTTTTACTTTTGAACGATGCAAAAGCCAAAGATTCTACCCAAACCGCTTTAAAGAAGTTTGCAAAAGCAGATTTCTTACTTTTCCAAGACAAAAAAGAAGAAGCTTTACAAAAATACAAGGTAATCTTAACAGAAAACAAAGGCGATGCCATCATACCAATTGCATTACTTAGAATAGGTTTAATATATGTTAAAGATAAAAATTATGCCGATGCCTTGCTTTCATTTCAAGAAATAATCGACCAACATAAAGAATCTATATATGTAGATGAAGCCTTATTTTTTGCAGGAGAAACTTATGAAAAACAAAATTTAATCGAGAAAGCAAAGTCCGTATACGAAGCTTTAATATTGCAACATTCCGATAGCATTTATTTTGTAAATGCTCAAAAAAAATACCGCAAATTGCGCGGCGACAATAACACCTAAAAAAAATAAAATGATTTTATATAACGTTACCTCAAATATTGATCAAAGTATTCACAAACAATGGCTGCATTGGATGCAAGAAAAACACATTCCAGAAATACTAGCAACCGGCAAATTTAGCAGCGCAAAATTAGTTCGTGTTTTAGTAGAAGAAGAAATGGGCGGATTAACCTATGCTGCACAATACACAACAGATAGCAAAGAAACCTTGCAAAAGTACTACGACAACGATGCACCAAAATTTAGAGAAGAAGGCTTGCGATTATTTGGCGATAAAATGCTAGCTTTTAGAACCGAACTGGAAGTTATTTCAGAATATTTTCAGCCAAATTAAAACTCAATAGGCCAAATTATTAAGAATTTCGCGAATTTAGGGTGTGATTAAATCCAATTTCGCACTAATTGAAAAAACAAACAACAGCATTAAAATAATTTGCGAATTTGCGATTAAACCAAAAAAATGCTTCAGCACATATGGAAAAAGTAAAACCAAAAAAACACCTCGGACAACATTTCCTAAAAGACGAATCCGTTGCCAAAAATATTGCCGACACTTTGTCTTATTCTGGCTATAATGATATATTAGAAATCGGACCAGGAATGGGAGTTTTAACCAAATATTTGTTAGACAAACCCGTTACCACTTTCGCAATAGAAATTGATAAAGAATCTGTAGAATATCTAAATGCAACCTATCCAAAACTAGAAGGGAAAATTCTGTCAGAAGATTTTTTACGATACGATATTGCAACTTTTTTTAAAGACAAGCAATTTGCAATAATTGGTAATTTTCCTTACAACATCTCTACGCAAATTGTGTTCCGAACTTTAGAATGTCGACACCAGATTCCAGAATTTTCTGGCATGTTTCAAAAAGAAGTTGCCGAAAGAATTTGCTCCAAAAAAGGCAGTAAAGTATACGGAATTTTATCGGTACTTGCTCAAGCATTTTATGACGTAGAATACCTTTTTACGGTAGATGAAACCGTTTTTAATCCGCCGCCAAAAGTAAAATCTGGAGTAATGCGAATGACAAGGAAAACAGATTATAGTTTGCCTTGCAATGAAAAATTGTTGTTTAAAGTAGTTAAAATGGCATTTCAGCAACGCAGAAAAACAATGAGAAATAGTTTAAAAACCTTAAATTTGTCTGACAGTTTAAGAGAAGATACTGTTTTTGATCTTCGACCAGAACAATTATCAGTAGAACAATTTATCGAATTAACGCAAAAAATCGAGGCCAATGCAGTTTAAAATCAGCAAAGAATTATTATTAGAAGTAGAGCAACTTATTGAGCAAAAAAACGATGCGCAATTAGAACTCTTACTTAATGATATGCACCATGCTGATATTGCAGAAATTTTTGACGAGCTAGAAATTAATGAAGCAATCTATATTTTTAAAATATTAGATAGTGAAATTACGGCAGAAATTCTTCTAGAATTAGAAGACGATTTACGAGAAAAAATTCTACGCGGACTTTCAGCCAAAGAAATTGCCGAAGAGTTAGATGAGTTAGATACCGATGATGCTGCAGATATTATATCCGAATTATCAGAATCCAAACAAGGCGAAGTAATATCCGAATTAGAAGATTTAGAACACGCCAAAGATATTGTTGACTTACTTCGGTACGACGAAGACGAAGCCGGTGGTTTAATGGAAAAAGAACTCGTAAAAGTTAACGAAAATTGGACAGTTTTAACCTGCGTTAAAGAAATGCGTGTGCAAGCAGAAAATGTAACGCGCGTGCACTCTATTTATGTTGTAGACGATGAAAACAGATTAAAAGGACGATTATCTCTAAAAGATTTACTCACAACCTCAACCAGAACGCCAATTAGCGAAGTTTATATTCCAAAAGTAGATTACGTAAAAGTCAACACACCAAATGT
>JBLIJW010000142.1:0-5136 GCA_047636155.1 Flavobacterium sp. | reverse complement strand
TTTTTTAAAAATTGTTTTGCATAAACTAAAAAACATTATATATTTGCACCCGCGTTACAGTTTAGAAATTAATAGTAAAGCAAGGTACCTTAGCTCAGTTGGTAGAGCAATGGACTGAAAATCCATGTGTCCCTGGTTCGATCCCTGGAGGTACCACAAAACCCGAATAGAAATATTCGGGTTTTTTGTTTTTTAGAATTTGATAAGGTTTATTGTAATTTATGTCCTTCAAAAATAAAAGCACTGCCATCTTTATAAGATTTCAGGGCTTTTATTCAGAAAATTATTTTATTTATTGTTTTACAAGTTGCCATTGAATATTCAATTTCACCACTTCGCTTACAAGAACTCCACCGGTTTCTAAAGCAGAATTTCAGGTTAATCCCCAATTTTTGCGATTTATTTCCCCAAAAATATTTAATCCGATTTTAGTATTTCCCCAAGGATCTTTCATTAAATCGCTTATTTCAGCTTCTAATTTTACCGTTTTAGAAATACCGTTTAATGTTAATTCTCCCATTAATTCATAATCATTTTCGCTTTTATTTAAAGAAGAAGAAGAAGAAAAGGTAAGTTTCGGATTTTTATCTGCATCAAAAAAATCTTCGCTTTTTAAATGATTATCTCTGTCTGCATTATTTATAATAATAGACGCTACATCCGTAGAGAATTTAATAGAAGATTTTGTAAAATCGTCTTCTTCTGTAGTGATTGTTGCTTCATAAGTTTCAAATATTGCAGATACGTTTGTAAACATCAGGTGTTTTACTTTAAATCCAATTTCTGAGTGAGTTGTATTAATTGTCGATTTTGTTGTTCCCATAATTTATATTGTAACCTAAATAAATGTAAGAACAAAACCACCTACTGTAGATGAAGATATTTTTTTTCTTAAAATTAGATATCTTTTAAAAAAAGTAAAATGCATAAAAAAAGTGGCATTTTAACTTTACCACTTTTTATATTCAATATTTTTTAAAATTATAATTCTATAGAATCAACAATTTTAATTAAATTTCTTTTCAATTCGTCATTGGTAATTCCATCATTTACATCAAAATTTTGTTCAAAATTGGGTAAAGAAAAATGTCCTTTTATTTCTCCGGCATGAAATGGGATTCTATTTCTTGCCATATCTAAAACACTTTGTCCACCGCGTGCACCAGGCGAAGTCGACATTAATAACATTGGTTTGTTTTGAAAAGTTTTGCCATTGTGACGCGAAGTCCAATCAAAAATATTTTTGAAAGCAGATGTGTAAGCGCCGTTATATTCTGCAAAAGAAATTATAATTAAGTCAGAACTTCCTAATTTGTTGTAAAAATCTATTGCCAAATCTGGTATGCCGTTTTTGTCTTCAAAATCTTTGGAGTATATTGGCATTTCATAATCATTCAAATCTAAAATTTCTACCGAAACATTTTGGAACAAATGCGCAGCATAGGTTGCTAAAACTTTATTTATTGAAGTAGAACTATTAGAAGCGCCAAAAGCTATTATTTTTTTCATTTTATTTTTTTTGATAAATTTACTTATTTTTTTTTTAAACGGATAGAATAAAAATGTATCTAATAATTAAAGTACATCTTGAAATTCTGGAGTATTCTCGATAACACTTTTTGCAAAAGAACACTGCGGAATAATTTTTAAATTTTTTTCTCGTGCAAAGTCCACAGCATTTTTAACTAGGTCTTTTCCGAAACCCTTTCCGTTCTGCGAATTATCTACTTCTGTATGGTCAATTACAATTTTATTTGCGGCTTTGTATGTAAAGGTCAGTTTACCACTTGTTTTATTTTCTTTTTCAATATAAAATATTCCAGACTTGTCGTTGTTTTTAAAAAGTACTTCACTCATGAGCTTTTTTTTATTAATTAGAATATAATTATTCCATTGGAATTTCCATTATTAAAAATTTTGAATCTGCATTTGCCTTGATTTCTATTTCTGAAGTTTCCCAAAGTCCAATTGCATCTCGTGTATCTAAAAGTTCTCCATTAACTGATATTTCTCCATCAATATTCATGATGTAAAAACCATTTCCTTCTTTCTTTAAAGACAAGTTTTTAGAAAATCCTTTTTCGAAATCAGATAAATAAAACCAGGCATCTTGATGAATCCAAACACCTTCATCTGTTTCGGAAGGAGATAGAATTTGAGCAAAATTATTTTTTTGTTTTGCTTTATCTAAAGTTATTTGTTGGTAACGCGGAGTAACGTTTTTGGTTCTTGGGAAAAGCCAAATTTGAAACAATTTGGTACGTTTGTCTGCATTAGGATTAAATTCACTGTGCCGAATTCCAGTTCCAGCGCTCATAACTTGCACATCGCCAGTTTTTATTGTTTCTGCATTTCCCATACTGTCTTTATGTGCCAAATCGCCTTCAAGCGGAATGGTAATAATTTCCATATTATCGTGTCCGTGTTCTCCAAAACCCATTCCTTCTGTAATTGTATCATCATTTAAAACGCGTAAGGTTCCGAACTGAACTTGTTCTGGATTGTACCAACTTCCAAAACTAAAACTATGGTAAGCATTTAACCAACCATGATCTGCGTGTCCTCTTGTATTTGCTTTATGTAAAACGGTATTTTTCATAATATATAAATTTAGTAATTAATAGGATACAAATTTACAATCGATACGATCAAAAGTCTCTTAATGTAGATTAAGAATTTAGTTTCGCAACTTTTTAGCTATCTGGCGATTTTTTTCTTAGTTCTGTAACTTACAACATTGCAAAACACAAGCAACATTTAATAATCCTTTTAACTTTATATAAGAAGCAGGGCTGACTATTTGTAATCTTATGATTTAAAAGCAATACTTTCTAAAATTGGAATAATATGAATGGGATCAAATTTTTTACTCCAATACTCCAGACCTTATTGCTAGTTACTAATTTCTAGTTCTAAAAAACTTAACTAAGGGTAAGGTGTTTTAGTCGTCACTTCAGGGTATCATGTTTATGTAATTCCTAAAAGAAGGATGATTTTGATTAGGTTTATTCTTTTTTAAATAAATTAAGTAAAGACTTTAAGTGTCTTCAATTTTGAAACTTATATTTTGAAATATGTAAGAGGTAATAAAAATAAGAAAAGTCAAGCTACTAAGTTTATTTAAATTAGATAAATATACCTAGATGAATTGTTAAAATTTAACATTACATTTGCATGCTTTGTTAAAATTTAGGATAGTTGTAAGTTTAAAATTTAACTTAATAAAGTATAAATTTATTTAATCTCTAAAAAAACCAATTTAGATGAAACAAATTACCTGTATATTATTTTTCCTGCTGTTGTTAGGGCAATTGAATTGCGCTTATGGCCAAGCAAAATGGACGACTCATTTTGAGAATGAGAAGGTGAAAATTTCTTATCGTTTAGCCGATTGTAATGACCGCGCGAATGATATGAATTTTTCAATTCTTAAAGTTATTTCAACTGGTTCAATTGAATACAAAAAAAACAAAAATACTGGTGTGATAATAAACACACCAACGATTTAAAACAAGAGGTGAAATCAAACAAATTAATTTTATGAAACATTTTTTTAGAATTTGCATACTGTTGCTAACTGGCAGTATACAATCGCAACAAAATACAAATTCCACGCAACTGCTCTCAAGTCAAGTATACTCAGATTTTAAAGTGGAAGATTCTAATATCACCAAAACACATTTAAATTTAATATTTGCTGCATTACTTGATAAAAAAACTTTCACAAGAAACACTATTAATATTCTTAACAATTACCAAGTATTAAAGGAGTATAGTTTAAAAAAAGGATCTTACACTTTTCAAGTTACAGATAAATCAGGATTTAACGATAATTCTACAAACAACATAATCTTCTGGAGAATGGATGTGACGGATCAAAAAGCGCATTACGAGTTTTTCTTGAGTGAAACAAATAAACAAGCTATAAAATACTCGTTCCATCTAGATTTAATTAATGGCAAATGGGAAATTCAAAAAAGATAAACATGAAAAAACAATTACTTTTAATACTAGTACTCCTTACCTCTGTTTTTTCGTTTAGTCAGTTCAATGGATCAAACAAAACCATCAATTCAGGAGATTTACGATTTGGAAATGGCACAGAACTTTCAATCAATAATACTGGTAACGTAGAACAACCTTTTTATTATAACTCAACTTATGGTAATTGGCGTCAATTGACTTTTGCTAATTATCCTCTGGATTATATGTTTGGTCAAGGAGGTGATGGTACATTAGAATGGAACCTTAGTGGAACCATGACGCAAAACCCAATCATGTCAGGGCAAGTATTTGATGATAGTGGATTCACCATAACTTCTGGCTCAACAGGTTATGGAACCATAAAAGTAAGGGGAACTATTACAATAGGTACTGCTACTTTTGAACTAACAAATACGTATACAACTGGACAAACAGACAACTTTGTTTCTGTAGTTACAACAATTAAAAACATCGGATCTTCTAATGTAACGAACCTTCGTTTTTGGATTGGTACTAGAGACGATTTTGTGGGAGGAACAGACATTCCTACCAAAACGAGAGGAAACATTGTAAATGGTGTATTTACTCCTTTGACTACTCCATCTCAACGTGCAGCTGCATTACTAATTAAAACCGGTGATGAAGGGGTGATGTTTTTTACAAATTCAAACAGAGGCAATAATGTACATGCCGGATGTTGCCAATTTTTAAATGCAGCTAATCTAAATCCTGCAAGTGCCGTAATTGAAGCAACTAATGATGGATCTTACAGTATGTATGTTCGTATGAACGACTTAGCAGTAGGAGCTTCAGATAGTTTTAACTGGTATTATGCAGCTGCTTCCCTTGCAGAGTTAGATGCAGTAGTAGCTGCGGTTGCTGATGCGAGTAGTAGTGTACAAAATATTACTTCAAATTCAGCCACATTGAACGCTACATCTAGTGTAAACGCAACAGGATATTATGTTGTTGTTCCTCAAGGTTCAACAGCTCCAACGGCAGGGCAAATTATGTCTGGAACTACTTATGGTGGTGTAACTGTCGTAAATAGCGGAAACCAAGCTTTAACAGCTGGTGTTGCAGCGCCATTTTCGTTAACAGGATTGTCTCCACTAACTAATTATACGGTTTATTTTGTAACACAATATACAG
>JBLIJW010000141.1:0-5239 GCA_047636155.1 Flavobacterium sp. | reverse complement strand
TAAATTCGAGTAATGAAAAAAATATTAATTTTACTAACCATATTAAATTTCTCAGCATTTGCCCAAACAATAAATTTAGATGGCGCAAATGAGAATTATGGTAAAGATGGCTTTTATTATCAAGATACTAATGATGTTCTTGGAAACTTTGTAGGCACATATGTTTTAGATACTGGTTCTACAAAATTTACTGTCGTACTTCAAAAAAAAATGAATTCTTCTTTTGGTGGTGCATTTACTGAAGATATTTTAATTGGTGGGTATAAATATGAAATAAATAATGTTGAAAAAATAAATACTTTAAGTTCACTAAACATTAATTATGCAGATGGAACTAATTATCCAATAAATGCAAATAATATTTTAACTGGCAATGAAATGGGATGTACTGATTGTGGTGCAAATGAAAAGCATTTATATGGTTCAATTTATGATCCGGTAAGCGGAGCAGTTGATGATATTTTTATAAGAAAAACTATGGTTGGTAATCAGCAAGCCATTAAATTATTTATTTTACATAAAATGCGATTACGATACTCTAATGAACCTCCAATACCGTTACCAGCATTTCCAACTTCAGTAGATTTAATTTTAATTAAACAACCATAAATTTCCGAAAACTGTCTTTTCAAGGCGGTTTTTTTATGCCCGTTAGCGCGGATTTGCAATCCCGTTAGCACGGATTTGCAACCCGTTACCCGTTAGCGCGGATTTGCAATCCGTGCCAACAACCTATATCAAAACAAATCCAATACAACTATTATAAAATTATTTTGAAAAATAGTTTATTGAAATTACAATGAATATTAAAAACTAAAACCTTGTTATTAGAGCAAAATAGTTTCTTAACTTTATGGGCAAGGAATGCAATTCTGCGTTATCATTATCGGTATATCCGAGCAGTCAGATTAATAATTATAAATGAAAATGAAAAAGATAATAAATATGATTTTCTTATTAATCATCACTAGTTGCTCAGACGATAATACTAATGAATCGATACATAATTTACCTGCTGTAACTCAAAATGGATCAAACACTTTTGGATACAAAGTAAATAATAAGGTTTTTATTCCTAGGGATAGTGATCCAACTGGTTATGGTGTAGCTAAAGGAGCCAAATTTAAAGCTGGATACCCTAATCCAACCGATTTTTATGAAATAGATATTCATGATTACAAAAGCTACAGAACCTCTCAAATACTAATCCATTTGGAAAATGTAGATATTTTAGGCACTGGAAATTATAAAATTGACGAATCAAATGGTGCAAGTGATATAAACGGTTTAAATCATAATTATTTACATTGTAGAATATTTGATGAAAAAACTAAAAGTTATCAATATTATCGGTCTTTTGAAAAATCTGGAAATTTAACTATAACCACTTACAATCTCAATGATCGCATGATTTCGGGAACTTTTAATTGCGAAGCTGTAAATAGTACAAATAATTTGGATACTATTAAAATAAAAGATGGGAGATTTGATTTTAAATGGGATACATTATCTAGTACTGCATTTCCATGATTTAAAACATAATAAAAGAAAATAATTATTAAAAACCCGTTAGCGCGGATTTGCAATCAGTGCCAACAATCTAAATCAAAACAAATCTAATAATACTATTTCTAAATCATTATCTAAACAGGCATAATTTCTTGCGGAACTAAAATAATAATCTTCTGGAAGAGCAACTATTTTTTCTTTTACTGGATTGTCATGGATATAGTTTATTTTTTGTTTTATAAAGGAATTACTATAAATATGCTCTGCATGATAGCCATCTTGCCATACTTTGTATTGTTGCTCTCTTTTTAAATGTTCACATGCTTTTTGAAAATAAGCTAACATCCATTCTCTTCTACTTTCTGGTTCTTCAATAATAGTCTGAATAATTTTTTTTGAAGTAAAATTTTTAAAATCTCTAATCACATCCGATAGTATAAAACCATTGGTTGCTTTACAAAATAAATGAATATGACTACTCATAATTACATAAGCATAAAGTTCTAAACCTTTATTTTGCTGGCAATGTTTTAAAGAATTAATAATAACATTTTTTTGATTTAGTCGAATGAAAAGATCAATCCAACCTACAACAGTTATAGTTATAAAGTATGCGTCTTCAGTTGTAGTAGCTTTGTATTTTGTTGACATAAGTTCAGTTTCATTAAATGTAGCAAAAAAACTAAAACCTTGTTATTTGAGCAAAATAGTTTCTTAACTTTATGGGCACGGAATGCAATTCCGCGCTATCGTTATCGGAATATCCGAGCGGCCGGGGGTATCAATGTAGTTAAAACCTTGTAATTAATTTTAAAAATAACAATATGAAAAACCTAACTTATATTATATTACTTTTTTGTTTTCAAATAGTATTCTCGCAAAGTCCCATCAAAGGAATTAGAAATTGGAATGGTGAAATTTCAAATAATTCTTATTTGAAAGATACTTTCAATGATTTAGATTTATTTGTAGGAACTTTTAAATATTCAAATAATGATACGACATTTACTATAAAATTAAGAAAAATTGAACAGTATTATAATGGAAAGTATTTTAGTGACTTAATAATTGGTGATTTAACTTACATTATTGGTAATACGACAATTATTGATAGTAACAATCAATTTAACACAAACTTTAATAATCAATTTACACATAAAATTTTTGGAGAAAGTCTATATGAAAATAATTTTAAACCTATTTGTTCAGATTGTTTACCTAACGAAAAAAGACTTCGATTACAAATAAATGATGGTACAAAATCATCTGCATTATATCTGAGAAAGGTGACAATAAATGGTAACCAAGCATTAAAGGTGCTTAAAATAACGTCTGGGCCAACAAGCGTACCTTTCGGCAAAAAACCTATAAAATCAAATATTCGAGATGGAGATTACCTTTTCATAAAACAACCATAATTTCAAAAACCGCCAAAATTGGCGTTTTTTTTATGCCCAAAACTTTCCTAATTTTTCAAAAAAGAAAAACCTTGTTATTAGAGCAAAATAGTTTCTTAACTTTATGGGCACGGAATGCAATTCCGCGCTATCGTTTGCTTATATCCTAGCGGTCGGGGTTTTATGAAAACTTTAATTTTGGATTTATGAATAACATCGACAATTCTAACAGCTTCAATATTCAATATTCCCGTACATTTTATGGTTTGTAAAGATGGCGGTGTTTATGCCCTAAAAATTGAAGATATTACCAAATTACAAGCAATAAAGAATAATATTTTCACAAATCCAGTAAAACTCAAAGATTTCAATGATGATTTAGAGGTAATCTACGAAAATTTAAAAGGTTCCAATGGTCTGTCAAATCCTGATCAAATTGTATATGAGGAAAAATTTACAAAATATATAACAAATTATAACAATAAAGGTTATGATACTGGAGTTAGCACCTACAAATTAATTACTCAAACAATTATGATTAACGGTGTAATGAAAGAAATTCAACGTTGGAATAAGTTAACTATTAATTCAAATGGAAATATCGATTATTTACCATGTAACTAAATAAAAATTTATGAAAAATATATTATTAATTTTAGTATTTAGCTTCTCGATATCGTGTAAAGCTCAAATTGTACCTCTGGGAATTGGTGGATTTGAAAAATTTAATGGTGCCTATAATAAAGATATGGATAGTGATTTCAATAAATTTGAAGGAATTTGGGAATACCAACAAAATAATACTAAACTAATCATTCAGTTAAAAAAAGTATATCAATATCACTATCAAGATGAAAAATTCAATTATTATAGAGATGTACTTGTTGGAGAATACAAATATGAAGAAAGTAATGTTATTATAGTAAATACGCTACCAAACATTACTACTATTTCTGATGCTAATGCTTGGCAACACAATATATTTGGAGGAGTAATGAGTAATTCCAATCCGCCAATCAATAATGGTGCTGCAAACGAAAGAACAGTTGTTTTAGGATTGCAAGATCCGGATAGACCTTATATTCCAGCAAATATGAGATTGAAATATAAAATTGAAAATGGGGTTGAAAAAATTACAATTCATATTTCTCCTTCTGGTGCTTTTATCGAACCGTATGAAAATGCACCCAGTAGATTAAGAATACCCAATGCAGATTATACTCTAATTAAGCAATAGAATTCAAAAACCGTCTTTTTCAAGGCGGTTTTTTTATGTCCAAAACTTTCCTAATTTTTCAAAAAAGAAAAACCTACCTTTGCAAAAATTTTGACATGAATACTTTCGAACAATTCCAGCTTCCTAAATCGTTACAAAAAGCGGTAGATGCTTTAGGATTAACCACGCCTACTCCAATTCAGGAAAAATCTTTTTCTGTAATAATGTCGGGTCGTGACGTTATGGGAATTGCACAAACTGGTACCGGAAAAACGTTAGCATTTTTACTTCCTATTTTAAAACAATGGAAATTTGTTTTAACAGATACACCACGAGTAGTTATTTTAGTTCCAACCAGAGAATTAGTAGTTCAGATTGTAGATGTTATTGAAAGTTTAACACAATTCATGTCGGTTCGTACCTTAGGAATTTACGGTGGCGTAAACATCAACACGCAAAAAAAAGCTGTTTATACCGGAATTGATATTTTAGTAGGAACGCCAGGACGAACGATGGATTTGGCTTTGGATAACGTGATTCGATTTGATTCGTTACAGAAATTAGTAATTGATGAATTTGATGAAATTCTGAATTTAGGATTTAGAACGCAAGTAACTTCCTTGCTTTCAATGATGAAGAATAAAAAGCAAAATATTTTATTTTCTGCAACCATGACAGACGAAGTGGATGCCATGTTGGAAGAATATTTTGAAGTTCCTGAAGAAATTACGTTGTCAGCATCTGGAACTCCATTAGAAAAAATAGATCAAAAAGCATATGCCGTTCCTAACTTTTTGACAAAAATAAATTTGTTGGTTCATTTGTTAAAAACAGACGAATCGACTACACGAATTTTAATTTTTGCCAACAATAAAAAAACCGTCGATTTAATTGCAAATACTATTGAAGAAGAATTTCCGGACGAATTCGGAATTATTCACTCCAATAAATCACAAAATTATCGATTGAATACCATGGCTGCTTTTCAGGCTGGCGAATTACGCGGAATTGTAACTACAGATGTAATGGCGCGTGGTTTGGATATATCCGACGTTACACATGTTTTGAATTTTGAATTTACAGACATTCCAGAACAATATATTCACAGAATTGGTAG
>JBLIJW010000140.1:0-5330 GCA_047636155.1 Flavobacterium sp. | reverse complement strand
GCCACAATTGCTTGCCCGGCAGAAGTTCCCAATCCGTGTACAATATTCAATACACCTTTTGGCAAACCAGCTTCTATACAAATTTTGCCTAATAAAAATGCTGTCATTGGCGTTACTTCACTTGGTTTTGCAACTACACAGTTTCCTGCTGCAATTGCTGGCGCAATTTTCCAAGTAAATAAATACAAGGGCAAGTTCCAAGGAGAAATACAACCTACAACACCGATAGGCTGGCGCAACGTAAAATTAACAGCATTTAAACCGACACTCTCGTGGGCTTCTGATGAAAACTGCGTAATTGCATTCGCAAAAAACTGAAAGTTACTCGCAGCTCTTGGAATATCTACTTGCTTTGCCAAAAGAATTGGCTTACCATTATCTTTTGATTCTGCCGCCACTAAAAAATCCAGCTTTTCTAAAATTAAATCCGCTATCTTAGAAAGGATTTTACTTCTTTCCTCTAAAGTAGTATTCGACCATTTTGGAAATGCTGCAGCTGCAGCTTCGTATGCTTTTTCTACATCTTCTTTTGTTGAGTTTGGTATTTGCCCATACACTTCTCCACTTGCTGGATTGTAGTTCTCAATCCAATTGTTTTCTATTGGATCTACAAATTGGCCGTTGATGTAGTTTTGAATGTTCAATATTAGTTTTTTTTAAAATAAAATGTTGTTTTCCGTAAATAAGTTTTGTCTAATTCTTATAAAGATTTTAATCCTCCGATTTCTCTTTTTCTTCTTTTTTTAATTTTATATAACCCGTTACCAATCGCACTCCTAATCTTGCGAAAAGAATGATTGCGATAACCATTACTATATTAAATCCATCCATTTCATTATTATTTGGTTTCGTTAACTTGATATTTTTTTTTAAAATTTTCATCAATTTGAGAATCCCTATTAGATTGCGCTTGTGCGATACATAAAACTAAAAAAATGTTCGTAAAAAACAATTGTTTTATCAACATTATTTCTTCTTATAAGCAGTTACTTTAATCTCTACTACCAAATCTGGATGTGGTAATTGATGCACAGCCACAGTAGTTCTCGTTGGTCCTGTTTCTTTTTCAAAGAAGGTTCCGTAGACTTTATTATAACCAGCAAAATCATTCATGTTAACTAAAAACGTGGAAACGTCTACAACGTCTTTTAAACTTGCGCCAACCGTTTGCAAATTTGACGCTATATTTTTTAAAACTTCGCTAGTTTGCGTTTCAATATTTAGGAATTTTGTTCCCATTTCATCTATAATATCTACTCCTGCAATGGTGTTGTCTGCTCTTCTAGAACTTGTTCCTGATACAAAAATAAAATCTCCTACAACTTTTACATGCGGATATGCGCCTCTTGGTGTTACTTTTTTTTCTGACATGGTACGTTTTTATAATCCTGCTATTTTATCTTCTTCTAAAATAGTATTTGTTTCCACTTTTACTTTCTCTAAAATAACTTTCAACTCTTCTTTTGTCATTTCTAAATGCGTGTGAATAGCATCATCTGCAATCATATTTAACAATGCTTTGTCTTGCGCCCTTCCTCTATTCATGGCTTCATTATACCCAATGTGCTCGTTAAAAGTAACCAAAGAGTATTTCGATGAATATTCTGTTGGAAAGGTTTTCTCCAAATCCATTTCTATTTTTCTTTTCTCTTTAAAAAGCGGATTCGCAACATGATTTTTCATTTCGTGAAAATTGTCTATCGCTAAATCTGCAATGGCATCAGTATCCTTTTTTCTTGTTTTCTGATACACTTTAAAAACAGCCTCCCAGTCACCTAAATCTTGATTTAATACTTCATCTAGTACAAAAACATCTTCAAAGGAAGCATTCATCCCTTGTCCGTAAAACGGTACAATCGCGTGGGAAGAATCGCCAATTAACAAGGTTTTATTTTGATAACTCCAAGGCGAACATTTTACTGTTCCTAGTGGACCTGTTGGGTTCGTCATAAATTCTTCTTTTATGTTCGGAATTAAAGCCAACGCATCTGGGAATTCTTTCTCGAAAAACTCAGTAATTTTTTCTTCTGATATTAAATTATCAAAATTAAACTCACCTTCATCATAACTTAAAAATAAAGTTACTGTAAAACTACCATCCATATTTGGCAATGCAATTAGCATAAAATCACCACGAGGCCAAATATGCAAATGTTCTTTACTTATTTGATGTCCTCCTGTTTTATCTGCTGGAATCTCAAGTTCCTTATACCCATGATTTAAATAATTTTGAGAATAGCTAAATAAAAATTTACGTTCAGAAATATAACTTTTTCTTAAAGAGGAACCTGCGCCATCTGCACCGAAAATAACATCTGCGCTCACTTCAAATGCTGCTTTCGTATCATAATCTTCAAAATGTGCAACTGTATTTTCTATATCGATATGTTTGCACTTCACATTAAAATGAATTGTTACATTTTCATGTGCTTCTGCAGCATCTAATAAAATGGCGTTCAACTCTCCACGAGAAATAGAGTTTATATATTCATTCTCTCTTCCAGAGTAATTAGAAGCAAAGGTATTTCCTGCCGTATCATGCATTAATCTGCCAAACATCGGAATGCAAATTTCTCTTGCCTTTTCTTCCATTCCGCATAAACGCAATGCTTTTAAACCCCTGTCTGACAAAGCTAAATTGATGGATCTACCTGCAGAAATATCTGTAGTTCTTAAATCTGGCCTGCTCTCATAAACCGCTACCTTATAACCTCTTTGGGCGAGTCTTAATGCTAATAAACTTCCGCATAAACCCGCTCCTACAATTACTGTTTTATCTTTTTTATTCATTTATAACAAGTTTTTTTAAAGTGGAAACCATTCTATATACATCCTCAAAACTGGTATACATTGGCACAGGTGCACATCGTATTACATCTGGTTCTCGCCAATCTGTAATAATGTGCTGTGCTGTTAACTTCTCATGCAACCCCTTATCCGCATTTTTAACCTGAATAGAGATTTGACACCCGCGTTCATTTGGATTTGAAGGGGTAATTATTTTAATCGCGTCTGCACCAATTTTATTGATTAAAAATTCAAAATAACCTGTTAGTTTTTCTGATTTCTCTCTCAAGGCATCCATACCAACCTCATCAAATAGATCTAAAGAAGCTTTTATTGCCGCCATAGATAGTATTGGCGGATTGGATAACTGCCAACCTTCTGCTCCTTCCAGGACGTCAAAAGGCTGACGCATGTTAAATCGTGTTTCTTTGTTATGATTCCACCAACCTGCAAAACGTGGCAAATCTTTATTTTTTGAATGCTTTTCGTGCACAAATAATCCTGCCAAACTTCCGGGTCCAGAATTTAAATATTTATAGGTACACCAAGCTGCAAAATCTACATTAGAGTCGTGTAAATTCGGCTGTACATTTCCTGCTCCGTGTGCTAAATCAATGCCAACAATACAATCTTTTGAATGCCCGATTGCTGCAATTCTTTTCAGGTCTAAAAACTGACCCGTATAATAATTTACACCTCCAATAAGCAGCAGTGCAACTTCATCTCCTTGATTCTCTAAAATTTCTTCTAGGTCTTCAATATTTAATAAGTCTTGATTTTCTCTTGGTTTCCATTGAATAATATCTTCACCTGAAAATCCATGAAATTTTAATTGAGATTCTACGGCATATCTATCTGAAGGAAAGGCATCACTTTCGATAACAATTTTATATTTTGTTTTGGTAGGTCTATAAAAAGACACCATTAACAAATGAAGGTTTGTAGTAAGTGTATTCATTACCACGACTTCTATTGGTTTTGCACCAACAATTTTCGCCATTTTATCAGTTAATAATTCGTGGTAATTCAACCACGGATTTTTGGCTTCAAAATGCCCTTCAACCCCTAATTTTGCCCAATCCTCTAACTCTTGATTGATGTATTCTTTGGTTGATCTGGGCTGCAATCCTAAAGAGTTTCCCGTAAAATACAACCATTCGTTTCCGTCTTTATCTTTTGGAATGTGAAATCGGTTTCTGAGGTAGGAAAGTGCATCCTCTTTATCTTGCTGTTTTGCAAACGTTAAATTGTCCTGATACATCTTAAGTATGTCTTTTTTAAAAGCTTTTTATAATGAAATCAACAAATGATACTTCATCATAAAAAGATTAAGTGTTTCATAGTGTGAAACGGTGTTTTATAAATTTACAATTTTTTATTATATTAGCGAAATATAATTAAAAAATAAATCATTGGATATCGACAATCTCATACTCAACCAATCTATTATTAAAGCATTTACTTTATTAGATGTATTTACAAATGATAAAAAAGAATGGGGCGTTCGTGAACTGGCAAATAGAACAGGCTATAATAAAAGTACTACCTATAGAATTTTAACAACACTTGTTGCATTAAATGCTGTACAACAAAATGAGAAAGAAAAATATATTTTAGGAAGTAAGTTATTTGAGCTAGGAAATCGTGTTTCTCTGTATCAATCTTTAATTAACAGTACACGGAATTCTTTAACAAAAATTGCAACAGACATTGAGGAAACCATCCTTTTTGGTGTTTTAAAAAACAGTCAAGTTTTTTACATTCATAAAGCAGACAGCCTACAAGGCTTAAAAATTAGCACTTCTGTAGGCTCTTACCAACCTTTACACGCTACCGCAATTGGAAAAATAATACTCGCTTTTTTGCCAGAAGAAAAACAAAAGCAAGTCCTTCAAAAAATAGACTACAAAACATTTACACAAAATACAATTGCAAACGCAAGTCAATTAAAAATTGAATTAAAAGTGATTCAACAAAAAAAATATGCTTTAGATTTAGAAGAATTTGAATTGGGTTTAATCTGTATTGCGCTTCCTGTTTTTAATAAAAATAACGAGTGCATTGGAGCAATTAGTGCCTCTGGCCCCTCTAGTAGGTTTGAATTAAAAAAAGTAGCACACTATGTTTCCATTATTAAAAAAGGCATTGCAGAAATTGTCTTTTAAAACAACAATGGGAATCCGTTTTTGTAATTTAGCAAAAAGATATTGATATGAAACTTTTAAAACTTAGTGCTATTGTCTTCTTAACGCTGCTTATTTCTTGTAGCAATCATTCAACGCTATTAACACAGGTATATACGATAAGTGACACCATAGAGGCACAATATGCTGCTGATAAAAGGGTAGCACTTTTTGATGTGAATTTTGAAGATACAGGCGATACCATTATTGCAACTGGTATCACGGATACTAAAGAAGCATATCAAAAATTAATAGCAAGCCTGAAGTCTTTAGACATCCTATTTACAGATAATATTCGTGTTTTACCAGATACTGTTGTTGGTACTAAAATGTATGCAATTGCTAGAAATTCTGTAATTA
>JBLIJW010000139.1:0-5492 GCA_047636155.1 Flavobacterium sp. | reverse complement strand
AGTTATTTTTTCTACACATATTGTAGAAGATGTGAAGGAATTGTGCAATGAAATGGCAATTTTGAATGGTGGAAGAATTTTAAAACATACCACTCCGCAAGAAGCAACAAAAGAATTAGAAAATACAATTTGGGTAAAAGTTATCGAGAAAGATGATTTAGAAGAGAACATGAAACAATACAATGTTTTGTCTAGAAATTTTAACCCAGACAACACATTAAACATTAGGGTTCATTCTAAAATAAAGCCTTCTGAAGAATTTGTAGCTTCGGCACCACAATTAGATGATGTGTATTTTATTGCTTTGAAGCAAGATGAGCCTGCTCTTAATTAGTTTCAGAATAGTAAAATACTAAATTTTTAAAGGTTTTAGTTTAAATCTTTTAGAAAACGAAGTAAGTAAACAACAAATGATTAAATAACATTTTATATGTTTTCAACAATATTTAAACAAGAATTAAAATTTTGGTTTCAAAGACCCTTATTTTACATATATGCATCCATATTTTTCGTATTGGCCTTTTTCTTAGCTGCAACTTCTGCGGGTATTTGGGATGGTATTACAGGAACTACAGGCTCCTCTAGGATTGTTAATTCGCCAATTAGTATCAGTGGTTTGTTCAATGGTTTTACTGTTTTAATTTTCTTTTTATTACCGTCTATTATCGGAGTTTCTATCTATAGAGATTTTAAAAGCGAAATGCATACCATTCTATATTCGTATCCGTTTACAAAAGCAAATTATTTATTTGCGAAGTTTTTTAGTGGCATTGTAGTTGTTTCTGCCATTGTTTTGGCAATTGCTTTGGGAATCATGATAGGTTTTCGTTTTCCAGGAACGAACTCAGATATTGTGGGTGCTTTTAACGCAATTCCTTATTTGCAAACGTATTTGGTCTATATATTGCCCAATGTGTTATTTTTTGGTGCGGTTGTTTTTGCCGTGGTTACTTTTTCAAGAAACATTGCAGCAGGTTTTATAACCGTAATTATTTTATTATTTGCGCAAGGAACAATCGGTAGTATTTTTTCTGAACCAGCACAGGCAACTTTACTTGCCATTTTAGATCCTTTTGGTGCTGCGGCAGTAGACTATTATACAAAATATTGGACAGTCTCTGAGCAAAACGAATTACAAGTACCTGTTAAAGAATTCATTGTATACAATAGATTGCTTTGGTTGGTAATTTCTTCGTTTATTTTTGGATTGGTTTTTAAGTATTTTAAATTCAGTCAGAATGCACTTACAATTTCTTTTAGAAAAAAGAAATCTGAAAGAGCTATCAAAACTAATTTTAATAGAATAACAAAAATAACGTTGCCAAAAGTGACACAAGATTATTCTTTTGTCCAGAATTTAAAAACGATGTGGAAATTATCGATCATCGATTTTAAATATATTTTTAAAAGCTTGCCTTTCATCTGTATTCTTATTGTGGGTGTTTTAATGCTGGTAGGAACTTTGTTTAGCTCTAGTGAGATCTTTGGAACAGATACACTTCCTGTGACTTGGCAAATGTTGGGAGGTGGCGACGTTTTTAGCTTATTAGTTTTAAATATATGTACTTTTTTGTATGCAGGAATGTTAGTGCAAAGAGCAAGAATGGCGAACATAAATCACCTGGTGGATAGCACGCCAATACCTAACTGGACACTTTTGTTTTCTAAATTAGTTGCGTTAATTAAAATGCAATTTGTCTTATTAGCGGTCATTATGGTTTCTGGGATGTTATTTCAATTGTATCAAGAGTATTATAATTTTGAAATTGGTCATTATTTAAAAGAACTGTTTGGGTTAAAACTCTTAAATTATGCAGTCTGGGCATTGTTGGCAATTTTTATCCAAACTTTGGCTAAAAACCAATATTTAGGATTTTTTATTTTGTTGATAATTGCTATAGGAACCCCATTTCTGTCTTTTATTGGGATCGAATTATCCATTTTTAAATACAATGAAGGTCCTGGTTACAGGTATTCAGATATGAATGGTTATGGTACCTTTTTACAACCCTACTTATGGTATAAAATGTATTGGATTTTAGGGGGAATACTTTTATTAATACTTAGTACTATATTCTGGTTTAGAGGCTTGCCAAGCTCTTTTGCAGAAAGAATAGAAATTGCTGTACAACGTTTTAAAACGCCATATAAAGTTGGTTTTGTTCTTGTTTTAACAGCGTTCTTAACCCTGGGATTTAATATTTATCAAGAAACAAAATCTGATAGTAAAAATTCTGCTTCTAAACAAGCAGAGCTCAATGCTGTTAAATGGGAAAAAACATATAAAAAATATAAATACTACAAACAGCCTAGAATTGTTGCGGTAAATGCAGACATGCATATTTTCCCTAAGAAAAGAACATACAAAGCAAGTGCTGTTTTTACAATGGTAAACAAAACGGATATCGCAATTGATAGTGTGTTTTTAAATCATAACTCCTTAGAGAGTACTTTCGAATTTAATAAAACAAACGTCTTGGTATTGGAGGATACCGTTTTTCATTTTGATATTTATAAGTTTGATAAAAAGATACAACCTGGAGATTCTCTGCAATTAACAGTCCATGTAAAAAGTAAAGAAAACACGAAGTTCCAAAAGAAGTCTCCAGTAAGGGAAAACGGAACATTTATTAATAATTTTGCAATATTTCCCGCTCTAGGTTATACTTCTAGCGGAGAATTAACAGACAATGAAACCCGTAAAAAGTATAATTTACCAGCCAATAATTTACGACCACATCCTTCAGATTCGTCAGCTTTAGGAAATACTTATATTTCCAAAGATTCAGATTGGATTGATTTTGAGGCCACTGTTTCTACTTCAAAGGATCAAATTGCGATTGCACCTGGTTATTTGCAAAAAGAATGGATTGAAAAAGATCGTAAATACTTTCATTATAAAATGGATAGTAAAATCTTAAATTTTTACGCATTTAATTCTGCTAGATATCAAGTTAAAAAAGAAATTTGGAAAGGCATAAGCTTAGAAATTTATTATCATAAGCCGCATGATTTTAATTTGGCTAGAATGCTAAAAGGAATGAAAGCTTCCTTGGCCTACAACGCGAAGTATTTTAGTCCGTATCAACATAAACAAGTTAGAATTATCGAATTTCCAAGAACTGGTGGTGGTTTTGCGCAATCTTTTCCAAATACCATTCCTTTTTCAGAAGGTCTCGGTTTTATTGCAGATGTAGACGAAGAGAGTGATAATGGTGTAGATTATCCATTTGCAATTACGGTGCATGAAGTCGCACATCAATGGTGGGCGCATCAAGTAATTGGAGCAGATGTTTTGGGAGCTACCATGCTATCTGAAAGTATGTCCGAATACGTTTCCTTAAAAGTTTTAGAACATCAACACGGGAAACCTAAAATGCGTATCTTTTTAAAAGAGGCTTTAGATGGGTATTTAATGCAAAGAACTTTCGAAACTAAAAGAGAAAATCCATTGATGTATAATGATGGTCAAGGGTATATTCATTACCAGAAAGGTTCTTTGGTCTTTTATGCTTTGAGTGATTATATTGGAGAAGAGAAATTAAATGGAGCGTTGAAAAAATATGTGAATAAAGTAAAGTTTCAAGAACCACCGTATACAACCTCCATAGAAATGTTGGATTATATCAGACAAGTAACGCCAGATTCTTTAAAATATGTACTGAAGGACATGTTTGAAACGATTACGCTTTATAAAAATAGAATTGTAGGTGTGGAATCTACTGAATTAGAAAATGGGAAATATCAAGTGGAGATAGAATTTGATGTTTCTAAATACAGGAATGATGAAAAAGGAAGGAAATTTTATGGTGAAAAAGTCGGGGATACTTTAAGCTATCAGTCAGCTCAAATGAGCAAACCTATTTTATCGGTTCCACTAGCAGATTATATAGATCTTGGAATCTTTTCTGAAGAGGAAATAGATGGAAAAAAGAAAGAGAAACAATTGTATTTTCAAAAACATAAAATAACGCAGATTCACAATAAAATTACGTTAATAGTGGATGAGAAACCCCTAGAAGTTGGAGTTGATCCTTACAATAAATTAATAGACGCCAAGTCGGATGATAATCGCAGAAAGCTCTAAGTTTTTTGTGAAAATAAATTTTGTCACTTTCAATTTTCTGCGATTACAATATTAGAGGCGGGCTGAAAAAGTTATAATTAAGAGAGCAGATGCAAAAAAGTTTTATTTTTTTATTATTCACAATTACTTTGTGTTCTTGTGTTAAAAAGCAGCAACCCGAGTTGCAATTTGTTAGTGAGTATATTCTTAAAGAATCCACTGTATTTGAAAATACGCTAGTGGGTGGTCTTTCTGGAGTAGATTATAGCAACGGTTTTTATTATTTTGTGGTAGATGATGCAAATAACCCAAGGTTTTTAAAAGCTAAAATTAATATAGATAAAAGAAAAATAACTGGTATTAATTTTGAAAAGGTTCTTTTTTTAAACGATTCTTTAACCAATTTTTACAGAGAAAATAGTCTAGATTTAGAATCTATTTTTGTGGACGAAGAAAAACAACATATTAATTTTTCTAGTGAAGGCAACATTAGCAGAGGAAAAAGACCTACTATTTTTAAAACAGATTTTAAAGGAAATTTTATTTCTGAATATCAATTGCCTAAGAATTTACAATATTTAGAAAACATAAAACACAACGGGGTTTTAGAGGGGTCTTCTAGAGCAATAGCTGAAAATGGTTTTTGGTCTGTTATGGAATCACCTTTAAAAAATGATGGTGAGGAGCCAACATTCATCAAAACACAATCTCCGGTTAGAATTACTTATTTTGATGCGGAGTCTAAAAAAGCAGCGAAGCAATTTGCATATCAATTAGAAAAAATCACAAAACCTCCAAAAGGAGATGTCAATTTAAATGGAGTTACTGCCATATTAGAATACGAGAAAAATCGGTTTTTTATTGTCGAAAGAACCTATCAAAGTGGTTACGGTCTGCATGGTAATATAATCCGAATTTTTGAGGCAGAAATTACTCCAGAAACGACTAATATTTTGGATACAGTTGCATTAAAAAAATCGAAATATACCGCTTTAAAAAAACGATTATTGATTAATTTTGAAGATCTAAAAGACAGTTTAACAGGAGGGATTATAGACAATATAGAAGGTATTGCCTTTGGTCCTGTTTTAGAAAATGGTAACCGATCCTTGTTATTGGTTTCAGATGATAATTTCCAGTTGTATGGGAAACAATTAAATCAATTTATCTTATTAGAAATAATAGCAGAATAAAGAGTATTTATTTTGTAGGTAATTCAATAGTAGGAGCTTAATAAACTATAAAATTAAACTTTCTATTTAAAGTTGTGTATTCTTTCTATTCATTATTAAATTCTATAAAAATCAATCTGAATAGTGTAGTTTTGCTGCTCTAAAGATTTATGGAATGCAAAAGTTTATAGGAACAGGAGTTGCCTTAATTACCCCATTTAAAGAAGATTTAAGTGTAGATTTTGACGCACTAG
>JBLIJW010000138.1:0-5523 GCA_047636155.1 Flavobacterium sp. | reverse complement strand
AGCTACTGAATTATGAAAACAACTAACTTTTTACCAAAAAAAATCAAAAATTACGGATTATTGATCCTAATTGCGTTAGCATTTAATTCCTGCGGAACCTACCAAAGCTCTTCTTACTATGATCGTGATGGAGTTTATGGCGATAATAATGCAAGATCAAATTACAATCAAAATAATTCAAATGAATACCAAAATTACTTTAGTTCGTTAAAAGAAGATCCAGCATACGAAACGTTTACTAATGTAGATAATTATTCATCGCAAAACGAAAATCAAAATGTTCAAGAAAACCAGAATGGTTCGAACTATGGTTCATGGGGATCGAATGGCAACGGAAACGTAGTAGTGAATGTTTATGACAACGGATGGAATAATGGATTTAACAATTGGGGTTTAAACGGTTTCTATGGAAATTACTGGGGATATAATAATTGGGGTTGGAATGGTTTTTACGGAAATAATTGGGGTTGGGGTTTAGGATTTAACTCTTGGTATAATCCAGGATGGTTTGGTTATTATGGATTTAATAACGGATTTAACAACTATGGCTACGCCGGATATGGCGGTGGTAATTACAACAATTATTCTTACGGTAGAGGAAGAAGGTCATCAGAATACAACAATTATAGCGTAGGAAGAAGTGCAGCAAATACCAGAAATTCAAGAAGCAGTAGTGATTCAAGGTCGTATTCTACGAATAATGTAAGAAGTAATTCATCTAATACTAGAAATTATAACTCTTCTAATATAACAAGATACAATACTAGCACAAGAAATAATACTAATTCGCAGTCCACAAGAAATAATACGAACTACAATTATAACAATACAAGATCTAATTCAAGCACACCTCGTACTTATACTCCTACAAGAAGTATTACGCCAAGTTCTAGCAGTTCCCGTTCTAGCGGAGGTTTTTCTGGTGGAGGTTCTTCTGGCGGTGGTAGATCTGGTGGCGGACGAAGATAAATTTATTTACGAAAAAATAGTAAACAAGTAAAGCACCATTTTTTAAAAAATTGATAAAAATTCTTTTATGAAAAAAATTAAATTGGCTTTTTTAGCCAGTCTTACTTTTGGTTTTATAAATGCCCAAGATATTAACGATGCCATGCGCTATTCTCTTAACCAACCAACGGGAACTGCTCGATTTCAAGCACTTTCTGGTGCATTTGGGGCTTTAGGTGGCGATTTATCTGCAATTAGTGCAAATCCTGCTGGATCGGTTATTTTCGCAAATAGTCAAGCCGGAATTACTTTAGGAAACTATAATATTAAAAACGAATCCAACTATTTCGGAGGAAAGACCTCAGAAAATGATTCTAGTTTCGATATAAATCAAGCTGGTGGTGTTTTTGTTTTTGCAAACGAGGATACTCGAAGTAAATGGAAAAAATTTGCTTTGGCTATTAATTATGAAAATAGTAGAAATTTAGATAATACTATTTCTGCAAGAGGAACTAATCCTACTAATTCTGTTGGAGATTATTTCCTTAGTTATGCTAACGGAATTCCACTTAATATAATTGATGAAAGCCAATTTAATTACGGACAATTATTTTATAATGAGCAACAAGCCTATTTGGGTTATCAAACGTTCGTTATTAACCCAAGCGCAAATAATAATTTCGATAATCAATATGTTTCTAATGTTGCCCAAGGTGGAAATTATGCGCAAAAATATGCAATGGGCTCCAATGGTTATAATGGCAAACTTACTTTTAATGGTTCTGCGCAGTACAACGACACCTTTTCAGTTGGGCTTAGTTTAAATTCTCATTTTGTAGACTACAGACAAACTTCTAGTTTTTTAGAAACAAATAATAATCCAACAAGCGCAGATTCAAGAGTTAATCGTATCCGATTTGACAATCAATTGTATACTTATGGTAATGGATTCTCTTTTCAAATTGGTAGTATTTACAAAGCAAGTAAAGATTTACGATTAGGTTTAGTTTACGATTCACCAACATGGTTAAGATTAAATGACGAAATCAATCAAGGAATTTCGACAACTAGGTCAAATTCATCTGGTGAAACTCCTACAAGCAGCTTTAATTCAAACTTAACGGTTGTACTTGAACCTTACAGATTGCAAACTCCAGGAAAATGGACAGGAAGCGCCGCCTATATTTTCGACAAAAAAGGATTAATTAGTTTTGATTATTCTATAAAAGATTACAGCAATACAAAATATATTCCTAAACCAGATTTTGCTGCAACTAATGCTTCTTTAAATAATTTATTAACAACATCTAATGAATTTAGATTAGGTGCAGAATACAAAATAGAGCGTGTAAGTCTTCGTGGCGGATATCGCTTTGAAGAAAGCCCTTACAAAGACAAAACATTTATTGGAGATTTACAAGGCATTTCAAGCGGAATAGGTTATAATTTTGGAATATATAAATTAGATTTATCTTACGCTTATTCAAAAAGAAAATTCAACCAACAATTTTATTCTCAAGGTTTTACAGATAGCGCAAGAATAAATGCAACAAATAATAACGTGAGTGTAACTTTGCTAATGGAACTATAATTTCTTTGCAAAAAATTAAAAATTAAAATCTGCTTATTTTTTAGGCAGATTTTTTTATTATTCACTATTCCAAAAATAAAACAATCCAAATTAGTCAAATTATTTAAAAATAGTTTGCCATCATAATCTGATAAAAAAAACGTAATTTTGCACACCAAAAATTTAGGTATATGAGAACCAAATCATTAAAAAAAAATAAAATCAATGTAATTACGCTTGGTTGTTCTAAAAACGTTTACGATAGTGAAGTTTTAATGGGACAATTAAAAGCAAGCGGTAAGGATGTTGTGCACGAAGAAGAAGGAAACATTGTCGTAATTAACACTTGCGGATTTATTGATAATGCTAAAGCCGAATCGGTAAATATGATTTTGGAATATGCAGATAAAAAAGAACGTGGTATTGTAGATAAAGTTTTCGTTACCGGATGTTTATCAGAAAGATACCGCCCAGATTTAGAAAAAGAAATTCCAAATGTAGATCAATATTTTGGTACCACAGAATTACCTGCTTTATTAAAAGCTTTAGGTGCAGATTACAAACACGAACTATTAGGAGAACGTTTAACAACAACTCCAAAAAACTATGCCTATTTAAAAATTGCAGAAGGTTGTGACCGCCCATGCAGTTTTTGTGCAATTCCATTAATGCGAGGTAAACACGTTTCACAAACTATTGAAAAATTAGTAAATGAAGCGCAGAACTTAGCAAGAAATGGAGTAAAAGAGCTTATATTAATTGCACAAGATTTGACTTATTATGGTTTAGATATCTATAAAAAAAGAAATTTAGCCGAATTGTTAGAAAATCTAGTTAAAGTTGAAGGAATTGAATGGATACGTTTACACTATGCATTTCCTACTGGTTTCCCAATGGATGTTTTGGAAATCATGAAAAGAGAACCTAAAATTTGTAATTATATTGATATTCCTTTACAACATATTTCTGATTCGATCTTAAAATCAATGCGTCGCGGAACTACAGAAGCAAAAACTACTAAACTTTTAAAAGATTTTAGAGAAGCAGTTCCAGGAATGGCAATAAGAACCACATTGATTGTTGGTTATCCTGGTGAAACTCAAGAAGATTTTGAAATTTTGAAGAATTTTGTTCAAGAAATGAAGTTTGACAGAATGGGATGTTTTGCTTATTCTCATGAAGAAAATACACATGCATTTTTATTGGAAGACGACGTTCCAGACGAAGTTAAAAAAGCTCGCGCAGAAGAAATAATGGAGTTACAATCTCAAATTTCTTGGGATTTAAATCAAGAAAAAATAGGACATACTTTTAAATGTATTATTGATAGAAAAGAAGGAAATCACTTTGTAGGAAGAACTGAATTTGATAGTCCAGATGTGGACAATGAGGTTTTAATTGATGCTAGCAAATTTTATCTGAAAACAGGAGAATTTACACAAATTAAAATTACAGAAGCTACCGAGTTTGACTTGTATGGCGAACCAGCATAAAATTTTAAGAAAAATAATAGCAAATAAAAAGGCTCCAAATTGTAATAATTTGGAGCCTTTAAAATAAACAATTAACCTAACCTTTTATTAATTATGACTTTGCAACGACAACACCTTTAAAACTTAAAGATTTTGGAGTTTCTTCTGCATTTGTTGTAACCGTAATATTTTTCATAAAAGCACCAGCTGCAGCCGCATTGTATACTGCTTTCACATATCCTATTTTGCCAGGAGCAATTGGTTCTTTAGTATAATCTGCAGCCGTACAACCACAACTTGGTTTTACATTTGTAATTATTACCGCAGATGTTCCAGTATTTTTAAACTCAAAAACAATTTCTTTTGGCGTTCCTTGAGGGATTTCTCCTACATCCATAGTTTCTGCTTTCCAAACAATTCCTTTAGAATCGGTGCTTAATACAGTAGTTTCTTTTGTGCTATTTACAACAGTAAACGACATCAAACCTAGAGTTAGGGCCAAAATAGATAATTTTACTATTTTCATGTGAGTTATTTTAGTTTATAATTTATTTAGTTTCAATTCCAAAGATACTATCTTGCTAGTCATATTGCTGTTAACCACTTTCAAATGTTTGTTAACGACTTGTTAACAGCTATTATTTCGTACATATTTTGATTAATATTACCTTGCATTTAAACAATCAATGAAAACAAAAAACCTTAATAGCATTATTATTTTAGGACTAATTGCCATTTTAGGTATTTTAATTGCACAATTACTTTGGACCAAAGAAGCCTTTTCTATTGAGGAAAAAAAGTTTACACAAAAAGTGCATGTTGCCTTGCTAGAAGTGGTTAAAAAACTGTACG
This sequence comes from Flavobacterium sp., assembly GCA_047636155.1. Classification (GTDB taxonomy): domain Bacteria; phylum Bacteroidota; class Bacteroidia; order Flavobacteriales; family Flavobacteriaceae; genus Flavobacterium. The sequence continues at coordinate 681 of JBLIJW010000138.1, read as the reverse complement.
CCGGCGGAAATAGCGAACTACCTTTAGAAAATCCGATAAATAAAATTACTAATGATTATTATATTGTAAATGTAGAAAACGAATTTGACGCTGAAATTTTAGAATTTTATTTAAAGTCTGAATTTAAAAAAATTAATTTAAATACCGATTTTGAATATGCAATGTACAATTGCCAGAGTGATGAAATGGTTTATGGTAATTACATTTCATTAAACCAAAAGGAAAACAGTTCGGCAAAAAATATTTATTTTCCTAAACATAAAAATCTAGTTTATTATTTTGCAATACGATTTCCTAATGAAACCAATTATCTCTTTAGTTCCTTACGGTTTTGGTTTATTTTATCCTTTGCATTGTTAATTATACTGCTAGTTTATGTCTATTCTATTTACACTATCCTTCAGCAAAAAAAATATTCAGAACTGCAAAAAGACTTTATAAATAACATGACACACGAATTTAAAACACCGTTGTCTTCTATTTTAATTGCTTCTCAATATTTAAAAAAACAAAATGTAATTATCGCCGATAAAAAACTCCTGAAATACAATCAATTAATAATTGAACAAAGTAACAAATTAAACGAACATATTGAAAAAATTCTGAACGTTGCAAAATCAGATAATAATTCTCTAAAAATTCATAAAGAATCTTTGATATTGCGACCATTATTGACCAACG
>JBLIJW010000137.1:0-5542 GCA_047636155.1 Flavobacterium sp. | reverse complement strand
GTTTTTCTTTGCTGCCAGCTTGTTTTAATGTTGTCCCTAAACAACTAAAAAGTACATCTCCAACAATTAAATCTTTGTAATTGGATATGTTATCGAAATCGGTAATGATTTCTTCTAAATTCGAGGAAACAAATTCTGTTGGATTTCTAACGAATATTCTAATTTTTTCAATATCATCATCATCCATTAGCTTTAAAACTAAATTTTTTCCCACCAAACCAGTGGCTCCAATTATTAATACAGTCTTTTTCATCTTCTTTTTTTACAAAAATAGATTAAAGGATGCATTTTGATTTACATAATTCAGCTGATATTCTATAAAATTATGATTTTATTTTAAAGTTGTACTTTTGCACCTTCAAAATCTAGGAGCTTTTTAAACCGTACAATACAAGCCAAACTATGAAAAAATATTTTCAACTTTTCGATTTCAAACAAAAAGTAAATTATAAAACAGAAATTTTAGCGGGACTAACTGTTGCAATGACTATGATTCCTGAATCTCTATCCTTTGCAATTGTCGCAGGTTTTCCGCCACTAGTAGGACTATATGGTGCGTTTATTATGGGAATAATTACTGCAATTTTTGGTGGTAGACCAGGGTTAATTTCTGGTGGTGCAGGAGCTACGGTAATTGTTTTAATTGCATTAATGCAATCCCATGGATTAGAATATGTTTTTGGAGCAGTTGCTTTAGCCGGAATTATTCAGATTTTGGTTGGTGTTTTCAAACTAGCAAAATTTATAAGATTAGTTCCTCAACCAGTAATGTACGGATTTGTAAATGGTTTGGCAGTAATCATTTTTATGTCACAATTAACTCAATTTCAAACTATTGTTAACGGCGAAACCATTTGGTTAACCGGCATAGCATTGTATACCATGTTAGGATTAGTAGGGTTAACCATCGCAATTGTAATTTTCTTTCCTAAAATTTCAAAGGTAGTTCCTTCTTCTTTAGTAGCAATTATAGTAGTTTTTGGGCTAGTTTATTTCATTGGAATTCCTACTAAAACTATTGCCAGCATTGCAGAAATTCAGGGAGAGTTTCCGCCATTTCATATTCCGAGAATTCCTTTTACTTTAGACACACTTCAAATCATCTTTCCTTATGCTTTAATTATGGCCGCGGTAGCTTTAACAGAAGGATTGTTAACTTTAAACTTAGTAGATGAAATAACTGGAACAAAAGGAAAGGGAAATAAAGAATGTGTAGCACAAGGAAGCGCTAATATTCTTAACGGATTTTTTTACGGAATGGGTGGTTGCCCTATGATTGCTCAAACTCTAGTAAATTTATCTGCAGGTTCAAGAGCACGATTATCGGCCATAATTTCGGCATTAACTATATTGGCAATTATACTGTTTGGTGCACCTATTATTGAGCAGTTGCCACTTGCTGCTTTGGTAGGAGTAATGATGGTTGTTGCAATTAAAACTTTTGAATGGATTAGTTTTAAGATCATTAATAAAATGCCAAAACAAGATGTTTTTATAGGAATTTCTGTTGCTCTAATTACAATTGTTTTACACAATTTGGCACTTGCTGTTTTAATTGGAGTAATAATTTCGGCATTAGTTTTTGCTTGGGAAAGTGCCAAACGAATTAGAGCAAGAAAATTTATTGATGAAAACGGTGCCAAACATTACGAAATATACGGGCCATTATTTTTTGCCTCTACAACTACATTTTTAGAAAAGTTTGATGTTTTTAATGATCCTTCAGAAATATTTATAAGTTTTAAAGAAAGTAAAATTTCTGATATGAGTGCTATTAATGCAGTACATAAAATCACAGAAAAATATGCTCAGCAAAATAAAATAGTGCATTTGCTTTATTTGAGTGATGATTGTAAAAAGTTACTTAAAAATGCAGAAGGTATTATTGAAGTAAATATTTTTGACGATCCAAAATACAAAGTAGCGGTTGATTAATTAAGTTTTCGCTAATTTTTCTATAGTTAATCCTTGAATAATAATACTAAATAGTACACAAAAATAAGTGGCTATAAGTAGAATATTTTTATATTCATTTTCGGGTAAAGATAAAACCAATGCTAGTGAAAGTCCGCCACGCAAACCACCCCAACTTATTAATGTTGCTTCTTTATTGCTTATTTTTAATAATTTAGGAAAAAGTAAGTGTGGTAAAAAAACTACAAAAACACGACAAACTAAGACTATTACTACAGATAGTAAACCAATATAAATATAGGTAGTTTCAAAATCGATTACCATTAATACAAATGCTATCAAAATAAAAAGAATTGCATTTAAAATTACATCAAGCAACTCCCAAAATTTAATTACATATTCTTGCGTAATATCGCTCATTGCAACATCGCGTCTAAAATTACCTACAATTAACCCCATTATTACCATACCAAGTGCGCCAGAAATATGTAAATAATTACAAAAGCTATATCCAGCCATTACAAAAGCTAGAGTTAGTAAAATTTCTGTTTCGTAATGGTCTATAGATTTTAATAAAAGATGCAGAATATAACCTAAAATAAAACCCATGGCGATACCGCCAATGGCTTCTTGAACAAATAAAAATTCGAAGTGGGAAATGCTAAATTCACCAGATTTTAAGGTGTCTAAAAGTGCTATAAAAACTACTACACCAATACCATCATTAAATAAACTCTCACCAACAATAGTATGTTCTGTTTTTTTAGGTACGTTTGCTTTTTTCAAAATTCCTAAAACAGCAATTGGATCTGTTGGTGAAATTAATGCTCCGAAAATAAAACAAAATATAATTGGAATTTCTACTCCAAACAAACCGGTTACAAAGTAAAAAAGCCCTGCAATTAACAAAGTAGAAAGTAAAACTCCACCAATTGCAAATGTGGCAATAGTTTTTATCTGAAGCTTTAAATCGTTCCAATTAGTATGTAACGCACCAGCAAAAAGTAAAAATCCTAATAAAAAATTCAGAATAATTTTATCAATTTCTAACTGTTCTATAGTATTTTTTATTTCTTCAATTGGTAAGGTAATCCAATATTTACTGCTTAAAACTACAATTGACAACACGGTTGACAGAAAAAACAAACCAATAACGAAAGGAAGCTTTAAAAATTTTTGATTTATGTATGCGAAAATTGCCGATAGACAAATTAAAAAAGTTAGGGCAAGATAAATGTTCATTTTTATGAAATAGTATGAGCTACAAAGTTATCCAAATAAAACACCATTTCATAATAAACTTATGAAATGGTGTTTTGTAATTGTTAGTAGTTATATATGTTTTTTAAAAAAATGAGTATCCCAAAATTAGGGAAGAAACTTTGTAATTAAAATCATAAAAGATATAGTCTGATGCGTTTCTTGAAGAAAGAAGGCGGTATTCTAAACTAAATTTATTTTTAAATTTATATCCTAAACCATAACCAAGATTACTAGCTACAGAAGGAAAAAAATCATAGTCTTTTGTTTGCACTTCTTTTCCTGTGGATACATTTAAATTATAAACTGCGTTAATATAAATTTTACTCGATTTGTTAAGAAAGAAATAATATCTCACTCCAAAAGGCACGTCAATTGAGTTATAATCTACTTTTTTAACTTCATTATCTACATTCACTTCTGACTTAAAGTTACTAAAAGTCACTTAAGCAATTAAAGCAATTTTATTTTTATTGTAAGGTAAAATAAACTCTGTTTCTAAACCTATTCTAGCATTTGTTTTAGATCCATAATCAATGTTGTCATCTGAATTAGCTAATTTGGTTATCACTTCAAAAGAAGAAAAGTTAGCTCCTATTCTTGGGGTTAAATTAAAAACATCTCTTTTAGAATTATTTTTATCATAAACAGAGGAAGAATTATCTGCGATGGAGCTGTTGCCGTTTAGCATTGTACTAACGGATCCGGTACAAATATTGTAGTTAATAAAAAATTTCTTCAACGGAGTAAATTCATAGTTTATTCTTGCAATGCTATTTGCATTTATTTTACCGCAAAGCATGGTTGCTTCTAATTGTTCTTTATAGGTTTCGTTTCTTCCAATAGTAAGTGAACCACTTGGCAAAAATCTTTTGTAAATTAATTGTACTTTATCCACTTCTCCAATGCTATAAAAAAATCGGGTTAGGTTGCTGTCTTGGTATTGGTATAAAGTTGCTTTGCCTTCGACTACAACTCTAAGAAATAATTGTTCTTCATTAAAGACCGGATTTATATCTAAAGATAAATTATTAACATTGTCTACAGATCTATCAATGTTTGTTGTAGCACGAACGAATTTACATTCGTCATAAATCAAAAATTCACTAACATCTTCTAGAACAGCTGTTTTTATTTCGCCTGTTTCTGCTAAGCGATATTTAAAATCGGCAGGATTATTTTTCCAATCCATGTTTTTAATAAAACATTCGGTTTTTTCTCCAATATTGTTAAGAAAATATCCTTTTTGATAATCAATCTGACTGAAGCTAATGCTAGAGATTGTAAAGAAAGTAAGTAATAAAAATAATTTTGTTTTCATTGATTTGTGGTTAGTTTTTAATTTGGTTTTATCTGTTGTTAATCTTCTTTTATTTTTTGTCTTCTGTTTTATCTAATTCGGTATTCGAATTTTAAATGTTTTCATCTGCAGCACTTTTTAAATAAAAAGGTCAATTTAGTTCTGTCCTAATAAATAAATCATTTAAAGGCGGAATGGTTGTCATCATTCCTGAAACTAAATTTGCGGTAGAAGAGTTACCAATTTCTCCTTGTCCATTTCCAGAATCCCAAACCGTAATTTTATCAATTTTAATATTTTTAACTTATTCAACTTGAGTTCTTACTAATTCTGGTAATTTTTTTATAATAATAATAATAATAATTGAAATGCTTTATTTGAATCACCACCAGCAGCAGCAGCTAAAACTTGTTTGTAACCTTCAGCTGTTTAAAGTAAATTCTATTTTAAACGAATTGTCTTCTGCTAATTTTTGAATTTGTTTTATCAATAAAAAAAATAAGGCACATCCTATGGTAACTGCGAATGCTATTAAAACTGTTTTGTTTGCAATGGTGCTGTAAAACGAAATTCCAGTCCAACTGAAACCTAACAAAAAATTTATCAAGTTACGCAAAGAAAACAATTCAAAAGGAGCATCCGCATGTGAAAAATCGCCGTCGAAATCAGTACTTAATCCATCCGCCGAATCCGATCCGGCAAAGGTTAAAATGGTTTGAATTGTAAAAAGAATGCTAGTAGGAATTGCGACATACCAAAAAGTACGAAGCAAAGGTTCTAGATTATTTAGTAGTTCCATGGTTTTTCAAATGTAAAATATTTTTCGGAAATAATAAAACGTTTTGTGGCTTTTAGTTGTCGTTTTTTAAATATAAATAACAAGCTTTTTAATCGAAAAAAAAACCATCGGATTATTTTGATTTTCAGCATCTTTATCCTTACTAAAAACTTTTATTTAAGTTCGTTTACATCTATTTTAAATAAAGCAGCAGCATTTTTCCATAGAATTAATTCTTTTTTCTCCTCTGGTAAATCCAATTGATTCATGAATTTTAAATACGATTCCAT
>JBLIJW010000136.1:0-5590 GCA_047636155.1 Flavobacterium sp. | reverse complement strand
TGAACTCACAGTTAGATATTGGATTTTGAAATTAGATTTTTCTAACAATTATAATTTTTGCCTTTTCGTTTCAAATTAATTAAGAAATAAAAAATCCGTTTAGAATTTCTAAACGGATTTTTAAAATTTATTTTGTTATATCTATAATAACAGTTCTGTTATAAAATCGTGCTTCGGTATATTTATTCTCAAAAGAGTTAAATTTTAATTTTGATTTTCACTACTAACTTCAAATGTTACATCATTTTTACATGAAGCAACTAGACTTTTTTCTAAAATAATTTTTAATTTCATTTAGCTAATGAAATATTTTTGTTTTAATCAACTTCTTCAATTGTATCCTTAATAACCTGAAAAAAAAGCTGTTAAGTTTTTCAAACTTTTAGGAGCAACTAATTTGGTTATATATTTATCATGAATAACTATCGATTTAGATTCATTGTATTCATAAATAACACTGAATCGAATACTTTCTATTATAATTGTTGCAGTTTATGGTTTTAAATGAATTGTATTTCCTTGAATAATAGTTTTACCAGAAATAGTAGTTATATTCATTATTGCTAAATAATCATCTTCTTATTAATTATCGATTTTTTAGGCAAACCAACTTGTTCTTCTGTAAATGAACTAAAACTTTGTGATTTACCTTTTTTATCTTCTATCTGTAGTGACCAAGAACTTAATGCTTTTTTTTGCTCCAGCTACATTAAAAGCAACATCACCATTAATCGTCTCATTACCAGTAACAATTTCAATTGGTCTTTCAGACGCATCTTTTCCACTTTGAAATTCTATTAATAAAACAGGAGAATCATTCACAATTGTTACTCTTTTATTACCTTCTTTCAATGCTTCAAGTTCGCGAACTCCATTTTTAATTTCTGATGAATTTTTAGGTTTTTCTATTCCTTCAACTGCAATTCTATTTTCATTTATTTCAAGTGTTGTAACTAAATAGTTTGTTACATTTTTAGCCATAATCAATCCATCTTCACGACCAGTTTCAGTAGAACCTACCAATGTAATAGTGGTACTTGGATTTTTTACCATTCTGTCACCTAGAATATTCAAAATATTATAATAAATAAGCATTTGACGTTCAGATCTTCCTGATATATTCTTAGAAGTATTAAATTGTACTTTTTTTTCTTTGAAATTTTTAACTTCATTTTTATCTAATAAAAAATATCTACTAGGAATTTCATTAGAATTTGAATTAAAAAAGATAAGGTTACGAATTGGAAATACTTCTCTTACTATTTTTACAGATTTAAGATTTGTAGATGGATTGATTAAAAAAGTAACTTCTCCATCATTTGGATTTTCTATTAAATGACCTTGTCCTAATTTCAATACAAATCCAGCTCTCAATGTATTTACATTCCAGGTTTCTGTGTTTCTAGGATTTTGTCCAAAATAATGATGATAAGATAAAAATAGAGATAATACCAATTGCGTTTTGCTAATCGTTGTGTTTAAAGGAATATCATAACCTAATCCAATTTGCATTGAGATAATTGTTTTATTAATATCACTAATATCACTTATTATATTTGGATTTTGTATTTGTCGAGAAAAATTAGAATTTGTTTTTTGCTCGTATGTAAATGATTTGTTTTGATTAAAAGCAATTCTTGGCCATTATATAGATAGAAATTTGATTTAAAAGGAGCAAAACGTAAGCTTGGTTCAATTGTATTATAACTAAGTTTGGTATTTAAATCTGCAGGACAATTACATGGAGTTATTACTTCATTAAAATCTCCTTGTCGGCTACTATATCCAGCTTGCAAAATAAATCCAAATCTTAAATCAGGTTTATGATATTCGATATTAGCAGCAGGAAATAAACCTATATTATTTTCATTACAAAATGCCGCAGGTAGAATAAAATTGGTATTCAATATCTGAGTTGAGCCATCATAGAAATTGAAATTTGTTTTAGCAGCTACACCAAACAAACACGATGGTTTTGTATATTGTTTTCTTGTCAGATAAATTATTTAAACATTTATAAACTAAAGAAAGTTTGTAACCAATTCTGATTTATTATTCTCGCATTCGGAAAAATAACAGTTATTATATTTTTACGTTTCATAATTTAAGTTTTAAATATTTTCATAATAGAAAATTTAATTTATTATTGAGGATCATTGATTGTATTATTTACCATAGTTACAGAAGTAATAAGAAATATTGCTCTTCCATTCTATACCGTTTGAGATGTAAGCCAGCAGTTGATAATGATACATCTACATTATCGATATTCGTTCCAACCATTATTCCACTATCAGCGCTAAGAATTGTTGCAGTACTTCCTACATACCAAATTACATTTTTTGTTAATGCATCATTTGCTAATACAATACTTTTAGTGTCAGTTGGTCCAGCAATTCCCACTGTTAAAACAGAAGCAGTTTGAAAAACTCATACAGCACTAGGATCACATTGCGCATCAAGAGTTAAATTTCCTTTTATTTATTTAGTTTTCAACATTTTAAATGATATTAACAACAAAACTAAATAGATTTGGATAAAAAGTAGCTATTTTAATGCCAGTAGTATTTTGATTTAATCCCAAATTTCCACATCCTAAAGTCATCGTTGATGTTATTGCCGATGCACTTAAAGCACCAGTTGTAGTACTAGCTCTACCTTGTAATTGAACACCAGTAAGTAAATCATCAGCTCATTGTTACAAATAATAGTTCCTTTAAATTCAGAATAATCATTAATCAAAACACTTTCGTCATTTTTTCAAAATACATTTTTAGCTTGAGCACCATTAAGAAGTAATTTTTGAGCATAGGTACTTGTAAAAAGAGCTCTATTTATTTTAATAACAAATATAGCATCAGGATTGTTTTGTGCATCTAAGATTAATTTTAAGTTAAAGTTGCGGTATTTGGAATTGAATATATCCCAGCAGTGAGTGCTTGTAAGTTACCTAATGAAGATGCAGAGAAATAATTTGGGATAGCACTTTTAAGTTCATTATAAGTCAAAGTTAAATCGGCAGCCTATTGAGCAGTTGTTCCATCTACTTCATGCATTACACCTATAACATTTCCAAAACCAGTACTAAAACCTCCATTGGTTCCAAAATTTTCTGTTAAATGAGATATTACAGTATTAAATACTGCCCCTATAGAAGAAAAAAGAACGAAATTAACAACCGGTCTAATATTTAAAGCTTGATTAAAATTTGACAGCAGAATAAAAAAGAGTAACATCAAAAAGTTTTTAGATTATAATTTTTGTTTCATAATTAAAGTATTTAGATGAGTAAATTAATTTCTACTAGTCAGCGGTGACTTCTTATTTAATCTGCATAATTTGCAAGTATTAGTATCAGTTATATAACTGTGTTTATAAATATTAATAAAAAAATCCGTTTAGATTTCTCTAAACGGATTTAAGTTCTACTTGTTTTATTTAGTATTTTTTCTTTTACTAAATATTTTTAACTCGAGGTTATAAATGAATAACTTCGTCGTAAGCAGCTGCAACTGCCTCCATCACGGCTTCACTCATTGTTGGATGTGGATGTATTGATTTTAAAATTTCATGGCCAGTAGTTTCTAATTTTCTTGCAACAACTGCTTCTGCAATCATATCGGTTACACCAGCACCAATCATGTGACAACCTAACCATTCACCATATTTTGCATCAAAAATTACTTTTACAAAACCATCTGGCGTACCAGCAGCTTTTGCTTTACCAGATGCCGAAAACGGGAATTTACCAACTTTGATATCGTATCCTTTTTCTTTTGCTTGTTTTTCTGTCATTCCAACAGATGCAATTTCTGGTGTTGCATAAGTACAACCAGGAACATTGCCATAATCAATTGGGTCAACATGTAAACCTTTGATTTTTTCTACGCAATTAATTCCTTCTGCAGATGCAACATGCGCCAAAGCTTGACCTGGTGTAACATCACCAATCGCATAATAGCCAGGAATATTAGTTTGAGAAAAAGCATTTACTAAGATTTTATCTTTATCGGTGGCAATTCCTACATCTTCTAAACCAATGTTTTCAATGTTTGTTTTAATACCAACTGCAGATAAAATAATGTCTGCTTCTAAAACTTCTTCGCCTTTGGCAGTTTTTACGAATGCTTTTACGCCGTTTCCAGATGTATCTATTCGTTCAACAGAAGAAGACGTCATAATAGTGATTCCTGCTTTTTTCATTGATCGTTCCATTTGTTTCGAAATGTCTTCGTCTTCTACAGGAACGATATTTGGCATGAATTCTACAACAGTAACATTTGTGCCCATAGAATTGTAAAAATGTGCAAATTCAACTCCAATTGCGCCAGAACCAACTACAATCATTGATTTTGGTTGTTCTGCTAAAGTCATTGCTAAACGGTAACCAATTACTTTTTTACCATCTTGTGGCAAATTAGGTAATTCACGAGAACGAGCACCAGTTGCAATAATAATATGATCTGCGCTATATTCTGTTTCTTTTTTATCAGCATCTGTTACTACGATTTTTTTACCTGGTTTTAGTTTTCCAAAACCCATAATAACGTCAATTTTATTTTTTTTCATCAAAAACTGAACACCTTTACTCATATCGCTTGCAATATTTCGAGAACGTTTTACTACAGCAGAAAAATCTTTATCAAATTCGGTCACTGTTAATCCGTAATCCGAAGCATGCTTTAAATAATCAAAAACTTGAGCTGATTTTAATAATGCTTTGGTAGGAATACAACCCCAATTTAGGCAAACTCCACCAAGGCTTTCTTTTTCTATAACAGCAACTTTAAACCCCAATTGTGAAGCGCGAATTGCAGTTACATAACCGCCTGGACCACTTCCTAAAACTATAATGTCGTATTTCATTTCTGATTATTTTTTATAAAAATGTATTTAAATTTATGTTCCAAAAATTGTGTATTTTGAATTAGCGAAATTAAGCATTTATTTTAATTGATAAAAATGGACAAGCAATACTTTTTAATCGAGTTAAAATTAAGGACGAACTACACTTCTACTGAAAATTGAGAATCGTATAAATTTTTGTAAAATCCGCCATCAATCTCTAAAAGTTGGGCGTGCGTTCCCATTTCTACAATTTCACCCATATCCATTACTAGTATTTTATCTGCTTTTACTATAGTGGCTAAACGATGTGCAATTACTATAGAAGTTCTGTTTTTGGTAATAGTTTCTGTTGCAGTTTGAATTAATTCTTCACTATAAGAATCTATAGAAGAAGTAGCTTCATCTAAAATTAAAATACTTGGATTACTAACATAAGCTCTTAAAAACGCAATTAGTTGGCGTTGGCCAGAAGATAACATTACGCCGCGTTCTTTTACATTATAATGGTATCCATTTGGTAAGTTTATAATGAATTCGTGAACGCCAATTTCTTTTGCTGCCGCAACAACTGTTTCTTCTGTAATTTCTGGATGGTTTAGAGTAATATTATTTAAAATTGTATCTGCAAATAAAAATACATCTTGCAAAACCATGGCAATTTGCTTTCTCAAGCTTACTAAAGTAAAGTCGTTTATATTTTTATAAAATATATAAATTTTAACAGAATTAATTTAATAAAAAA
>JBLIJW010000135.1:0-5603 GCA_047636155.1 Flavobacterium sp. | reverse complement strand
TGCTGGAATTGGTGGTATTGCATCGGCGATTCGACTGCAAAATAAAGGCTATGCCGTTCAAGTTCTTGAGAAGAATGAATACCCTGGAGGCAAACTTACCCAATTTCGTGGAAATGGGTTTAGATTCGACGCTGGTCCTTCGCTTTTTACAATGCCCAATTTAGTAACTGAACTCTTTGAACTTTCTGGGAAGAAATCTACTGATTATTTCAACTACGACCAACTAGAAATATTATGTAATTACTTTTATGAAGATGGGACTAGAATTTCAGCAAACGCAGACATCGCTATTTTTGCAGATGAAATTGAAAGAAAAACTACAGACTCTGCAGCACAAATAAAAAAACACCTTAAAAAAAGTAAATTTATTTACGAAGCAACAGAAGAGCAGTTCTTAAATAAATCGCTTCATAAAATAGGTTCATTTCTCTCTATTGCCACTTTAACTTCTATTGTGAAATTGCCTTTTTTGAACATATTTAGCTCTATGAATCAAGTGAACGAAAGTGCTTTTAATGATACGAAAACCATTCGACTGTTAAATAGATATGCCACTTACAATGGATCTAACCCCTATAAAGCACCTGGTATTTTAAATATAATTCCGCATTTGGAATTCGAATTAGGTGCTTATTTACCAAAAGGTGGAATGCATGAGATTACGAATAGTTTGGTAAAACTAGCAAAAGAAATTGGCGTTGAATTTCATTTTAATCAGGAAGTTACTCGCATTCAAACACAAAATAATTTAGTGAAGGGTGCAGAAACCAAAGAAAAAAATTATGATGCTGAAATTGTTGTATGCAATGCAGATATTCACACCGTTTACGAAAAACTTCTACCCTCAGCTAAAAAGTTAAAAAAAGTAGATGCACAAGAGCGATCAAGCTCTGCACTCATTTTTTATTGGGGAATTGATAAAAATTTTCCTGAATTAGATGTGCATAATATTATGTTTACAGAAGATTACAAAACAGAATTTGAACACATTTTTGATTCCAAAACAATCTATGAAGATCCTACTGTTTATATTAATATTACAAGTAAACAGATTAAAGAAGATGCACCTAAAGGAAAGGAAAATTGGTTTGTAATGATTAACGTGCCTTCTGTTTATGGTCAGGACTGGGACCAAATGGTTGCAATAGCTAGAAAAAATATCATAGCAAAGATTTCAAGGAACTTAGGAGAAGATATTGAGAATCACATTGTATTTGAAGAAAAGCTAACACCACAACTCATACAAGACAAAACATCTTCATTCAAAGGCTCTTTGTACGGAACTTCAAGCAACAGCAGGTTTGCGGCTTTTTTCCGTCATAAAAATTTCTCTTCTCAATATAAAAATCTTTATTTTTGTGGAGGCAGTGTGCATCCAGGTGGCGGAATTCCATTAGCCCTTTCATCTGCAAAAATTATTGAGAGATTAATAAAGTAAAAAAAATACATCTAGCACAGTACCAATTTATCTTTATGTGGCCTTTTAAATTGGTAAGGTAGCTTTAGCTGCAAATCACAGCCTATTTTTTATAGAGTATTCCCCTTAATTCATAAGTTAATTTATGAATAAAAGCATTAAAAGTAAAAAGTTTTGCTCCTTTAGAGTCTTATTTGTCCTCAATTTTAAGTGCCGTCAGTTAGGGTTGCAGCAAGTATACTGTTTGAAAATTATAGTATAGAGCTCTATTTAGGTTTAAAATCCCTGAAAGTTTTTACTAACGAGCGGTATCGTATATTGAAGAAATTTTATACGTTATAATTGTTGAGGTTGAGAAAATTGCCTTTTCAAAATGGCCTTGTTAATCTTCTTTATCAAGCCTGGTCCTTCGTATATGAAACCAGTATAAATTTGAACTAAATCTGCACCTGCGTTTAGTTTCTCTATTGCGTCTTCGGCAGAGTGAATTCCTCCTACCCCAATAATTGGAAAAGATTTGTTAGAGGTATCTGCTAAGTATTTTATGACCTTTGTACTTTGATTCTTTATGGGTTGACCACTAATACCACCATTGCCTATTTCCTCTAAACGTTGTTTAGACACTTTTAAGTTATCTCTTGTTGTAGACGTATTGGAGGCAATTACACCATCAATCTTTGTTTCCGCAACCAATGCTATAATTTCGTCTAGCTGTGCATTGTTCAAATCTGGAGCAATTTTTATTAAAATTGGTTTTTTAATTTGAAATATATTATTTTGTTTCTGACAGGCAGTAATCAATTCAAATAAATACTCTTTATCATTTAATTTTGCATGGCTATCTACGTTTGGGCAACTTATATTCAATACAAAGTAATCTACAAAAGGATGTAATTCTTTAAAAACTTCTAAATAATCTTTGGTGTACCCATCTAAATCTGTGTCTGTATTTTTACCTATATTTCCACCAATAATTACTTTGTGCTTGTTCTTTTTTAAATTTTTAATAGAAGCTTCTACTCCCGCATTATTAAAACCCATTCGATTGATGATTCCTTCATCATCTTTTAAACGAAATAATCTTTTCTTTGGGTTTCCAGCTTGTCCTTTTGGTGTGATCGTACCAATTTCTATAAAACCAAATCCAAAATTTGCAAGCTCATTGTACAAAACTGCATTCTTGTCAAAACCAGCAGCCAAACCTACGGGACTTCTAAAATGCAAACCGAATAAATTACGTTCTAGCTTCTTGTCGTTGAATTGATATAAGTTTCTAAAAATTGAGGGCACAAAAGGAATCTTACATAAAATCCGAATCAAAGAAAAAGTAAAATAGTGAACTTTCTCTGGGTCAAATAAAAATAAAAATGGGCGTATTGTTAGTTTGTACACTTAAATATGTTGGTTTTTTTGTCCGTGTAATTGTATAATTATCACCTTGCAAAATTAACACATTATTGTATTAATTTTATCTTAAAACTGCATCTAAATTCTTCTCGAATGTTTGCTGCAGTTTTTGCATTATTTTATCTATTTGTTTGTCAGCCAACGTTTGTGTTTCATCTTGTATTAAAAAACTAATAGCATACGATTTTTTACCCTCAGGCAATTTATCTCCTGCATACACATCAAATAAATCTACTTCTTTTAATACGCTTTTCTCTGACTGAAAAGCCAAGTTATAAATTTCCTGAAATTCCGTTTTTACATCTAGTAGCAAAGCTAAATCTCTTTTTACAGGTGGAAATTTAGAGAGTGGAACTACTTTCATTTTTTTATTACCTGCTAATTTTAAAATGGTATCCCAATTAAAATCTGCGAATAATACTTCTTTTTTTATTCCGAATTCTTTTAACAAACCTCTTTTTACAACGCCAAATTCTACCAACTTCATTTTCCCTAAACTCAAGGTAATTCCTTCAGAATAAATATCTTGTTTGGTTGGTGATGTTTTTAGTTTATTAATTTCTAATCGATGTAAAATACTTGTAATAATTCCTTTTAAGTAAAAGAAATCTGAAGTTTTCTTTTCTTTTCTCCAACTATCACTTGTTCTATTTCCAGTAACGAACAAAGTAAGATGTTTATCTTCTTGGTATTTTTCATTGTATTTATGATACGTTTTCCCAAACTCATAAAACTTTAATGAGGTGTTTTTTCTATTGATGTTGTATGCTACAGACTCTAAACCGCTGAACAACAAAGATTGACGCATCACCTTTAAATCGTTACTTAACGGATTGAGCATTTCTACATTTGCTTCTTCATTAATATTCTCTGATAATGTTGCATATTCGGGCTTGGTTAAAGAATTTGCCATGGTCTCATTAAAACCTAAAGCCGTCAACTGATTGGCCACAACATTTTCAATTTTAGTTTCTTTGTTAAAATCAAAAGAAATTGAAGTATTTAATTTATGAGAAAACTCAATATTATTATAGCCGTAAACTCTTAAAATTTCCTCGATAATATCTGCTTCTCGCTGTACATCGGTCCTATATGAAGGAATAGTTAAGCCTAAACCTCCTTCAGTTTCACTATTTATTCTAATCTCTAAGGAAGCTAAAATTTTCTTGATGGTGTCTTTTGGAATCTCTTGTCCAATTAATCGATACGAATTTTTATACGATAAAAAAACTTGATAATCTTCAATTTTTTCTGGATAAAAATCTGAAACATCAGATCCCATTTTTCCTCCAGCATATTCTTTAATTAATAAAGCCGCACGTTTTAATGCATACTCTGTCATATTAATATCGATACCTCGCTCAAAACGAAATGAAGCATCTGTATTTAACGCATGTCTTTTTGCGGTTTTTCTAACCGAAATTGGATTAAAATATGCACTTTCTAAAAAAATTGATGTCGTATTTTCTGTAACTCCAGACTTACTTCCTCCAAACACTCCAGCAATACACAGCGGATTAGAGTCGGCATCACAAATCATAATATCTTCAGAAGATAATTTTCTTTCCACCTCATCTAAAGTAGTAAATTTTGTACCTTCTTTAAGTGTCTTTACGAGAATCTTATTTCCCTTAATTTTTTGGGCATCAAAGGCGTGCAATGGTTGCCCTAGTTCGTGCAAAACATAATTTGTGATGTCTACAATATTATTTTTAGGAGTTAAACCAATTGCTTTTAATTTATTTTGAATCCACTCTGGCGAATCTTTTACAGTTACATCTGTAATTGTTATTCCACAATATCTTGGAGCTTGCTCTTTGCGATCCACTTCGACATCAAAACGCAAGGTTCTTTCGTCTACATGAAAATCACTTACAGAAGGAGAAATAAACTCTAAATTGATATCTTGTTGCATTAAACCTGCACGTAAATCTCTGGCCACACCATAATGACTCATTGCATCTGACCTGTTCGGAGTTAATCCAATTTCAAAAATTTCGTCTATTTCTATATTAAAAACTTCTGCAGCAGAAGCGCCTATTTTTACGTCATCATTCAAAACCATAATACCGTCATGACCAGAACCAAGACCTAATTCGTCTTCAGCGCAAATCATCCCATGACTTTCCTCGCCTCTAATTTTTCCTTTCTTTATTTTAAAACCTTCTCCTTTGTCATCATACAAAGTGGTACCAATAGTTGCTACAGGTACTCTCTGTCCAACAGCCACATTGGGTGCTCCACAAACAATTTGCAAAGGTTCTCCAGATCCTAAATCTACAGTTGTAATTTTTAATCTGTCGGCATTTGGGTGTTGTATACAAGTTAATACTTTACCAACAACAATGCCTTTTAAACTTCCTTTAATAGACTCTTTGGTTTCGATACCCTCTACCTCTAAACCTAAATCAGTTAATAATTCACCTGTTTTTTGTGCCTCCCAATCTATTTGTAAAAATTGTTTAAGCCAATTATATGATATCTTCATAGTCTCCTTTTTGTAGGGTTACGCTGGCAAATTTAACCATTTTTTGTTGATTAAAGACCCAAAAAGTAGATTGTTAACATCTAACTTATAATTAAATAATTCGGAGTAATTTGAACTACTAAATTTGATAAAATTTAAAAATGGAATGGAGAATTATAGCACTACAGCAACTTAGAATTTGTGAATGAATAATTAACATTACTCGCTTGATGAGGAGTTCAATATACCTTCGTTGCAGAAATCAAAACTTACCGGCTCGTATTTTCATGAGAATAGAATATACAGTAGAAA
>JBLIJW010000134.1:0-5743 GCA_047636155.1 Flavobacterium sp. | reverse complement strand
GTAAATTTTATTCCAAAGAAAAAGTAACAGAAACATTTATTTGAACATCCATTTCTCCAACTGCTAAAGTTTCTTGGTTTGAACTATCCTCCATTTTCATCGCCATAGAAGAAAAAACTCTTGGTTGCGGTGAATATCCTGAAGAATTATCAATAATCATTAATGCTTTTCCTACTTTTTGACCTGCCAAAACACTCACATAATCGTTGGCTTTTTTCTTTGCATCTAGAATTGCTAATTTTCTAGCTTCGGTTTCTAAATCTTTTATTTTACTCGATTTGAATTCTACTTTATCAATTTGATTAACACCTGCATTTACCAATCCAATCATTAATTCTTCGTATTTGCTTAAATCTTTTAATTCAATTTGAATAGTTTGTAAAGCAACGAAATTTTGCTTTTTTTGGTTATAATCATAACTAGGATTTAAACTCACTTGTTTTGTCAAAACATCTTGCTTAGGCAATTTTAACGTTTTTATAAAAGTTAAAGCTTTATCTACTGCAACATCATTTTGTTTCTTAATTTCTGCCGCATTTGTTCCTTTTGTTTGAACCGAAAATTGAATAGAAGCTTGATCTGGAGTAACTTTTACAATTCCTTGTCCTGAAACAGCAATTTGAGGCGTTATTTTTTGATTGTCTTGCGCTTGCGTAATTATAGCAACAAAAGCTAATAGTACGGAAAATGTGATTTTTTTCATGTTGTTATTGTTTGGTTTGTGTTTATAAATCCACAATTTTCAAATTCTGTGCCATTTATAATTTCTTTGTTTTTGCAAGTACAAATAAAATTACTATCGGTACGCCAAGTAAAATTACAATCCAAGTACTATTAAAAAGCAAACTTGGCAATTTTGCAATAGTAAATATATAACCAGCAATTGCGCCACCAAAATGTGCGGTATGGCCAATATTATCTGACTTTGACTTCATACCATATATGGAATAAAGTAGATAGATAAATCCAAAAATATAAGCGGGAATTCCTATTGGTATAAAAAATAAATAAACATCTTGAAAAGGAACTAATAAAATAGCAGAATAAATAATTCCGGTAACTGCACCAGAAGCGCCAATCGCTCTATAACTATAATTATTTTTTTCAAAAATAAAGGTTATGATATTTCCTAGAAGTAAACTTCCGAAATATATGATTAAGAAAAATAACCATCCAAAATAGGCAATAACCACAGTTGCGAACGAATATAATGCAATCATGTTAAATGCCAAGTGTGCAATATCTGCATGCAAAAATCCAGAAGAAATCATTCTAATTTGTTCACCAGATAAAATACTACCTATATGAAATTCGTATTTTCTAAAAAATAGTTGGTCTTGAAATCCTTTGTAGCTAAAAAGAACTGTTACTACAATTATAGCAATGAGAACAAAATTGTTATCCATTTAAATTTTATTAAGAATTACTAAACCAGTCTGCAACCATAAGTTTGGTGCTGTTAGTTTGGTGTTTGTGTTCAAACTCGTTGGTTTGATTATTATATTGATAATCTATTTGCCAATTTTTAAAATTAGCCGCCACTTGTTTTATACTTTCACAAACAAATAAAATTTCTTCATTGGTTGTAGTAGGATGAACCGACATCCGCATCCAACCTGGTTTTCGTATCAAATCTCCAGAAGATATTTGACAGATTAAATCGTTACTCATTTCTTGATCTACGTGCAATAAAAAATGACCATAAGTTCCTGCGCAACTGCAACCACCGCGAGTTTGGATTCCGAATTTATCGTTTAATAATTTAACACCTAAATTAAAATGTAAATCGTCAATATAAAAAGAGAAAACTCCTAACCGTTGTTTTTCATCTGGTGCGAGAATTTTTAAATTTTCTATAGGTTCTAAAGTATCGAAAATAATTTTTAGTAACTCATGTTCGCGATTCAAAATATTATCAATTCCCATTTTATCTTTCAGCTGAATGGCTAGTGCAGTTTTGATAACTTGCAAAAATCCTGGAGTTCCGCCATCTTCGCGATCTTCAATATTATCTATATATTTATGATCGCCCCAAGGATTTGTCCAAGAAACGGTTCCGCCACCAGGACAATCAGGAACGTTATTTTTATATAAATTTTTATTAAAAATTAAAACGCCAGAAGTTCCTGGACCGCCAAGAAATTTGTGCGGAGAAAAGAAAATGGCGTCCAAATAACTTTCATCATCTGGATGCATGTCAATTTTAACATACGGACCAGAACAGGCAAAATCTACAAAGCAAACACCATTATTTTGGTGCATTAATTTTGCAACTTCGTGGTACGGTGTAATAATTCCCGTAACATTGGAACATGAAGTTATAGATGCTATTTTAAATACTCTATTTTCATAAACTTGTAACAACTTAGCCAAATTTTCTAAACTAATTAAACCTTTATCACAAGCAGGAATTACAACAACATCTGCAATTGTTTCTAACCAAGAGGTTTGATTAGAATGATGTTCCATATGCGAAATAAAAACTACCGGTTTTATCGCATCTGGAATGGTTGCAAATTCCTTTAGATTCTCTGCAATTCGAAGTCCTAAAATTCGTTGGAATTTATTTACCACGCCAGTCATTCCTGTTCCGTCATTAATTAAAACATCATTTTCACTTGCGTTTACGTGTTTTTTAATGATTTTTCTTGCTTCGTGGTATGCCAAAGTCATTGCTGTACCAGAAATGGTAGTTTCGGTATGTGTGTTGGCGACAAAAGGTCCAAATTGATTGGTTAATTTCTCTTCGATTGGTCGGTATAATCTTCCGCTGGCCGTCCAATCGGTGTAAATTATTTTTTTTTCTCCGTATGGTGATTGAAACGTTTGGTCAATTCCGATAATGTTTTTTCGAAAAGTTTCGAAATAAAGTTCTAGTTCGGTTTTGGTTTGGGTTGCAATCATTTTGATTTGTTTTTGCGAAGGTACGAAATTGGTTTTTCTTACATTTATAAAGAAGCGATAACATTTGGGTTTTTACCCCCGATTAAAGCGATATCCTGCCGATTTTTTTTTGGCATATAAAACGGAAAGCGGGAATTGCATTGGCGGATAAAAGATAGAATTGCTGTTTCTAAAAATACTAAATTCCTGCAATTTCTTTAATTTCGGCAATGATTTTATGTGCCAAATTATCTGCTAGATCTTGCGTTGCAGCTTCAGTATAAATTCGAATAATTGGTTCAGTATTAGATTTTCTTAAATGTACCCAATTGTCGGCAAAATCAATTTTTACACCGTCGATAGTTGTAATTTGCTCGTTTTTGTATTTGCTTGTCATAGCTTCCAAAATAGCATCTACATCAATTTGTGGCGTTAATTCTATTTTATTTTTGCTCATAAAATACTGCGGATAACTTGCACGTAAATCCGCCACAGTTGTATCTAAGTTTGCCAAATGTGTTAGAAACAAAGCAACGCCAACTAAACTATCGCGACCATAATGGGATTCGGGATAAATAATTCCGCCGTTTCCTTCGCCGCCAATTATGGCGTTATTTTTCTTCATTAATTCGACAACATTTACTTCGCCAACTGCGCTGGCTTCGTAACTTCCGTTGTGCTTGTTGGTAATGTCTCGTAAAGCACGTGACGAACTCATGTTGGAGACAGTATTTCCTGATGTTTTGCTTAAAACATAATCTGCGCAGGCAACCAAAGTATATTCTTCGCCAAACATTTCGCCATCGTTAGAAATGAAAGCCAAACGATCTACATCTGGATCGACCACGATTCCGAAATCGGCTTTTTCTTCTAAAACTAATTTACAAATATCGACTAAATGTTCTTTTAAAGGTTCTGGATTATGAGGAAAATGTCCGTTTGGTTCACAGTACAATTTTACTACTTCTACGCCCATTTGTTCTAATAATCTTGGGATAATAATTCCGCCAGAAGAATTTACACCATCCACAACTACTTTAAATTTTCGTTTGGAAACGGCTTCGGCATCTACTAAAGACAAATTTAAAACTTCATCAATATGAATATCCATGTAGGAATCATTAATCGTAATTTCGCCTAAATTATCAACATCTGCAAAATCAAAACTTTCGGATTCGGCGATTTCTAAAATTAATTCGCCTTCTGAACCAGATAAAAATTCGCCTTTAGAATTTAATAATTTCAAGGCATTCCATTGTTTTGGATTATGTGAAGCGGTCAAAATAATTCCGCCGTCGGCTTTTTCCATCGGTACGGCAATTTCTACAGTTGGAGTTGTAGATAAACCTAAATCAATAACGTCAATTCCTAAACCAACCAATGTATTTTGAACCAAATTATGAATCATTAGTCCAGAAATTCTGGCATCGCGACCTATTACTACTTTGAGTTTTTTATTTGGTTGCTGGTTTTTTAAAAAAGTTCCATAGGCAGAGGCAAATTTTACGGCATCTAAAGGAGTTAAATTATCTCCAACTTTACCCCCAATTGTGCCACGAATTCCTGATATAGATTTGATTAAAGTCATTTATATGAATTAAATTTTACTAAATTATTTTAAAGTGACACAAATATAATTGAAAAATCATGATTTATATTATTAAATTAGGCGAATGAATTTTTTAGCACATATTTATCTTTCTGGTGAAAACGACCTTTTAAAAATCGGAAATTTTATTTCGGATGTAATTCGTGGTAAAAAATATTTAGACTATCCGAAAGAAATGCAAAAAGGTATTTTGTTGCATCGTGAAATTGATCATTTTACGGATATGCATCCAACCTATAGATTAAGCAAACATAGATTACACGAAAAATATGGTCATTATTCTGGTGTTATTATGGATATTGTGTACGATCATTTTTTAGCAAAAAACTTTCATCAATTTTCCGATAAAAAGCTCGAAAATTATATTCAAGATTTTTATACTTTGCTAAAATCACATCATTCTCTTTTGCCCGATAAAATAAAACGGATGATGGTTCACATGGTGCAACAAAATTGGTTACTACAGTACCAGAGTTTAAACGGTTTAGAAATTATTTTAAATCAAATGGATTACCGAACAAAACATCGCGTTCACATGCAGGAAGCAATCGTTGAAGTGCAACAATTTTATACGGAATTTGAATCTGAGTTCCATAGTTTTTTTGCCGAATTACAAGAATTTTGTGTATTAAAAACTACTGAGTTACACCAAAATTTATAAAGTACTATGAATTCTAAATTTATTATTCTGCTTTTTTTTACTTTTTCTGTAAACGCTTTATGCCAACAAAAAGAAGAAGTATTTGAATCGGCTGCAGTAGTTTCTGCAAGAAAAGAAGCTTCAGAAATTGGAGTTGCCATTTTAAAAAAGGGCGGAAATGCATTTGATGCAATGGTTGCAACAGAATTGTCTTTGGCAGTTTGTTATCCCTATGCCGGAAATATTGGTGGCGGTGGATTTATGGTGTATCGATTAAATTCTGGAGAAATTGGTTCGTTAGATTATCGAGAAAAAGCGCCTGCAAAAGCCAACGAAAAAATGTATTTAGATGCCAATAACAAAATAATTCCAAATTTAAGTATCGAAGGCGCAATGTCTGTTGGAATTCCCGGAACAATTGCAGGTATATTTGCAGTTCATGAAAAATTTGGAACATTATCTATGCAAGAAATTATGCAGCCAGTTATTGTTCTTGCAAAAAAAGGTGTTCGGGTAACTGAAAAGGAGTTTATACAAATTGAAAGTCATAAGAAAACCATTTTAAAAGTTTCTGGAAACTCGAATTATTTATCTGCAAATTATCAAGTCGA
>JBLIJW010000133.1:0-5766 GCA_047636155.1 Flavobacterium sp. | reverse complement strand
TTGGGAATTGTTTTTGCCCATTACATAAATTTGCAACCAAACTTGGTTTTTGCATCAGGATTTTTTGTGCTCATTTTTAGTTTTGTTTCCTACTTTTTATCCAAAAGAAACTCGAAAATTCACGCTATATTTTCTGTAATGGTCTTGATTCTATTTTTTAATTTAGGATGCTTAACTACTGTCATTCATAGTCCTAATAGCACGGCGAACAATTATTCTAAAATTTTATTATCTAAAACTTCTAATTGCAAAATCAAATTGCAATTTACAGAGCAATTAAAAAGCAGTAAAAAACGACAACGATTTTATGCTTCTATAAGCAGTGTCGATTCTTTGAACGTTAGCGGAAGAATGTTAGTCCAAATTATGGATTCTACTTTGTTAAAAACCATTAATTTGGGGCAAAATTATAGTCCAAATAAAATCTTAGAAAATCCATTTCAATTTGATTATGGAAATTACTTGCAACATAAATATATATTTGGGCAGTTGTATACAGATTTTGAATCTTTATATTTAGAGCAATCAGGTTCAAAAGGTATTTTATTTTATGCTAATTATGTTCGAAACAGAATTATTAAAAACCTATCTAATACTGTTTTGACCAAGCCAGAAATAGCTATTTTTTCTGCACTGCTTTTGGGTCAAAAGCAAGACGTTGCCAACGATGTTATTAAAGATTACCAGTTTGCAGGCGCAATTCATATATTATCTGTATCTGGTTTGCACGTTGGAATTATTTTAATACTACTGACTTTTCTTTTAAAACCTTTCCCTAACACACCAAATTTCAGGACCTTTAAATTAGTGGTAACGCTAATGTTTCTTTGGTTATTCGGAATAATTGCCGGTTTGTCGCCCAGCATTTTAAGGTCAGTTACCATGTTTAGTTTTATTGCTTTTGCAAATTATTTAAATAGAGAAAATTCAATTTATAATACTTTCGCATTGTCTATCTTTTGTATTTTATTGGTTAAACCCAATTTTATTTTTGACGTTGGATTTCAGTTGAGTTATTCTGCTGTTTTCGGAATTGTTTACCTAACACCAATTTTTAACAATTGGTTTCGTCCGAAAGTCTTTGTATTGGATAAACTATATCAAATAGTAGTGGTTTCTTTTGCCGCCCAGTTGGCAACTTTACCAATTTGCTTGTATTACTTTCATCAAACCACCGGATTATTTTTTATCACTAATTTATTAATTCTACCGTTTCTAGGGATTCTATTAGGATTTGGTTTGCTTGTCGGAATTTTGGCATTCTTTACTATTAAGATTCCTTTATTGCTAAATATCCTACATTTTTTATTAGATAATTTAAATGAGTTAGTTCATCATATCGCAAGTTACAAGCAATTAGTTTTTACAAATATTTCGTTTTCTTTAATTTTAGTTTTTAGTAGTTATTTCTTCATTTTAGTTTGGTTCGGATATTTTAAAAAACCACGATTTGTATACTTAGTTCTTGGATTTGTGAGTGTTTTAATTTTGCAATCGGTACATTTTTTATCCGAAAAGAATACCAATCAAACCAATCAATTCATCGTTTTTTCAAAATATAGAGATTCCGAATTTCTTATAAGAAAAGGTAGCAATTTACAATGCTTTATTTCTCCAATCGATTCTTTAAGCAAAGAAAAACACATATTAACTACAAACTATCAAACTGCCAATAATTGCAAACTTACAGATGTTAGAATTATTTCAAATCTTTATTATTTTAAGAATAAAAAAATCCTTGTAATAGATGAAAAATCAGTTTATGATAATACATTAATTGCAGATATTATAATAATTCGGAATTCCCCTAAAATTAATTTAGACAGGTTGTTAGATTTGTACCAACCAGAAATTATTGTTGCAGATGGTTCTAATTTTAAATCTTATGTGGAGTTGTGGAAGAAAACCTGTAGTAAAAAAAATATCCCTTTTCACTCAACTTTGGAAAAGGGATATTTTGGCTTGTGAACTAATTATTCAATTAGTTGCTGCTACTTTCTTTTTTGTCTTTTTAGAAGAGTTTTTAATCTCTGGTTTCGGATTTGGAACAAAATTCGCCAAAATAGTATCTGCATTTGCTAACCACGGTGCTGGTCCGCCAGCTAAATATCCAGTCATTCCAATTTTTTCAAAACTTGTTTTCCCATCTATTGTTTGCGCCTTCGTTATCCAAATGCTTGGATAACCAGCAACCTGAAAAAACTGTTGTAAATTTCCGTTTTGTATTCTTAGTTCATCCGATTGTATTGTTCTTCTAGGAAAATCTAATTCTAATAAAACTACATTTTCTTTTGCCCAAGCTTCAAATTCAGGAGTTTTAAAAACTTCTTTCTGCAATCTTATGCACCAACCACACCAATCACTTCCAGTAAAAAACATAAAAATTGGTTTTGATTCTTCATTAGAAATAGCAATTGCTTTGTCTAAATTGGTATGCCAAGTTAAGGTTTCTTGTGCTTGTGTTGTTGTTAATCCTAAAAGGAAAAATAATAATACAATTTTCTTTTTCATATTAATATGTTTATATATAGAGGAAATCAAAATGATTAATTCATTTCGACTTCCTCTTTTATAGTTCTAAAATAATGCCAAAATTAGCGAACGCCATGCATTAATTTTTTAATGATTGGAGTCATTAAAATTGAAATCAAACCAACAACAACTGAGACGATAGTTAACATCCAAAAGAAATAACTTAAACCATGCTCATTTGCAATTTTATCAATGTTCTCTCCAAATTTACCTGCGCCTTTCATTCCAATTGCTACAGCTAAATACCAAACGCCAAACATAAAAGCAATCATTCTGGCAGGCACTAATTTACTCACATAAGACAATCCTACTGGAGATATACATAATTCTCCCATGGTGTGAAATAAGTAAACTAAAATCAACCAAATCATACTAACGGATGCCGTTTTTGCTCCTGGTGCAATACCTGTTGCTCCAACCGCTACACAAGCCATTCCAAGTGCTAATAATCCCATTCCGATTCCGTATTTCATATTCGCAGAAGGATTATATTTACTTTCCCACCATTTAGAAAATAATGGTGCTAATGAAATAATAAATAAAGAATTTAAAGTAGAAAACCATGTAGCTGGAACTTCTGTAATTGCTTTTGTAACTTTATCAATTTTTAACATGGATAAGGTTTCATCAGAAAAAGAGATAAATCCTGCTGTGTAGAAATCTCTTAATAGCATCCAAATTGCAATAATCCAAATAATGACAAAACTAGTGGCTAAAATTAAATTGGCAACAGCATATGTTTTAAATGTTTGCTTGAATAACAAGTACAAAACCCAAGTTATAATTGCTAAAGGAACGACTGTAATTAGAGTGTTAATAAATAAGAAAAAAGTACTCCAATTTCCTGTCAATACTCTATCGGTATAATCACTAGCGAAAATAGTTAATGAATTAGGCGATTGTTCAAATATTGCCCAAAAGAAAATAGTTAAAAATGCAAAGAAGGTTACTGCAATTAATTTCTCTCTTGTAATGGTAGAATATTTCATTAAACGCTTAATCAATAGTACCAAGAATAATAGCAAAGCCATAACGATAGCAATATTATTTCCGTTTTCTCCTAAAAAGCTAAAGATATTAACTTCGCCATTTGAGATTTTAGATGCGGGATCATTAATAATCCAAAGTAATCCTAAAACAGAACAAATTACAATAATTGCTAATTCTAATTTTGAGAATGGGTTTCTGGTATCGGTATCTTCTGCTTCTGATTTTGCTCTACTTTCTGCAGTTGGTTTTAACCCGATATCACCAAAAATATTTTGTGATAACCAAAATTGTAATGTTCCGAAAAACATAAAGATTCCTGCTAAACCAAATCCGTAACTCCAACCTACTTTTTCTCCTAAATATCCGCAAAGTAAAATACCGAAGAAAGCTCCAGCATTTACTCCCATGTAAAATAAAGTGTATGCGCCATCTTTCTTTTCTGGTCTGTGCTTGTACATTTCAGAAACAATTGAAGTCATGTTTGGCTTAAAAAATCCGTTACCGAAAACCAATAAAATAAGTCCAAGGTAGATTGAAAACTCGGTTTCAATAGCCATAGAAGCATGACCTAAAGTCATTAAAAATGCACCTACTACAACTGCCCAACGAAACCCTATAACTTTATCTGCAAAATAGCCACCAAGCATAGTAGATAAGTATACCAAACCAACATAAGAACCAAAAAGTGCAGAAGCGTTTTCTCTTGTCCATTCCCAACCGCCAGCAGAATAAGATGCGGTTAGAAACAATATTAAAAGCGAACGCATTCCGTAGAAGGAGAAACGTTCCCACATTTCGGTAAAAAATAGAACAAATAATCCTGCTGGATGTCCTAAAACGGGATTTTTGAAAAATTGGTCAGTTGAGTTTTCATTCATAATTATAAGGTTTGTGTGTCTGTAAAAATAGGATAATTAATTGTTTAATTCTTTGTCTACGCCGTGCATTAATTTTTTAATAATTGGAGATATTAATAATAATAAGGCGCCAAAGGCCAATCCGGTATAAAATAAATACTCAAATAATTTAAGGTAACTCTGTTTCGCAACATTTAAATCTGGTGCTAAGCCATTGGAAGTATCTACTGAAGCAATATTTGCTAATACAGATGCTATAAATTCAGAACTTGCAGTTGCTAAAAACCAAACACCCATCATAAATCCTACAATTTTAACTGGAGATAATTTAGTAACTGCTGATAATCCTACTGGTGATAAGCTTAATTCGCCGCATGTATGCAAGAAGTACGCTAAAATTAACCAAATTGCTGCTACTTTTCCTGCGCCAGAAACATTAATTCCCATTACTAAGGCACCAAAACCTAAACCTACTAAAGCTAATGCTAAAGCAAATTTAACAGCAGTATTTGGATTGTATTTTCCTAAACTTGGCCAAATCCATGCAAAAACTGGTGCAAGTAAAATTATGAACAATGCATTAAAACTTAAAAATTGTCCTGCAGAAACTTCGTAACCAAAAATATTTCTATCTAAAATTCTGTCTGCAAATAAGTTCATAGAAGTATATGCTTGTTCAAACAAAGCCCAGAATACAATTGTAAAAACAATTAAAATAGTTAATGCCATTAATTGTTCTCTAGCTTTTTTATCTAATTTTGTTACTGCATAGTAAACTATGTATAGAAATGAAGCTCCACCAGCAATTTGTAATGATATAGAAACAGCTTCATGGTTTTGAACCATTTGCCAGAATAAAAGTGAGGATAAAATGCTAAAGAAATAAATTAAATATTCATTTTTGATTCCGATAGTTCTTTTTTCTAAAAATGCAGGGTTAGTTGGTTCTCCATTACCCATAAGTAATTTTCTGCCAGATATAAAGGTAATTAATCCAAAGAACATTCCAACTCCGGCTGCACCAAAACCATAACTCCAGCCATAGGTTTCGCCTAACCAAACACAAATAAGTGTTGCTAAAAACGAACCAAGATTAATTCCCATATAAAAAATGGTAAAACCAGAATCTCTTCTTTTATCGCCTACAACATATAATTCTCCGACAAGTGAAGAAATATTAGCCTTTAAAAATCCAACACCAACAATAATTAATGAAAGTGAAAAATAAAAAATTTGTAATGCGGCATTGTCTCGGGTAATTTCTCCAGTAATAGATTGGGTCGCTGCATTACCTTCATAAGCCATTCCTAAATGTCCTAAAACCAACATGATTCCTCCAAAGACGATGGCTTTTCTAAATCCTAGATATTTATCAGCAATAAATCCG